>NZ_CAJPGQ010000002.1:0-391413 GCF_905339595.1 Burkholderia sp. BCC1977
CCCGAAGTCCCCGAAGTCCCCGAAGTCCCCGAAGTCCCCGAACTACCACCGCCGGACGTCCCCGACGAGCCGCCGCCCGACGTTCCGGAAGTCCCCGTGCCGGACGTCCCCGACGTGCTCGGCTTAAGCGACGGCGTGACCGGTCCGTCGACCGAGCCGCAGCCGTACAGCGTGACGAGCGACAAGACGGCCAGCGATACCGTCGTCTTCTTCAAGTAATGGTGCATGGTGCCCTCGACATTGGAAGTTGTGTCCGGGCCATTACTGCAAATTTCGCGCCATGACATCGTTCGCGCCGTGCGCCCGCGCTTTGTTGCGAGAATCGAGGCGATCGGCGCGATTTAAACGGAGGAATCGCGGTTTCGCGAGACGGGGGCGCCAGGTGTGCGGGTGCGCGCGCCGTGATGTTCCCGTAAGGCGCCGTAACGCCGGGCCGGATGTTACGTAGCGTTCGACCCGGCGTTTCGCGTGTGACGCAGCCGGCGGCGATCCGAATGCCGCATCTTTGACGAAACGTCCGTGGACGCTGAACATGACGCGAACCCACCCGGCCGCGGGCGACGCCGAAGCGGCCACCACTCCAGACAGGACACGGACATGAGCGAACAGGACAGGGAACAGGGCAAGGCGCGACGCACCGAAGTCATGGGCGAGGCATTCGTCGAGCGCGCGATGCGCGACCTCGACGGCTTTTCGCGTCCGCTGCAGAACTGGCTGAACGAGCACGCATGGGGCAGCACCTGGCAGCGCGGCGGGATCGACCTGAAGACGCGCAGCCTCTGCACGTGCGCGATGCTGGCCGCGCTCGGCCGCGGTACGGAACTGAAGGGGCACGTGCGCGGCGCGCTCAACAACGGCGCGAGCCTCGTCGAGATCCGCGAGGTGCTGCTGCACAGCGCGCTGTACGCGGGCGCGCCGGCCGCGGTCGAAGCGTTCCGCAGCGCGCGCGAGGTGATCACGGAACTCGGGCTGTCGCTGCCCGACGACGAAGCGTGACCGCGGCACCGTGACCGGCGACCGGTCGCGGCGCCGCACGGAATCCGCCGTACGGCACGCGCGTCGATGTCCGCGGCTCCGGCTCCGGCTCCGGCTCCGGCTCCGACTCCGACTCCGACTCCGACTCCGACTCCGGCACTTGCACCTGCACTTGCACCGCGGCACGCCGCCATCATCCGCGCACTCGGCCCGTCCGCCCGCTGACGCTCAATGCTCGACGTGTGCACCCTGCGTCGGCGCATCGACCGGCGCGGCCGCGACGTCGAGCAGCCAGTCCGCCGTCGCGTCCGGCATCGTGACCGGCAGCATGTGCCCGCCTTCGACGACCGTCAGCCGCACGCGCGCGGACTTCCGCGCCAGCGCCTCGCCGTGCGTACGCCAGTTCAGGATCGGATCGGCGCGGCCATACAGCACGTCGACCGGCAGCGAGAGGTCCGCGTAGCGGCGCTCCATCGCGGGCAGGTCGACGGGCGCCGACAGCAGGTCGGTCGCCGTCGCATAGAACACATGCGGGCGCAGCCCGAGCAGCCCGCCGCCCCTCACCGGGAAGTCGCGCGGCACGGCTTCCGGCGCGAACACCTGGGTGACGGCCTTGCGGCCGGTCAGGATCGTCATCGGGATCGCGAAGGTCCACGACACGAAGCGGCGCACCAGCGGCGACGGCAGCATCAGCGGCTTGAACGGCGCCGGCGGCTCGGTCTGCTCGTGCGACAGCGGCGCGATCAGCGCGAGCCGGCTCACGCGCTCCGGATGGTTGAGGCCGACCGCGAGCGCGATCGCGCCGCCGAGCGAGTGGCCGACGAGCACGGGCCGCTCGAGCTTGAGCGCGTCGATGAACGCGGCGATCGTGCGGGCCTGCGCGAACACGTTCGCCTGCGAGCTGGTGCCGCGCAGCGAGCGGCCGGCGCCCGGCCGGTCGACGAGGATCACGCGATGGTGCTGCGCGAGCCGCGTGAGCGGCAGGTACGCGAAGTTGCGCCACTGTCCGGCGAGCCCATGCACGAACACGAGCGGCGGGCCGCTGCCGTACTCGACGTAGTGGAGGTGGTCGCCGCCGATGTCGACGAACCGGCCTTCGGGCGGAAACGCGCGCGTCACGCGGCGCGCGACGTAGCCGGAAAACAGCGCGAGCGCGGCGAGCACCGCGACGACGCCGAGCAGCACGTTCTGGATCAGGTGAAGCGTATGGCTCATGTCGGCCTCAACGGGTTTCGAGTACGGGTTCGGCGACCGGCCCGGTGGCCGGGCCGGTTGTCGCGCGGCGTTCGAACTGCATGGCCGAATCGGCGAGCCCGCTGAACTTCAGCGACGCGAGATCGAGCACGTAGTTCTGGTGGAATTTCCACGGCTTGCGGTGCCCCTGCTTCGGCAGGATGCCGGCCGCGCGCTGGATGTAGCCGGAGCTCAGGTTCACCGCCGGCACGTCGCCGAGGTCACCGGCGCCGAGCCGCGGCACGCAGGTGTCGTAGCCGTTCGCGCGCATGTGGTTCAGCAGCCGGCACACGTAGCGCGCGATCAGCTCGGCCTTCAGCGTCCACGACGCGTTCGTGTAACCGAACGACGACGCGAGGTTCGGCACGTCGCTGTACATCATTCCTTTATAGGACACGGTTTCCGGCAAATCGACCGCGCGGCCGTCGACCGTCACGCGCGCGCCGCCGAGCATCTTCACCTTCAGCCCGGTGGCGGTGACGATCACGTCCGCGGCGAGCCGCTGGCCGCTCTTCAGCTTCAGGCCGGTCGGCGTGAAGCGCTCGATCTCGTCGGTGACGATCGATGCGCGGCCCGCGCGGATCGACTTGAACAGGTCGCCGTTCGGCACGAGGCACACGCGCTGGTCCCACGGCATGTAGCGCGGCGTCAGGTGCTTCGCGACGTCGAAGTCGGGGCCGAGCTGCTTGCCGGCCGCGCGGATGATGAACTGCTTCGTCCGCTCGGGCTTGCGGCGCGACACGTTGTACAGGTACATCGTCAGCAGCACGTTCTTCATGCGCACGAGCCGGTGCGCGAGCCGCGACGGCAGCACGCGGCGCAACGCGTTCGCGATCCTGTCGCGCGCGGGCAGCGACACGATGTAGGTCGGCGAGCGCTGCAGCATCGTCACGTGCTTTGCATCGGCCGCCATCGACGGAACCAGCGTGACGGCCGTCGCGCCGCTGCCGATCACGACGACGCGCCGGTTCGCGTACGACAGGTCCTTCGGCCATTGCTGCGGATGCACGATCCGGCCTTCGAACGACTCCATGCCGGCCCAGTCGGGCAGGTAGCCGCCGTCGTAGTCGTAATAGCCGCTGCACATGTAGAGGAAGCGGCAGGTGTAGATGAGCGTGTCGACCGCGCCATTCCGTGTGCGCTCGATGCGCACCGTCCAGCGCGCGCGGTTCGAATCCCAGTCGGCCGCGACCACTTTCTGGCCGTAGCGGATCGTCTTGTCGATGCCGTACGCGCGCGCGGTGTCGCGGATGTAGTCGAGGATCGTCTGGCCGTCCGAGATCGCCTTGTCGCTGTGCCACGGGCGGAAGCTGTAGCCGAGCGTGAACATGTCGGAATCCGAACGGACGCCGGGATAGCGGAACAGGTCCCAGGTGCCGCCGATGGCGTCGCGCGCCTCGACGATCGCGACGCTCGCATACGGGCAGCGCTTTTGCAGGTGATACGCGGCGCCGATGCCGGACAGGCCGGCGCCGACGATCAGCACGTCGAGGTCGCGGCTGTCGCCGGGGGCGGGCGGCGCGTCGCGCCGATCGGTCGTCGTCGAGGTCATGCGGCATCCTTGGTCGGTGTGGTCGGGCGTGCGGCCGGGGCATGGACGCGTTCTCCCACGGGGACTTCCTTCGGGCGGAGGTTGCGTGCGCGGGCGCGGCGCACGTGGCGCAGCATCAGCCGCTGGTAGCCGGCGCCGAGCAGGCGCGCGAGCTTGTCGAGGCGGCGCGCATCGGCGCCGACCAGCACGCGGCGCGCATTGCGCTCGACGCCGGCGAGAATCTGCCGCGCGGCATCGTCGGCCGTCGTCGCGTTGATCAGGCGGTTCGCCTGGCGGCGGTGGGTCGCTTCGTCCTGGCCCGTGAGCGCATGGATGCTGGTGTCGACGCGGCTCGCGTCGACGATGTTGGTCGCGACGCCGCCCGGATGCACGCAGGTCGCGCTGACCGGCGCGCCGTCGAGTTCGAGTTCCATCCGCAGCGCCTCGGTGAAGCCGCGCACCGCGAACTTGGTGGCGTTGTACGCGCTCTGCGTCGGCATCGCAATGAGCCCGAACAGGCTCGACGTGTTGATCACGTGGCCGTCGCCGGACGCGCGCAGATGCGGCAGGAATGCCTGCGTGCCGTGCACGACGCCCCAGAAGTTGATGCCGACGATCCATTCGAGATCGGCGACGCGCGCGGTCTCGGCGCTCGCGGCCAGCGACACGCCCGCGTTGTTGAAGATCAGGTTGACCTTGCCGTGCTGGGCGCGCACGAAATCGGCCCATGCGAGCACCGCATCGCGGTCGGCGACGTCGAGCCGCCGCGTGCTCGTGCGTACGCCGTGCTTCGCGCACGCGGCCGCCGTGCCGGCGAGCCCGACATCGTTGACGTCGGCGAGCGCGACCTCGCAGCCGCGCCGCGCGAGCTCGACCGCGAGGCTGCGGCCCATGCCCGAACCGGCGCCCGTGATCGCGGCGACCTTGCCGGAAAAACCCTTCATCCGTCGTTCCTCCCGTTCCGCTTGCGCTGCGCCGGCGGCGCGTCTATTGTGGTGTTGGTCGTCACCACTTTAGTTTTCGGGTGTCCTGATGTCAAATAGCGAAATGGAGAAAGCACTCGAAACGGAAAAACGGGGTCGGGCGTACGGCGGCGTGGCGCCCGAGGTGCGGGCCGCCGAGCGGCGCGACGCGCTGATCCGCGCGGCGACGCGCGTGTTCGGCACGGTCGGCTTCCGCAAGGCGACCGTGCGGTCGATCTGCCAGGAGGCGAAGCTCAACGACCGCTATTTCTATGCGGCGTTCGACAGCACCGAGGATCTGCTGCGCTGCACCTACCTGCATCACGCGCAACACCTGCACGACGCGGTCGCACGGGCGGTGGCCGAGCGCGGCGGCGATCTGCGCGAGCGCGTCGACGCGGGGCTCGCCGCGTTCTTCGGCTTCCTGCGCGATCCGTGCGCGGCGCGCGTGCTGCTGCTCGAGGTGATGGGCGTGAGCGCGGACACCGACATGACGTACCAGCGGATGCTGATCGACTTCGGCAAGCTGATCATGGCGATCGGCACGGCGCGCGAGGCCGTGACGCCCGCCGAGCGCACCGAGCAGCGGCTCGTCGGGCTCGCGCTGGTCGGCGCGATGACGAACGTCGGCGCGGCGTGGCTGCTCACCGGGTATCGCGACCCGGAGGCGCAGATGGTCGCGAGTTGCAGGAAGGTGCTGCTCGGGACGTTGCGGGAAGCGGGGTAGGCGGTCCGGGCCGGATGCCGGCCGAGCCTGCAGGACCCCGAAGCAAGGACCACGCCCGATCGTGAAGCCGATGTGACGGGCGGTTGATCCTTCAATCGTCCGCGCGTCGCGATCGCGTCGCGCGTGCGAGAGGCGCGGCCCGCGTTGCCCCGATCCTCGCTTTCATCGCGTCGATGAACACGCGCACTTTCGGCGACGGCAACCGCGTCGACGGATACACCGCGTGAATCCCGGCCCGCGCGGAGCGCCATGCGGGCAGCAGCCGGACGAGCCGGCCGGCCGCGACATCCTCCGCGATCGAGAAATCCGTCAGGAGCCCGAAGCCGCCGCCCGCGAGCGCGATCGCGCGGCAGGCCGTCGCGGTGTTCGACACGACCGGCGCGACGCAGCGCACCGACGCGTGGCCGCCGCGCGCGTGGTCGAGTTCGAGCATGTGCGGGCGCGACAGCGTCGACAGCATCACGAACGGCAGCGCGGCGAGTGCGTCCGGGTCGCGCGGCAGGCCGTGCCGTGCGACGAACGCGGGGCTCGCGACCAGCCATTTCTCGTATTCGCCGAGCTGCACCGCGCGATAGTTCGAATCCGCGAGGCGGCCGATGCGGATCGCGACGTCCAGGTTGTCCGCGACGAGATCGACGATGCGGTCGTTCGCGATCAGTTCGACGTCGAGCCCCGGATGCGCGTCGCGCAGCGCGACGACGGCCGGCGCGACGACCAGCGCGCCGTAGTCGATCGGCACGCTCACGCGCAGCGTGCCGCGCAGCGGCCCCGCGTCCGACGACACCGCGTCGAGCGCGCTTTCGGTCGCACGCACGATGTCGCGGCACGCGTCGTAGAACGCGCGCCCCGCATCCGTCACGTTCAGCCGTCGCGTGGTGCGCACCAGCAGGTTCGCGCCGACCTCGGATTCGAGGCGCTGCATGTGCGTGCTGACGACCGTCTTCGCGAGGCCGAGCCGCTCGGCCGCGGCCGTCAACGAGCCGGCATCGACCACCGCGACGAAGATCGCCAGCCGGTTCAGGTTCACGTCGCGCAGATCGGCCATCGTCGATTGTCCTATGGGAAAGGATAATGTTTCAGCGATTATCCGTCTTCTGGATGTGAACGGCGAGCGCTACGCTGGGGCCGTTCGTCGCCGATTCCCGGCGGCGCGAGATCCAGGAGCCTTTCCATGCCAGCCGCCAGCAAGCCCGCCCGTCCGGTTCGCGTCTATTCGTTCCCGCTGTCCGGGCACGCGCATCGCGTCCGGCTCTTCCTGTCGCTGCTCGGGCTGCCGTTCGAGACCGTCGACGTCGACCTCGCGGCCGGTGCGCAGCGCGAACCCGCGTTCCTCGCGCTCAATCCGCTCGGCCAGGTGCCGGTGATCGACGACGACGGCACCGTGCTCGCCGATTCGAACGCGATCCTCGTCTATCTCGCGAAGCGCTACGGCGACGCGCACTGGCTGCCCGACGATGCCGCCGGCGCGGCGACCGTGCAGCGCTGGCTGTCCTACGCGGCCGGGCCGATCGCAACCGGGCCGGCGGCCGCGCGGCTCGTCACCGTGTTCAGCGCGCCGCTCGATCACGACGCGGCCAAGCGCACGGCCGCGAAGGTGCTCGCCGTGATCGACCAGGAACTTGCCGGCAAGCCGTTCGCCGCGGGGGCGCAGCCGACGATCGCCGACATCGCCGCCTACACGTATATCGCGCACGCGCCGGAAGGCGGCGTGTCGCTGGAACCGTATCCGCACGTGCGCGCGTGGCTCGCGCGCGTCGAGGCGCTGCCGGGCTTCGTCGCCATGCCGCCGACCCGCGCGGGCCTGCTCGCTGCCTGACGCGAAGCCGCGCCTTTACCGGGAGAACGCGATGACCGCGCCGACCGCCGCCGTACCGGGCTGGGAACTCGACGTTGCGCCGTTTCATGCGGGCGAGCTGGCCGTGCAGCAGCGCGCGGGCGTGATGGAAGCCGCGGGGGCGGCCGGCCGGCGCGGGATCCGGCGCTTCATGCCGGACCAGCACCGGACGTTCTTCGCGCAGCTGCCGTTCTTCGTGCTCGGCGGCGTTGATGCGCACGGCCAGCCGTGGGCGACGCTGCGGGTCGGGATGCCCGGCTTCGTGACGACGCCGGACGCGCGCACGCTGCGCATCGACGGCGACGCGCTGCCCGGCGATCCGCTGGCCGGTGCATGGCAGCCGGGCGTGCCGCTCGGCGGGCTCGGGATCGAGTTCGACACGCGTCGGCGCAATCGCGTGAACGGCGTCGTGCGCGCGGTCGACGGCGGCGCGCTGACGATCGCGGTCGAGCAGAGCTTCGGCAACTGCGCGAAGTACATCCAGGGCCGCACGCCGACGTTCGTGCCGCGTGACGGCGATGCGTCCATCGCGGCCGACGTGTCGGACCGGTTGAGCGACGCGGATCGCGCGCTGCTCGCGCAGGCCGATACGTTCTTCGTCGCGAGTGCGAGCACGTCGGCCGGGGCGGGTGCCGCGCGCGGCGCGGACGTGTCGCATCGCGGCGGGATGCCCGGCTTCGTGCGCGTCGACGACGCGCACACGCTGACGACGCCGGATTTCAGCGGCAATCGCTTCTTCAACACGCTCGGCAACCTGCAGCACGATCCGCGCGCGGGGCTGCTGTTCGTCGATTTCGACCGCGGCGACCTGCTGTATGTGGCCGCGCACGCGGAGATCGTGTGGGACGGGCCGCTCGTCGCGTCGTTCGACGGCGCGCAGCGGGTCGTGCGGTTTCATGTGCGCGAAGTGCGGCGCACGCGGGGCGTGCTGCCGTTCCGGTGGTCGGCGGTCGAGCGGGCGCCGCAGTTCGTGGGGAGGGGGGCGGCGGCGATCGCGGGTGGGGCGGTGGCATTTGTCTTGCCGGCGGTGTCGGCGTCGGCGTGCGCGTCGGCACCCGCATCGGCGCCCGCATTTGAATCGGCATCGGCATCGGCATCGACCTCGACCTCGACCTCGACCTCGACCTCGACCTCGGCTTCGGCATCGGCATCGGCATCGGCATCGGCATCGACCTCGGCTTCGGGTTCGATATCGACATCGGCTTCGACATCGACTTCAGCATCAGCATCGACATCTGTATCGGCGTTTGAATCACCCTCGGCCTCCAACTGGCGCCCGCTGCGCATCGCGAGGATCGTCGACGAAGCACGCGCGATCCGCTCGTTTCATTTCGAACCGGCGGACCGCGGCGCGTTGCCGCCCTACGAAGCCGGGCAGCACCTGACGCTGCGCGTCGCGCTGCCGGACGGCGCTGCGCCGACGATCCGCAGCTACACGCTGTCCGATGCACCCGGTGCGCCGGATTACCGGATCACCGTGAAGCGCGAAGGGCGGGTGTCGGCCTGGCTGCACGACCACGCGCGTACCGGCATGACGCTCGATGCGCAGATGCCGCGCGGTCGCTTCACGTTCGACGTCGCGAGCCCGCGTCCGGCCGTGCTGGTGTCGGCCGGCATCGGCATCACGCCGATGATCGCGATGCTGCGCCGCGCGCTGGCCGACGATACCGCATCGCGCCGCATCGTCTTCGTGCACGGCGCACGCGACACGGCCGACCGGCCGTTCGCGAAGGAACTGACGCGCATCGCGGACGCCGACGCGCGCGTATCGCTGCACTGGTTCGACAGCCAGCCGCGATGCGACGGCACGGCGCGAGCGGGGCGCATCGGCATCGCGCAACTGAAGCGCATCCTGCCGTTCGACGACTACGACTTCTACCTGTGCGGGCCGTCCGCGTTCATGCGCGACTTGTACGACGGACTGCGCGCGCTGAACGTGCCGGACGAGCGTATCCGCTTCGAGGCGTTCGGGCCGTCGAGCGTCGTGCGCGGCGCGACCCGCGCGGCCGGGGCGCCGCCGGCGGCCGGCGTGCCGGTCGTGTTCCGCCGCTCGGCACGCGACGCCGCCTGGACACCCGCCGACGGCACGCTGCTCGAATTCGCCGAAGGCCAGGGCGTGGCGGTGCCGTCCGAATGCCGGTCCGGGTCGTGCGGCACGTGTGCGACGCGCGTGTTGTCCGGCGCGGTCGACTACGTGGAGGCACACGACGCGGCGGTCGAACCCGGCTGCGCGTTGCTGTGCGTCGCGCGGCCCGCCCAAGGGGCCGCGGCGCCGCTCGTGCTCGACCGCTGATGCATGTGCGACCAGCATGCGACACGCGGTCGCACAACGCGTGCTGCGCAAAAGCCGCGCGCAACTGCTTCTTTTTCCGGAGACCTGTCGGATCGACGATAGCGTCAACCGATAGAGGAAAGGAGCAACATCATGAAACTGTTCAGCATGATCCGCCTGGTTCTGTGGAGTTTCTTCGGCGTGCGCAACAGCAAGGCGCACGCGTCCGATCTCGCGAACGTCAACTTCACGCTGCTGCCGTTCGTCGCGATCGTGCTCGCGCTGCTGGTCGGCGCGGTGATCTACGGCGTCGTCCATCTGGTCGTCGATCCGACGGTGACGATGCAGGGGTTCTGATCCACGGCCGAGACGCGAGCGCGTCGCCGCTCGCGTTTCGGCCTCGTGCCGTTCGACCGGCACGTTGCCGTACCATCGTCGATGCCGCCCGTCTCGGCGTTGACGTGACGACCGTCGTCGACCTGTCGTCCGAACCGCGTCATCCGTTTTCGTTTGTTCCGTCACCGCCGGTTCGACCCGATTCACCGGCCTTCAGCCCCGCCCGGGGTAAAATGCGCGCCACGCCGCGATGTCGCGCGCGACGGGCATGCCGGCGTTCCGACGAACGGCGCACGCAGATGCCCGGCGCCCGCACCGGGGCGTTCGAAGCGTCCCCCGCGTGACAAGACCGCGCGAAGCGGCCGGCCGCCCGACACGCGCGCGATCCACGGATCGGCGGCCGCGTCGGCGCCCGGCGCGTCACCGGCATCCGATGTCCCATCCTGCGCTTTCCCGATCGATCGGCACGCATGCGCGCCCGATCGTTCGATTCGTCTGATGAATATCGTGTCGACGTATGTCCCAGGCGGTCCGCCGGGACCGTCGCGGGTGCGTGCGCGAGGTCGCGCTTCGCAGCGGCGTAAGGGGTACGAATGGGTTCCGAGTGTTTCGACAGGGTCGAGTGGCGAGTTTTCCATCCAGAACAATGACGGTGAATAGAACAACAGCGGCGCCCGCACGGCGGCGGCGCGCGAAGGTCGGGCTTGGCGTCGGTCTCGGCATCACGCTTTTCGCGGCGCAGGCCGCCGCGGCACAGGGCGACGCGCCGGCCTCCGACGTCGATGCGGCCGGCAGCGCGACGCTGCCGGCGATCACGGTCAGCGGCGAGCGCGGCGGCGCGTTTCGCGTGCGCGAAGCGTCGGTCGCGGGGCTCGACGACGCGCCGCTGCGCGACACGCCGGCCTCCGTCAGCGTCGTCACACGCGCGCAGATCGACGACCAGCAGGCGAAGCGCCTGAGCGACGTGGTGCGCAACGATGCGTCGGTCGTCAACGACTATGCGCCGGTCGGCTACTTCGAAGGCTTCGCGATCCGCGGCTTTCCGGTCGATCTCGCGAGCGCGATCCGGATCGACGGGCTGACGGTGTCCGGCGAGCAGAACGTGCCGCTCGAGAACAAGGAGCGCGTCGAGATCCTGAAGGGGCTGGCCGGCATCGACAGCGGCGTGGTCGCGCCGGGCGGCGTGATCAACTTCGTGACGAAGCGCTCGGCGAACGTCGCGAGCGTGACGGCCGGCGTCGACAGCCGCGGCTCGACGTCGGCGGCCGTCGATCTCGGCCGCCGCTTCGGCCCCGACAATCAGTTCGGCTTCCGGATCAATGCCGCGAAGGAGAACATGCACTCGTACATCGACGGCACGAACGGACGGCGCACGTTCGGCTCGATCGCCGCCGACTGGGACATCAGTCCGCGCGCGAGCCTGCAGCTCAACGCGGAATTCCAGCAGTGGATCCAGCGTTCCGCGCCCGGCTACCAGCTGCTCGGCGGCACGGTCGTGCCGTCCGTGAAGACGACGTCGAAGGCGCTCGGCACGCAGCCGTGGGCGAAGCCGGTGACATCCGACGCGCTGAACCTGAACGCGCGCTTCGACTACCGGTTCAACGACGACTGGAAGGCCACCATCGCCGCGGGCCGCAGCCGCACGATGATCGACGACAACAGCGCGTTCGCGTACGGCTGCTATTACGCGGCGAGCTGCGCGGCCGGCGCGACGTCGCCGTTCTTCTTCGGCGCGAACGGCGACTACGACGTGTACGACTTCCGCAGCCCGGGCGAATATCGCCGCAACGACGATCTGCGTGCGGTCGCGACGGGCAAGTTCGCGACGGGCCCGCTGCGCCACGAGCTGACGTTCGGCGTGAGCGTGCAGCGCCGCGTCGTGCACATGGCGAACGCCGTGTACGACTACGTGGGCAGCGAGAACATCTACGGGCCCGACGTCGCGTTCGCACCGTCGCCGAACACGGCCGGACCGTCGTATCCGCAGCTCGACTCATGGCAGTACGGCGTGTTCGGGCTCGACCGCATCAGCATCGGCGAGCACTGGCAGGTGCTCGCGGGCGGCAAGGAAGTGCTGCTGCGCCAGCGCAGCTGGGACAGCCTCGACGGCGACGCGACGCACACCGACCGCTCGGTGTTCCTGCCGCAGGTCGCGCTCGTCTACAAGCCGCTGAACGTGCTGTCGCTGTACGCGTCGTACAGCAAGGCGCTGTCGCTCGGCGACCAGGCGCCGGTGCGCGCGACCAATGCGTATGCGTTCCTGCCGCCGGTCGAATCGCACCAGTTCGAGCTCGGTGCGAAATACGACTGGCTCGACCGGCTGAGCCTCACGGCCGCCGTGTTCTCGATCAGCAAGCCGTTCCAGTTCGCCGACCCGGACGCATCGGGCACGACCTACACGTTCGTGCAGCGCGGCACGCAGCGGCACCAGGGGATCGAGCTCGGTGCGGCCGGGCGCGTGACCGAGCGGCTCGGGCTGACGGCCAGCGTCGCGGCGATTCGCGCGCGCGCGTACGATTCGGGTTCGCCGGCGTACGAAGGGCACCAGATCATCAACGTGCCGGCGCTGCGCGCGTCGCTGTATGCGGACTACGCGGTGCCCGGCGTCGCCGGCCTGAACGTGCTCGGCGGCGTCGAGTACAGCGCCGCGCGCAACGCGAACGAGGAAGGTACCGCGCGCGTGCCGTCGTGGTTCGTGTTCAACCTCGGCGCGCGCTATACGACGAAGATCGCGGGCCATCGCACGGTGCTGCGCGTATCGGTGGACAACCTGTTCAACAAGTTCTACTGGCGCGACGCGGGCGAGCAGCAGGGCGACGCGTACCTGTTCCCGGGCGCGCCGCGCACCGCGCGCGTGTCGTTGACCTATGATTTCTGATCGTCCGGATCCGGCCGCGTGACGCGCGGCCCCGGCAGCCAACCAGGAGAGCACAGACGATGTCCCCACTCGAAATCGCCGGCGTGATCGTCAGCGCGCTCGCGATCTGGCTGACCGCGAAGCGGCGCATGCTGTGCTGGCCGGTCGGGCTCGCGTCGGTCGCGCTGTACGGCTGGATCTTCTTCGACGTGAAGCTGTATTCCGACATGCTGCTGCAGGGCGCGTTCGCGGTGCTGCAGGTGTACGGCTGGCGCCGCTGGATCGCGCAGCGTACGCTGGAGGCGAGCGGCGGCGCGGCGCCGGCAGGCGACGTGGCGCCCGTCACCGGCGTGCGGCCGCGGCAGATGCTGCCCGACCTGATCGCGGCCGTCGTCGGCAGCGCGCTGCTCGGCGGGATGATGGCGCGCTGGACCGATGCGGCGCTGCCGTTCGTCGATGCGTCGCTGACCGCGTTCAGCCTCGTCGCGCAATACTGGACCGCGCGGCGCTACATCGCGTCGTGGGGGCTGTGGATCGTCGTGAACGTCGTCTACGTCGGGATGTTCGTGTTCAAGGAGCTGTATCTGACGGCCGGACTCTATGCGCTGTTCATCGCGCTCGCCGTGATCGGCTGGCGCGACTGGAGCCGCACGGCTGACGCGCTGCGCGCGACGGCGAACCCGGCGGGCTGATTTTCGGGCCGATTCACGGGCCGATTCACGGGTCGATTCAACTACGGAGTTACCTCGTTCATGTCATTTCCACTCGAGCCGGACGGGCCGTTGTCGCGGGACGTCGCACCGCCGCAATTCGGCGTCGACGGCGAGCAGGCCGAACGCGACTGGCCGCTGATGACGCACGACGAGGTGGCGGCGCTGCTCGCGCGCATCGACGGCGCCGGCGAACCGGCGCGGCTGACGTGGCACAGTCCGCGGCAGTTCGCGGCGGCCACCCTGGTGCGGATGACGGACGGGCGCGCGCTGTTCGTCAAGCGGCATCACGTGAGCCTGCGCGACGTCGCCGGGCTCGAGGAAGAGCATCGTTTCATCGCGCATCTGCGCGAGCGCGGGATGCCGGTGGTGGAGGTGCTGGCCGATCGCCACGGCGCGACGGCCTTTGCGTCCGGCGACTGGACCTATGAGGTCCATGTGGTCGCGCCCGGCGTCGACCCGTATCGCGGCGTGATGTCGTGGCAGCCGTTCACGCATCCTTCGCATGCGTACGCGGCAGGCCGCGCGCTGGCCGAACTGCATCGCGCGTCGGCCGGCTACGATGCGCCGGCGCGGCCCGTGCGCACGCTGCTGTCGAGTTTCCGCGTGCTGTCGTCCACCGATCTGGCGGGTGCGCTGGAGCGCTGGGTCGATGCGCAGCCGTTGCTGGTGCGCGCGCTCGGCGCGCGCGACTGGCGCGGCGACGTCGCGGATGCGATCGGTCCGTATCACGCGCGCCTCGTGCCGCTGCTGCCCGCGCTGCCGCCGCTGTGGACGCACGGCGACTGGCATGCGTCGAACCTGCTGTGGACCGACGCGGGCCCCGGCGCGCAGGTGCGCACCGTGCTCGATTTCGGCCTGTCCGATCGCACCTGCGCGGTGATGGACGTCGCGCTGGCGATCGAGCGCAATACGGTCGACTGGATGGCGCCGGCCGATGCGCGCCGCGTCGAATACGCGCACATCGATGCGCTGCTCGACGGCTACGAATCGCTCGAACCGCTGAGCGACGACGCGTATGCGGCGCTGGTCGCGCTGCTGCCGATCGTGCATACGGAGTTCGCGCTGTCGGAGGTCGCGTATTTCGGGTGCATCATCGATGCCCCGGCGATCGTCGATATCGCGTACGACGGCTATCTGCTGGGGCACGCGCGCTGGTTCGGCGAACGCGATGGGCGGCAACTGCTCGACTGGCTGGTGCAACGCCGGCGCGCGAAGCAAGGGCGTGCCTGACGTGCTTGTCGCGTGTTTCATCGCACGCATGCCGATTTCCTGAGCATCATCTTCCTGCCGTGCGGCGATCGCGCCGCACCTTCACCGAAACCGTCTGACCGTTGAACCGGGACGCTGCTCCCGCGGGACGCCGCACGTCTGCACGTTCGCACGTCGCCGTGCCAACATGACGGAATTGTCATCTTCGGCTCATGTTCGCACTGCACCCGATCCGTAGCATCGGTTGCGAACCGTTATCGCAGAACCGAACATGCTCAAGCTCACTCTCGCCGTGGCCGTCGTCTTCGCGACGGCCGCGACGGCCCATGCGCAATCGCCGCAGGTCGCGGCGCCGACGCTGGTCCCGGCGGCTTCCGGCGATGCATCACCGCCCGACGCGCCATCGCTCCCATCGCTGACGTTGTCCGACGCGCTCGCGACCGCGGCCCGCAACAACCCGGCGCTGCGCGGCGCGCGCGCCGACGTCGATGCGTCGGCCGGCGCGCTGATGCAGGCCGGCGCGCGTCCCAATCCGGAAGTGTCGTTGCTGCAGGAAGGCGTCAGCCGCGCGGAGCGCACGTCGACCGCGCTGATCAACCAGACCATCGAACTCGGCGGCAAGCGGCGCGCGCGGCTCGACGTCGCGTCGTACGGCCGCGAGGCCGCGAACGCATCGCTCGACGAGCAGGGCGCCGTCGTGCGCGCGGACGTGATCGCCGCGTTCTACGGATTGCTCGCCGCGCAGCGACAGTTGCAGGTCACCGAGGAATCGGCCGCGATCGCCGCGCGCTCCGCGGATCTCGCGGGCCGCCGTGCGCAGGCCGGCAAGGTGTCGCCGGTCGAGGCGACCAAGGCGCAGGTGGCGGCCGCCGGCGTGCAGATCGAAGCGGTGACCGCGCGTGGCCGCGTCGACGTCGCGCGCGAAAGGCTGAATGCGGTGATGGGCGAAGCGCGCGGCGACCGGCGGGTCGCGCTCGGCGATCTGGAAACGGTGCCGGCGGTCGAACCGCTGTCCGCGCTGACCGCACGGCTCGACGACGCACCGCTCGCCCGCGTCGCGCGTGCGGAGATGCTGCGCTCGAACGCGGCCGTGTCGCTCGAACGCGCGCGGCGCATCCCGGACGTGACGATCAGCGCGGGCGTGAAGCGGGTGACGACCGGCGGCGTGCCGGACAACCAGGCGGTGGTCGGCGTGTCGATTCCGATTCCGCTGTTCGACACGAACCGCGGCGCGCTGCTCGAAGCGACGCACAAGGCCGAGCGCGCGAATGCCGATCGCGACCGTGAGCGCTCGCGGCTACGGCTGGAGCTTGCGCAGGCGTATGCGAATTTCGACGCGGCCGCGCAGGAAGCGCGGCGGCTGAAGACCGACATCCTGCCCGGCGCACGGCTCGCGCTCGATGCGATGTCGCGCGGCTACGCGCTCGGCAAGTTCAGCTTCCTCGACGTGCTCGACGCGCAGCGCACGCTGTTCCAGGGGCAATCGCAATACGTGCGCGCGCTCGCCGACGCGCATGCGGCCCGCGCCGACCTCGGCCGGCTCGTCGGCACGCCGCTCGCGGCCGTCGCGCAATAGCCGCGCTTCTCACCTGAAGGATCATCATGTCACGCAGCAGAATCTTCATCATTGCGGCGGCCGTGCTCGGCGGCGCCGGGATCGTGCTCGGCGCGCTCGCCGTCACGCGAGGCGGTGCGTCCGCGCCCGCGGGCACCGGGGCCGTGCAAGCGGCCGACGGCGCCGGCACCGGCGCGCACGGCGGCGTCGTGCTCACGCGCGGCAAACTGTCCGTCGAGATCGTGATGACGGAAAAGCCCGGCGACGCACGGCTGGTCGTCTATCCGTCCGTCGACGGCAAGCCGGTTGACCAGGGCGTCGCCGTGTCCGGCACGCTGGTGCGGTACGACCGCTCGCACGAACCGATGCGGTTCGACGCGGCGGGCCGGAAGTTCGTATCGGCGCAGCCGATCGCGAAGCCGCACGTGTTCGACGCGACGATCGACGTCAAGGCCGGCAACGAGGCTGCGTCGTTTCCGTTCGCTCGCGCGGACGGCGCGATCGCGCTGACCGACGCGCAGTTGCAGACGTCGAAGATCGCGCTCGCGAAGGCCGGCCCCGCGCAGATCGCCACACCGTTCCAGTTGCCGGGCGAGATCCGGTTCAACGAGGATCGCACCGCGCACGTCGTGCCGCGCGTGGCCGGCATCGTCGAGCAGGTGCAGGTGTCGCTCGGGCAGAACGTCGCGAAGGGGCAGGTGCTGGCCGTGATCGCCAGTACCGATCTCGCGGATCGGCGCAGCGAACTGCTGACCGCCGAACGCCGGCTGTCCGGCGCGCGCGCAACCTACGAACGCGAACGCACGCTGTGGCAGGAGCGCATCTCGGCGGAACAGGACTACCAGCAGGCGCAGGTGCAGTTGCGCGAGGCGGAGATCGCCGTGCAGAACGCGCGACAGAAACTGGCCGCGCTGAACGCGCCGGCCGGTGGGGGCGCGCTGAACCGCTACGCATTGCGCGCACCGTTCGCGGGCACGATCGTCGAGAAGCACGCGACACCCGGCGAAGCGATCGCCGCGGACGCAAGCATGTTCGTGATCTCCGACCTGTCGACGGTGTGGGCCGAGATGGCCGTGCCCGCACAGCGGCTGAACGACGTGCGCGTCGGCCGCGACGCGACCGTCAGCGCGACCGCGTTCGAATCGCGTTCGAGCGGGCCGATCGCTTACGTGGGCTCGCTGCTCGGCGAACAGACGCGCACCGCGCCCGCTCGCGTCGTGCTGCCGAACCCGGACGGCGTGTGGCGGCCCGGGATGTTCGTCAACGTGTCGGTCGATGCGGGCAAGCAGGCCGTGCCGCTCGCGGTCGCGAGCGACGCGCTGCAGGACGTCGACGGCGCGCCGTCGGTGTTCGTGCGCTCGCCGAAGGGCTTCGTCGCGCAGGCCGTCGAGACGGGGCGGCGCGACGAACGCGCGACCGAAGTGCTGAAAGGGCTCGAGCCGGGCCAGGAATACGTGGCCTCGAACAGCTTCGTGCTGAAGGCCGAGCTTGGCAAGGGGAGTGCGGAACATGAATGAGCATGACGCGTACGCCGGAGCGCGAATCGAGACCCGGCTTGCGGCCCGGCATGGGGCCCGGCTCGCAACTCGATTCGCAACTCGATTCGCGGCTCGATTCGCGGCTCGATTCGCGGCTCGACCGGCGGCTCGCTTTCCGGCCCGCCGCGTGATCGGCCGGGCAGCCCGTCCGGTGCGGGCAACCGTTCCCCGCTTCAAGGAATCCCGCCATGTTTGAGCGCCTGATCCGCTTTGCGATTGCGCACCGCTGGCTCGTGATGCTGGCGATCGCAGCCGTGGCCGCGCTGGGCGTGTACAGCTACCAGAAGCTGCCGATCGACGCGGTGCCCGACATCACCAACGTGCAGGTCCAGATCAACACGGCCGCGCCCGGCTACTCGCCGCTGGAGGCCGAGCAGCGCATCACCTATCCGGTCGAGACCGTGATGGCCGGCCTGCCGGGCCTCGAGCAGACGCGTTCGATTTCGCGCTACGGCCTGTCGCAGGTCACCGTGATCTTCAAGGACGGCACCGATATCTATTTCGCGCGGCAGCTCGTCAACGAGCGCATCCAGGAAGCGAAGGACAAGCTGCCGGCCGGCATCGCGCCGGCAATGGGACCGACGTCGACCGGGCTCGGCGAAATCTACCTGTGGACCGTCGAGGCCGACGCGGCCGCGCGCAAGCCCGACGGCACGCGCTATACGGCGGCCGACCTGCGCGAGCTGCAGGACTGGGTCGTCCGGCCGCAACTGAGAAACGTGCGCGGCGTGACCGAGGTGAACTCGATCGGCGGCTACGTGAAGGAGTACCGCGTCGCGCCGAATCCGGCAAAGCTGATGTCGTACGGGCTGACGCTCGCCGACGTCGTGCGTGCGCTCGAACGCAACAACGACAACGTCGGCGCGGGCTACATCGAGAAGCGCGGCGAGCAGTACCTGGTGCGCGTGCCGGGCCAGGCGCGCACCGTCGACGACATCGCGAACATCGTGCTGACCAACGTCGGCGGCGTGCCGGTGCGGATGAAGGAAGTCGGGCAGGTCGACGTCGGCCGCGAGCTGCGCACCGGCGCCGCGACGTCGAACGGCGAGGAGGTCGTGCTCGGCACGGTGTTCATGCTGATGGGCGAGAACAGCCGCTCGGTCGCGAAGGCGGTTGCCGCGAAGATGGCGGACGTGAACCGCACGCTGCCGGCCGGCGTGAAGGCGATTCCCGTGTACGACCGCACCGTGCTCGTCGAGAAGGCCGTCGCGACGGTGAAGAAGAACCTGCTGGAAGGCGCGATCCTCGTGATCGCCGTGCTGTTCCTGTTCCTCGGCAACATTCGCGCGGCGCTGATCACCGCGCTCGTGATCCCGCTGTCGATGCTGATGACCTTCACCGGGATGGTCAACGCGAAGGTCAGCGCGAACCTGATGAGCCTCGGCGCGCTCGACTTCGGGATCATCGTCGACGGCGCGGTCGTGATCGTCGAGAACTGCGTGCGTCGGCTCGCGCATGCGCAGGCCGTCACCGGCCGGCCGCTGACGCGCGACGAGCGCTTCGCCGAAGTGTTCGGCGCGTCGCAGGAGGCGCGCCGCGCGCTGATCTTCGGGCAACTGATCATCATGGTCGTGTACCTGCCGATCTTCGCGCTCACCGGCGTCGAAGGGAAGATGTTCCATCCGATGGCCGTGACCGTCGTGATGGCGCTGGCCGCCGCGATGGTGCTGACCGTCACGTTCATTCCGGCCGCGGTCGCGCTGTTCATCGGCGAGCGCGTCGAGGAAAAGGAGAACCGGCTGATGGGCTGGGCGCGGCGCGCGTACGAACCGGTGCTTGCCGCGTTCATGACGCGCCCGGCGCGCGTGATGCTCGGCGCCGGCGCGATCGTGCTGGTCACGCTCGGGCTCGCGACGCGGCTCGGCAGCGAGTTCATTCCGAGCCTGAACGAAGGCGATCTCGCGGTCGCCGCGCTGCGGATTCCCGGCACGAGCCTGTCGCAGTCGGTCGAGATGCAGAAGTCGATCGAGAAGACGCTGAAGGCGCGCTTCCCGGAAATCGAGCGCGTGTTCGCGCGCACCGGCACGGCCGAGATCGCGGCCGACCCGATGCCGCCGAACCTGTCGGACGGCTACATCATGCTGAAGCCGACCGACACGTGGCCCGACCCGAACAAGCCGCGCGACCAGCTCGTGCGCGAAATCGAGGAAGCGCTCGCGGAACTGCCGGGCAACGCGTACGAATTCTCGCAGCCGATCCAGCTGCGCTTCAACGAGCTGATCTCGGGCGTGCGCAGCGACGTCGCCGTGAAGATCTTCGGTGACGACATGGCCGTGCTGAACCAGACCGGCGAGCAGATCGCGGCCGCGCTGCAGAAGGTGCCGGGCGCATCCGAGGTGAAGGTCGAGCAGACCACGGGCCTGCCCGTGCTGACCGTCAACCTCGACCGCGACAAGCTCGCGCGCTACGGCGTGACGGTCGCCGACCTGCAGGACACGGTGGCCGCGGCCGTCGGCGGGCAGAAGGCCGGCACGCTGTTCCAGGGCGACCGCCGCTTCGACATCGTCGTGCGGCTGCCCGACGAGCTGCGCTCCGACATCGAGGCGATCAAGCGGCTGCCGATCGCGCTGCCCGCGCCGGCCGCCGGGGCCAGCGCGCCGCTCGCGCAGGCGCCGTACGTGCCGCTTGCGGAGCTCGCGACGATCGAGGTCGCGCCGGGCCCGAACCAGATCAGCCGCGAGGACGGCAAGCGGCGTGTCGTCGTCAGCGCGAACGTGCGCGGCCGCGACGTCGGCTCGTTCGTCGCCGACGCCCGCGAGCAACTGCAGCAGGACGTGCGCGTGCCGGCCGGCTACTGGGTGTCGTGGGGCGGCCAGTTCGAGCAGTTGCAAAGCGCCAGCGAGCGGCTGAAGCTGGTCGTGCCGCTCGCGCTGTTCATGGTGTTCGTGCTGCTGTTCGTGATGTTCAACAACGTGAAGGACGGGCTGCTGGTGTTCACCGGCATTCCGTTCGCGCTGAGCGGCGGCGTGGCGTCGCTGTGGCTGCGCGGGATTCCGCTGTCGATCACCGCGGCGGTCGGTTTCATCGCGCTGTCCGGCGTCGCGGTGCTCAACGGTCTCGTGATGATCTCGTTCATCCGCAACCTGCGCGACGAAGGGATGCCGCTCGACACGGCCGTGCGCGAAGGCGCGCTCACGCGGCTGCGGCCCGTGCTGATGACCGCGCTCGTCGCGTCGCTGGGCTTCCTGCCGATGGCGTTCGCGACCGGCACCGGCGCCGAGGTGCAGCGCCCGCTCGCGACGGTCGTGATCGGCGGTATCCTGTCGTCCACGGCGCTGACGCTGCTGGTGCTGCCGGTGCTGTACCGCGTGAGCCACTCGGTGTCGTGGCGCGCGGTATTGCGCGACGGGTTCGGCGCGGGCGTGCTGCGCCGGCTGGGTTTCTTCAAGGGTAATGCGTGATGCGAATTCTGATTGTCGAGGATGAACCGAAAACGGGCGCCTACCTGCGCAAGGGCTTGACCGAGGCCGGCTATGTCGTCGACTGGGTGGAGGACGGCATCACGGGCCAGCACCAGGCCGAAACCGAGGAGTACGACCTGCTCGTGCTCGACGTGATGCTGCCGGGGCAGGACGGCTGGACGCTGCTGCAGAACCTGCGCCGCAGCAAGTCGACGCCCGTGCTGTTCCTCACCGCGCGCGACGACGTCGGCGATCGCGTGAAGGGGCTCGAACTCGGCGCCGACGATTACCTGGCCAAGCCGTTCGACTTCGTCGAACTCACCGCGCGCATCAAGTCGATCCTGCGGCGCGGCCAGCCGCGCGATTCGAACACGCTGCGCGTGGCCGATCTCGAACTCGACCTGACGCGCCGCAAGGCCACGCGGCAGCGCGACACGATCCTGCTGACCGCGAAGGAATTCGCGCTGCTGTGGCTGCTGATGCGTCGCGAGGGTGAGATCCTGCCGCGCGCGACGATCGCGTCGCAGGTGTGGGACATGAACTTCAACAGCGATACGAACGTCGTCGATTCCGCGATCCGGCGGCTGCGCTCGAAGATCGACGACGCGTACGAACCGAAGCTGATCCACACCGTGCGCGGGATGGGCTACGTGCTGGAAGTGCGCGACGGCGCGGCGACATGATCGCGCGCCTGCTGCCGCGCACGCTGCGCGGACGCCTCACCGCGCTCATCGTCCTGTCGACGTCGGTGATCCTCGCATCGAGCGGCGTCGCGCTGTACGAGGCGCTGAGCAATCGCATCGAGACGACGGCCGCCGAGCAGATGGCCGGCATTTCCGCCGCGCTGGGCACGCACCTCGCCGAAGCGCGTTCGACCGCCGACGTCGCGCGCAACACCGATATCTGGGTCGACCAGTTGCATGGGCATCCGAACATGGATCTGGCGATCTACGATGCGGCCGGCACGCGCATCGTCGGCACGCCCGGGTTCCGGACCTATGCGCCGTTGCTGTCGACGGACGCGGGCCGCATCCCGGTGTTCGTCGCACCGCCCGGCGTGCGGCATCAGTATCTGGTGATGACCGTGCCGCTCGCCGGCGCGGGCGCGCCCGTCGTGCGCGTCGCGGTGCAGTACGACCGCAGCGCCGACGTGCTGCTGCTGCGCACCCATGCGTACACGATCGTCGTGATCGAGGTGTTCGGCGTCGTGCTGGCGGCCGCGATCGCCTATGGCATCGCGGCGCTCGGGCTGAGCCCGCTGCGGCGTTTCGCGGCGCGGGCCGAGCAGATGTCGTCGAACCGGCTGGCCCATCCGCTGCCGGAACTCGATACGTCCGGCGAGCTGAAGGAGCTGGAACACGCGTTCAACGGGATGCTCGCGCGCCTGAGCGAATCGTTTACGCGGCTGAGCCAGTTCTCGTCGAATCTCGCGCACGACATGCGCACGCCGCTCACGAACCTGCAGGCGGCCGCGCAGGTCGTGCTGTCGCAGCCGCGCAGCGCGGACGAATACCGGAACGTGATCGAGTCGAGCATCGACGAGTATCAGCGGCTGTCGCGGATGATCGAGGACATGCTGTTCCTCGCGCGCTCGGAGCAGGCCGGCACGCCGATCGACGTGCGGCGGCTCGATGCGGCCGAGGAAGCGTCGCGTGTCGCCGGCTACTACGAGCCGCTCGCGGAGGATGCGGGCGTGTCGGTGAAGGTCGACGGCTATGCGTGGGTCGATGCGGATCTCACGCTGTACCAGCGCGCGTTGAGCAACCTGCTGTCCAATGCGCTGGCTTACGCGCCGCGTGGCAGCGTCGTGACGATCGACTGTTCGGAGCAGGGCGGCGCGACGACGATCGCCGTATCGGATACGGGGCCGGGCATCGACGCGCAGCATGTCGCGCGAATTTTCGAGCGGTTCTATCGCGTCGATCCGTCGCGGCACAATTCGGCGTCGGGGACGGGGCTCGGCCTCGCGATCGTCCGGTCGATCATGGACAACCACGGCGGCGAATGTGGCGTCGACAGTGACCCCGGCCGGCGCACGACGTTCTGGCTGCGTTTTCCGCAGCGGCCGCCGGTCGCGCCGACGGCCGTACCGGCGGTCGATGCGTGAGCTCGCGCGCAGGCCCGGCCGCGCGTTCGCCGCGATCGGGCGGCGCGCGGCCTGCTGCCGGCGATCGCGCGGCGGGGCCCGCGGCTGACCCGCATCAGCGGGTCGCGAGGCTGTCGTGATTGTCGGCCTGGGGCGCCTTCTCGCCGCCATGCACCGAAATCCCGTGAAGCTCCTTGTTGCGCGCGATGATCTCGCCGGTCGGCGGGTACTGCGTCTTGCTCGTCGGCACGACGCCGTCGTGCTGCGCCTGCTTCAGTTCGTTGATGACTTCCGCGCGGGTCTTGCCCTGCGTTTGCGTCTGCGCGAAGGCGGCTTGCGAGGCGACGCCGAGCGACAGCGTGGCGGTGACGAACAGGGCTGCGAGTTTTGCCGTTTTCATGGAGCTCTCCTTGATGAGGCCGCCGGGTGGCGATCCATGGACCCAGTATGCGAAAGCCGCCGAGCGTGACCGTGATCGGCAGATGACAAATGCGTCAGATTGCGCGGCGGCGCGTGACGTGCGACGCCGGACGACATGACGCAAACGTCATGTTCGGGTCATCGATGCGATGGGACCAGGGCGGAACATGCAGTCACCCAGCGGCGGACGTGTCGGCAGGATGGCTGCCGATATGCGACCCGGCTGCTGGCTTGCGCACCGTTCGCCGCGGCAGTTCCGATGGCGGACGGCCCTGTCACGACACTTCCTCTCGTCCGCCCAGTGAAACGCCTGTCTCTCCGTTCATCGCTTATCGTCACGTTGCTCGTTCCGCTTCTCGCAGGCTGCGCGTCCGTGCGCCCCGGCACCGAATCCGTCGCACCAACCCGCGCGGCAAAGGAAAAACCCGTTGCCGCCGGGCTGATGCCCGGCGAGCAGATCGACTACGCGGGGCATCGCTGCGGCAATCCGAACTTTCACGTGAAGACGCATCCATGCCTGTTTCCGCAGCGTAACGTCGCGCGCTGACGATCGCGGCCGCGGTTGCGTGAATGACCGTTAAAAAAAGGCCCGGCACTGCACGTGTCCGGGCCTAACGCGTGTTCGTGCCGTGCGGCAACGAATCGCTTGCGTGGGTGGTAACGGGCATCGCCCGTCACGCTGTCGATCGTATCGAAGTGACCCGTCGCGAAGCTGATCGGAAGATGAAATTTTTGTCACGCAAGGGCCGGCTGGTTGTCTCGCGGTGCGCCTGATTCGTTTTCGATCGGTGACGAAACCGTCATCGGGCGATCACGGTCGCGCACCGCCGCCGGATCAATCTTGATGCTCCTGTCACGGATTCCTTGCAAGGAGCCAACCCCCATGAACATTCGACGACCGCTGATCGCCAGCGCCGTGGCCGCGCTGTCGATCGCCGCTTTCTCGCAGTCCGTCGCCGCGCAGGCCAGGACCCGGCAGGACGTGCGCGAGGAACTGCTGCGCGCGCGCCACGACGGTGTGATCCCGAGTCCGAATCACGACTATCCGGCGAGCCCGGCCACCATCGCACGCAATCGGGAAATCCATCGCGCGACGGTACATCGCGGCGAATCGGCGCCGCTCGTCGATGCGCACGACAACCGCTTCGCGGTGCGTTGATTGTTCACGAGGAGGAACGGACGATGCGCAACAGAATGAAAGCGATCGTACTGGCCGCGTGCCTGATGTCGACGGCCGCGATGGCGGCCGGCTGGCCGGAGCGCGCGCTGTCGCATGCGCCGGCGCACGACGTCGGCCGCCGCGCGAGCGAACGGATGCGCTGCGAGTTCGCGGCCGTACCGGCGGGCGAGTGGAGCGCGACGTTCACGCGCGGGCAATGTGAAGTCGGGAACGGGCGGCTGACGTTCTTGCCCGCGGATGCGGGAACCGCATCGGCACCCCTCGCCGAGCAGCGCATCCTGCTCCGCGAGGTCCGTACCGCGTCGCATCAGTCGCGCAAATTGAAGGAGCAACTGCAGCTCACCACGCGTGACGAAGTGATCGCGCTGAACGTGCTGACCGACGACGGCAGCCGCAAGTCGCGCGAGCATGCGATCGACCTGTGGACCGCGTTGCGCGACGCAGGCGTGACGCCCGTGAACGGCACGCGCATCGTCGATACGTATCCGACGGCCGCGACGACGTGGTGACGCTCGCGCGTCAGCCGGCCTTCACCGAGCCTTCCGTCAGGAAGAACACAAGTCGGCACGCCCGCTTCGGGTCACACCTGCGCGAGCGCCTGGTCGAGATCGGCGAGCAGGTCGTCGATGTGCTCGATGCCGATCGACAGCCGCACCGTTTCCTCCTTCACGCCGGCCTTCGCGAGTTCGGCCGGCGACAGCTGGCGGTGCGTCGTCGAGGCCGGGTGCGTCGCGAGCGACTTCGTGTCGCCGATGTTGACGAGCCGCGTGAACAGCTTCAGCGCGTCCTGGAACTTCGCGCCGCCGTCGCGGCCGCCCTTCACGCCGAACGTCAGGATGCCGGGCGCGCGGCCCGACAGATAGCGCGCGACGAGCGGATGATCGGGGTGATCGGGCAGCCCCGCGTAGTTCACCCATTCGACGTGTTCATGGCGCGCGAGATGCTGCGCGATCTTCAGCGCGTTGTCGCTGATGCGTTCGATGCGCAGCGCGAGCGTCTCGATGCCCTGCAGGATCTGGAACGCGTTGAACGGCGAGATCGCCGCGCCCATGTTGCGCAGCGGCACGACGCGCGCGCGGCCGATATACGCGGCCGGCCCGAACGCTTCTGTATAGACGACGCCGTGATAGCTGACGTCGGGCTCGTTGAGCCGCTTGAAGCGGTCCGCGTGCCGCGCCCACGGGAACTTGCCTGAATCGACGATCGCGCCGCCGAGGCTCGTGCCGTGGCCGCCGAGATACTTCGTCAGCGAATGCACGACGATGTCCGCGCCGTGTTCGAACGGGCGCAGCAGGTACGGCGACGGCACCGTGTTGTCGACGATCAGCGGGATTCCGTGGCGATGCGCGATGTCGGCGAGCGCGGCGATGTCGGTCACGTTGCCGAGCGGGTTGCCGACCGATTCCGCGAAGATCGCCTTCGTGCGCGCGTCGATCAGCGGCTCGAACGATGCGGGGTCGCGCGGATCGGCGAAGCGCGTCGTGATGCCGTATTGCGGCAGCGTATGCGCGAACAGGTTGTAGGTGCCGCCGTACAGCGAACTGGCGGACACGATGTTGTCGCCGGCTTCCGCGATCGTCTGGATCGCATACGTGACGGCCGCCTGGCCCGACGCCAGCGCGAGCGCGCCGATGCCGCCCTCGAGCGCGGCGATGCGCTGCTCGAGCACGTCCGTCGTCGGGTTCATGATCCGCGTGTAGATGTTGCCCTGGACCTTCAGGTCGAACAGATCCGCGCCGTGCTGCGTGTCGTCGAATGCGTACGCAACGGTCTGGTAGATCGGCACCGCGACCGCGCGCGTGGTCGGGTCGGGGCGATAGCCGCCGTGCACGGCGATGGTTTCGAGGCGCCAGTTCGAAGAGGCCTGATCGGTCATGGGTGCTCCGTCTGTTGTTGTGATGGTCGACCGATTATAGGAGCACGTGCACCGCTGTCCTTAGAACGAATGGTTGGTTGCTTATGGGGGCGTCGCGCATAGAATGCGTTTTTCCGCAGACGAAGAGGGCGCGATGGATCAGGATCAGTGGAACAAGGTGGATGCGTATTTCTCCGCGACGCTCGTGCCGTCCGACGACGCGCTCGACGCCGCGCTCGCGGCGAGCGACGCGGCCGGGCTGCCCGCGATCAACGTCGCGCCGAACCAGGGCAAGCTGCTGCAGCTGCTCGCGACGATTCGCGGCGCACGGCGCATCCTCGAAGTCGGCACGCTCGGCGGCTACAGCACGATCTGGCTCGCGCGCGCGTTGCCGCCGGGCGGCCGGCTCGTGACGCTCGAACTGAACCCCGACCACGCGCAGGTCGCGACGCGGAACATCGCGCGTGCCGGGTTCGCGGAGGTCGTGTCGGTGGTGGTCGGCAGCGCGAAGGACAGCCTCGCGCGGCTCGTCGAGGCGGGCGAGGCGCCGTTCGATTTCATCTTCATCGATGCGGACAAGGACAACAACGCCGTTTATCTGGATGCGGCGTTGAAGCTGTCGCGGCCCGGCACGGTGATCGTCGTCGACAACGTCGTGCGGTGCGGGCGCGTGGCCGATCCGGACAACCATGAGCCGGACGTCGTCGGCGTGCGCGACGGGTTCGCGCGGATCGTCGCCGAGCCGAATCTCGTGACGACCGCCGTGCAGACGGTCGGGCTGAAGGGCTGGGACGGGTTCTCGATCTCGATCGTCGGCGGATGACTGACGGTGGCGCGTCAGCGCGGGTTGCCGGTCGGACCGGCCGTGCGATACAGGCGCGGCCACTGATCCTGGAACAGCCCGTTGCAGGTGCCGTGCATCGCGACGTCGTTCAGCACGAAGCGCCGGCCGTCGAACACCCACGACGCGCTCGACCCGCAATCGCCGGCACCGCGCACGCGGTCGAGGCTCGACAGCATCGCATGCACGGGATCGTAGCTGGCTTCGGTCAGCTGGTTCGCAAATGATGCCGGGTCGAGCCCCGCGCTCGCGTGCTCGCCGAAATCCAGCGGCGTCGGTGCGTACGGTGCAGTGCGATGCACGCGATACCACAGGTCCGTATGGTTGTACGCGCTGCTCGTCTGGCACGGGATCGATACGATCGCGTCGGTGGTCGAGATCGCGGTGGCCGTCGCTGTCTTGCGGCGATCCTGCGCCGACATTTCGTCGCCGGCATCGGCCGCGCAACGCTTCACGTTGCCGCTGAATCTGTCGAACACGGCATCGACGAGCGGCCGCTGTTCGGCGGGCGTGAGGTCGGCCACGCGCGGCGCGGGAACGGGGGCGGGCGGCAAGGCCGGCGCGGCGGGCACCGACGACGCGGGCCGCGTGCCCTTGCGCAGCAGCGCGGTGACCGTGCCGATGCGGCCCTGCGTGTCGTCGATCAGCAGCAGCGCGGCATTGAGCCCCGACAACGACACGCGTGGCGTCTGCGCGGCGGCAGGATCGCCGAAGCTGACCATCCGCGCGTTGTGCGACAGGGTCAGCCATGCGTCGACCGTCGCCGGATCGCTGGTGCGGAGGCGGAACGGATAGACGTCGTCGTCTTCGTTGCCGGCCTTCGCGACGGCGTGCCACTCGGCCGGCACCGCGTCGAACGGCTGGCCGTCGGCGCGCGCGGTGCGCAGGTCGAGCGGCGCCGATGCGAAGATGTCCAGCGACGGCCGCGCATCGGGGCCGGCGTCGCGCGTGAGCCGCACGACGAGGCTGGTGCGCGTGTCGTCGATGTCGTCGTTGCCGCCGTCGGCGACGCAGCGGTTCGTGTTGTCGCACACGACCGACCAGTTCTTGAAGTCGCGCGCGACCGAATGTTGCGCGGGATCGCGAGCGGCGGCGGAGAGCGACGCGGTGAGCAGGGTGACGGCGACAGCAAGCGGGAGATGACGAAACATGACGGTTCGTATCGGCGATGACGGGGCGAAGGGCGGATGTCCGGTTGCAAGCGCATCGTAAGCGCGCGATGCGGATCGAGCGCGGCCGGACAACATCGAGTATACCGCCGCCATGGCGACGATTCGTGTGACGGCGCTCGAATCCAGGCCGAGACGGCAACGGCGCGATGCCTGCGGGCAGCGCGCCGTTCGTTGGTCAGCGGGCGTCGATGGCTCGACGACGCGATGCCCGCTATCCTTTCACGCACACCACCTGGCGCAGCGTGTGCACCACTTCGACGAGGCTGCGCTGCGCCGCCATCACCGCGTCGATGTCCTTGTAGGCCATCGGGATCTCGTCGACCACGCCCGCGTCCTTCCGGCATTCGACGCCGCGCGTCGCTCTCACCTGATCGTCGACCGTGAAGCGGCGCTTCGCCTCGGTCCGGCTCATCGAGCGGCCGGCGCCGTGGCTGCACGAACAGAAGCTCTCCGGATTGCCGAGCCCGCGCACGATGAAGCTCTTCGCGCCCATCGAGCCCGGAATGATGCCGAGCTGCCCCTTCTGCGCGGACACCGCGCCCTTGCGGGTCACGAGCACGTCCTCGCCGAAGTGACGTTCGCGCTGCACGTAGTTGTGGTGGCAATTCACCGCGTGCTCGTCGACCGCGAACGGCTTCGCGATCGCGCCGCGCGCCGCGCCGATCACCGCGTCCATCATCGCCTGCCGGTTGCGGCGCGCGTAGTCCTGCGCCCAGCCGACCGCTTCGACGTAATCGTCGAAGTGCCGGCTGCCCTCGGTGAAATACGCGAGGTTGCGATCCGGCAGGTTCGCGATGTGCTGCCGCATGTCGGCCTGCGCGAGTTCGATGAACAGGCTGCCGATCGCGTTGCCGACGCCGCGCGAGCCGCTGTGCAGCATGAACCACACGTGATCCGCTTCGTCGATGCACACCTCGATGAAGTGGTTGCCCGTGCCGAGCGTGCCCAGATGCGCGTAGTGGTTCGTCTTCTCCAGCTTCGGATACTTGTCGACGATCCGCTGAAAGCCCGGCAGCAGCGACTTCCACGATTCGGTCACGGCGGCCGGCGTGCGATCGCCCCATGCACCGGGATCGCGGCGCCCCGGCGCGCGGCCGTGCGGCACCGCGCGTTCGATCGCGCCGCGCAGCCCGCCGAGCGAATCCGGCAGGTCCGCCGCCGTGAGCGTCGTGCGCGCGGCCATCATCCCGCAGCCGATGTCGACGCCGACCGCGGCCGGGATGATCGCGCCCTTCGTCGGGATCACGCTGCCGATCGTCGAGCCCTTGCCGAGGTGGACGTCCGGCATCACCGCGACGTGTTTGAAGATGAACGGCATCCGCGCGGTGTTGCGCAATTGCGCGCGCGCGTCGTCCTCGACCGCGACGCCTTGCGTCCACATCTTCACCGGCTTGCCGTTCGCCAGTTCCATCACCTGGTAATCGTCGTCATGCATTTGCTTCACCCTTCGTTCATTCGTCCGGCGCGGCACCCATGCGCCGCGCCGGTTCATCCATCACGCGCCCTTGATGCTGACGAGTCCGTTCAGCACCTGATCGAGGCCGCCGAACACCGAGATGCGGTCGATCCGTTCCGCGACGCGCTCGAGCGTTTCCAGCTCCTTGAGCCGCAGCGCGGTCGGGTTCTCTTCCATCACCTTCGCGGTGTTCAGCAGCGAACGCGTCGCCGCCGTTTCCTCGCGGCGGCGGATCACGTTCGCCTGCGCGGCCTTTTCGGCCTCGACCACCTGCGCGAGGATCGTCTTCATGTCGCCCGGCAGCACGATATCCTTCACGCCGACGCTGCGCACGTCCACGCCCGATTGCGCGAGCCGCGCACGCACCTGGGCGATCACGACGTCGTCGATCGCCTGCTTGTCCTCCAGCAGCTCGTCGAGCGAACGCGTGCCGACCGCCGCGCGCAGCGCGAACTGCAGCTCGCGATACAGGTGTTCGACCGGCTTCTGCAACTGGCCGAACGCATGCAGCACGTCCGCATAGCGCCACGTCGCCGACAGGTTCAGCCGCAGCGCGACCTTGTCGCGCGTCAGGATTTCCTGTCCCGCGACTTCGAGCGCCTGCAGGCGCAGGTCGACGAGCTCGACCGCGACGTCGCGGTTGAAGCGCCAGAACGCTGCGACACCCGCATCCAGCAGCCGCTCGATCTTGCCGTCGATCTTCAGCACGCCGACGTGATACGCCGGCACCTGCGCCAGCAGCACGCCCGTCAGGCCCGCCACGCCGCGCGCACGCAGCGCCGGTTGCGCGATGCGCTGCGCGAGCGCGGCCGGCAGCATGCTGTCCTGCGCGAGGTCGACGCGCGCCAGCCGGTGCGCGATCGGGCCGCGCCAGTACAGCCGGCGCGTGCCGGGCGGCAGGATCTCGACGAGCACGTCGTCTTCATAACGCAGGCCCGCTTCGTCGTCGGCCAGATCCATCGCGACGAAGTGTTGCGCGAGCACGTCCGGTGCGTCGTGACGCAGGTAGTCGGCCAGCGCCGCGTCGGCGAGCGGCGCGTCGAGACGCGCGGTCTGCACCGACAGACGCTTGAACGGATCGAAGGCCCTGAACACGCCCGGCTCCAGCACCTTCACGAAATCGCCCTCACGCATCAGCAGCGCGCGTTCGTTCTTTTTCACCACCTGACGCTTCCACATATTCTTGTCCTTTTCTTCAATGGCCGCCGGGCGACACGCATCGCACGGATCGGGGTGCGACGCGATCGGGCGGGCGGCGCGCGGGCCCGGCGCGGCGGCACCCGGCGACGCCTCCTGCATCGCGTCGTCGAGCGCATTCGCGCGGGCCGTCCGGCCGCCCGGCCGATCGCGCGGAACCGCAACCGGTCCGACGCGCGGCGGGCCTGTCGGCCCGCACCGGCGGGTACTGCTTCTGTCAATAGACCGTCCTTGCGGACAGCGTTCGGACGGGATTCGAACCCGCCACACACCGGCTCGCGCCGGCTGCTCCACCTGACTGAGCTTCCGAACAATGGGCGCCCCGGGATTCGAACCCGGACCAGGCTGCCTCGCGCGCCCCGTTGCCGTCGTCTGTCCATGGCGGCATGCGCTGCCGCGACGAACGAGGTTCGGCGGCGGCGCACCAGCAGGGCTTTGTGAACCCTGGCTCGCGGGCCAGCGGGACATCCGGCGCCTTCTATTTAGCGAGGAGCGTGCCAGCGGGCACGTTCATGTTCCGAAGGTTTATTAGTCCATTGAAAACAAAGGGAAATCGCTCGCTACGAAGCGTTGATGGGCGATCCGCTACGCATTGCGGCAACATGAAGTTTCGATACAATGGGATCGCTTCTTATCCAATGAGATAAACATGCGCAAGATCGTCGCGATCGGCTTCCTCGGCATCGTGCTCGACCAGGGCGACCGCACGGCGCGTCGCTACCCCAAATGGCGGCCGACGATTTCGCTGTGCGAACAGCCCGACCTGAAGATCGACCGGCTCGAACTGCTGTATCCGCAGGAATACGTGCGTCTCGCCAATCACGTGCGCGACGACCTCGCGCAACTGTCGCCGCATACCGAGGTGCGGCTCACGCCGGTCACGATCCGCGATCCATGGGATTTCGAGGAGGTCTACGCGACGCTGCACGACTACGCGCGCGCCTATCCGTTCGACCTCGAGCACGAGGATTACCTGATCCACATCACGCCCGGCACGCACGTCGCGCAGATCTGCTGGTTCCTGCTCGCGGAAGCGCGCTACCTGCCCGCGCGCCTGGTGCAGACAGGGCCGCCGAAGCAGACCGACGAAGGGCCGAGCGGGCCGGGCACGATATCGGTGATCGATCTCGACCTGTCGCGCTACAACCGGATCGCGCAGCGCTTCACGCGCGAGCGCGACGAAACGGTGTCGTTCCTGAAGGCCGGCATCGCGACGCGCAACGCGCGCTTCAACGTGCTGATTGAGCAGCTGGAGCGGGTGGCCGTGCGCTCGCGCGCGCCGATGCTGCTCGTCGGTCCGACAGGCGCCGGCAAGTCGTTTCTCGCGAAGCGCGTGTACGAACTGAAGCGCGGCCGCCATCGGCTCGCGGGGCCGTTCATCGAGATCAACTGCGCGACGCTGCGCGGCGACGCGGCGATGTCGACGCTGTTCGGCCATGTGAAGGGCGCGTTCACCGGTGCGCAGTCCGCGCGCGCGGGCTTGCTGCGCGCGGCGGACGGCGGCCTGCTGTTTCTCGACGAGATCGGCGAACTCGGGCTCGACGAGCAGGCGATGCTGCTGAAGGCGATCGAGGAGAAGCGTTTCCTGCCGGTCGGTGCGGACGTCGAGGCGACCAGCGATTTCGAGCTGATCGCGGGCACGCACCGCGATCTGCGGCAGATGGTGGCGGCCGGCACGTTCCGCGAGGATCTGTATGCACGGATCAATCTGTGGACGTACGAATTGCCGGGGCTCGCCGAGCGGCGCGAGGACATCGAACCGAACCTCGAATTCGAACTCGACCGTTTCGGCCGCGAGCAGGGCGAGCAGGTGCGCTTCAACGTGGAAGCGAAGCGGCGCTATCTCGCGTTCGCGGCGTCGCCGCGTGCGGCATGGGCCGGCAACTTCCGCGAGTTGTCCGCGTCGATCACGCGGATGGCGACGCTCGCCGATGCGGGGCGGATTACCGAGGCGATCGCCGAACAGGAGGTCGAGCGACTGACGCGCACGTGGTCGCCGCCGGGCGGTGCGGGCGCGTCGGACGGCTGCGTCGACGCGGTGTTCGGCGCGCGTGCGGCGGAACTCGACCTGTTCGACCGCGCGCAGCTCGAACGCGTGCTCGACGTGTGCCGCGTCTCGGCGAGTTTGTCGGAGGCGGGCCGTGCGCTGTTCGCGGTGTCGCGGCGGAACAAGAAGCAGCCGAACGATGCGGACCGGTTGCGCAAGTATCTCGCGCGGTTCGGGCTCGACTGGGAGGGCGTGCGGGACGCGCTGGGCGCGAGCTAGTCGAGCGGTGCGGTCAACCGCTCACGCGCGGCAGATCGCGATGATCTCCGCGCTGGCTGCGTCGTCGAACGGCGCGCCTTGCCAGTCGCCGCACCAGTCGGCCGACGAGAAGCCCGCGGCCGCTACGCGCGCCCGCAGGTCGGGCTGCGCGATGAAGCGCAGCCGGCTCGCGTTCTTCACCTGCGTGTCGTCACGGTGAAAGCGGTAGACCGTGTCGAACGACACGATCGGCCCGTCGATCGCGGTCACCGCATGGTGCAGGTCGACGCTGCCGAATTCGGGTGAATCGATGCGGGATGCGGACGCCTGGGGCGTCCAGCCAAGCCACGGCGCGACACGCGGGTTGCGGGTTTCGAACAGGAAGCGGCCGCCGTCGGCCAGCACGCGCCGTACGCCGCGCAGCGTCGCGTCGATGTCCGCGTCGGTCAGCAGGCACTGGAACGCGTGTCCGGTCATCACGACGGCATCGAACGGCGCGCCGGGCGGCAGGCCGTCGAGGTCGCACGCGAGCCAGTGCACCGCGCCGGCGCCTGGCTGGCGTCGCGCATGGTCGATCATCGCCGGTGCGGGGTCGATCGCGACGACGTCGTGCCCGGCCGCCGCGAGCCGGCGCGCGAACGTGCCGGTGCCGCAGCCGAGATCGAGAATCCGTTGCTGCGTCGTACCGATGCGCGATGCGTAGAACGCGAAGTCGCGATCGCCCGCGTTGAACCAGTCGTAGACCGCGACGAGGCGCGGGTCGGTGTAGAGGATTTCGCCGGCGGTTGCCGCGTCGGACGTCATGCGAAACGCGCGCGTCAGCGCTGCTGCACCGCGACGCGCAGCCCGAGCGCGATGAAGATCGAGCCGATGATCTTCCCTTGCCAGCGCGTGAGCCATGCGAGCCGTTTCACGAGGCGGCCGAGCGGGCGGATCGAGCATGCGATCAGCGTCGTGTAGAGCGAGCTGAGCACGACGAAGATCAGCCCGAGCACCGCGAACTGCACGAACGTCGAGCCGCGTTCCGGATGCACGAACTGCGGCATGAACGCGAGGAAGAACAGCGCGGTCTTCGGGTTCAGCACTTCGGCGGGAATCGCCTGCAGGTACGCCTTCAGCGGCGTGACGGGCGGCACCTTCGGCAGCGACGGATCGGACGGCCTGTCGAGCAGCGCGCGCACGCCGAGGTAGATCAGGTACGCGGCGCCGACCAGCTTCACGACGTTGAACGCGAGCGCCGACGTCATCAGCAGCGCCGACAGCCCGACCGCCGCGAACAGCGTATGCACGAAGTCGCCGCTCGCGACGCCGAGGCCGGTCAGGATGCCGGTCTTGCGGCCGCCCTGCACGGTGCGGCTCAGCACCAGCAGCACGGCGGGGCCGGGAATCAGGAACAGACCCAGGACGACGGCGGTGAAGGTGGTCAGCGTGGTCAGGTCGAACATGGCGGCTCCGGCAGGGTTGGCGCGGCGGCGGGCGATCGACGCATTGTATTCGGTTCGGCGCGCCGCTGCCGACGCCGGCCGGGAACCGCGCAGCCGCGCCGGCGCCTTTCTGGTATAAGCACGAAAGGCCGCGCGGGCATGCCGTCCGGCCGCCTCCAACGCCTTCGCTCCATGCGCATCCTGCCACCCGTTACCGATCCCGCTGCCGACGCCGACATCTATCACGTGCCGCGTCCGCTCGTCGTGTTCGGCGGCTCGGTCGTCGAGCCCGAATGGCGGCTCGAACGGCACAGCCATCCGCAGGCGCAACTGCTGTACACGCTGAGCGGCGTCGTCTATTGCGAGATCGACGGCGGCGTGTGGAGCGCGCCGCCGCAATGCACGGTGTGGATTCCGGGCGGCGTCACGCATTCGGCGCGCGGCTCGGCCGGCGCGACGTTCTACGCGGTGCTGGTCGAGCCCGATGCGGCGCCCGGCCTGCCGGCGCGCTGCTGCACGCTGGGCATGTCGCCGCTGTTGCGCGAGCTGCTGCTGAAGGCCGCGAGCTTCCCGAGCCTGTACGACGTCGACGGTCCGCAGGGGCGGCTGATGGCGACGCTGCTCGACGAACTCGTCGCGGCGCCGGTCGAGGACCTGTACCTGCCGATGCCGGCCGACCGCCGGCTGCGCAAGCTGATCGATCACCTGCTCGACGATCCGGCCGACAAGTCGCCGCTGCCCGAACTCGCGCGCCGCGCCGGCGTCAGCGAGCGCAGCCTCACACGGCTCGCCGCGAAGGAACTCGGCATGAGCCTCGGCGACTGGCGTCGGCGGTTGCACGTCGCGCTGTCGCTGCGGATGCTGACGGCCGGCCGCCGCGTGCACCAGATCGCGATCGACCTCGGCTACGAGAGCGCGAGCAGCTTCGTGACGATGTTCCGCAAGGCGACCGGCAAGTCGCCGACCCAGTACCTGAGCGACCGGCAGCGCTGACCGCGCCGGGCTGGGTCGGGCCGGGCCGGGCCGGTACGCGCGCGTGGTTGGCCGGATCGAACAAGCGGTTGGCCGGCACGAGAAATGACGGGGCAGGCGTCGTCCCCTAACATGAGAATCATTCTCATCTGGAGATCGACATGCAGATCGTCACGACTGAATTCCCGTTGGTGTGGTTGCGTTACGCGCGTTCGCCGTCGAGCGGTCCCGCGCACGTGCTGACCGAGCTCGACGCGTTGTTCGCGCGCCGGGAACGTTTCGTGTTCCTGACCGATGATGCGCCGTCCGGCGACGATCGCGATGCGCAGGATCACGAAATGCGCAAGAAGCTCGCGAAATGGAGCAAGGCGAATCGCGCGCAATCGCGCGCATGGATTCCCGCGATGATCGCGGTCGAGCCCGACGCGCAGCGGCGTGCGGCGCTCAAGGCGTTCTCGGCCGCGTTCGAAAAGGTCTGGGGTTATCCGCTGAGCGCGGCGGCGAATCGCGACGAGGCGCTCGCGCTGGCGCGGCAACTGCTCGCCGCGCCGGCCCGCGAGGCCGCGGCCGCGCACGACTGAACCGGTCGCCGCGCCGGCGGCGCGGCCTTGTCACTGACAGGCATGCCCCGCGTTGCGTTCGCGCGCGGCGCGTCATGCCGCATTTCGCGGGAGTCTCCGGTGGACAATCCGATTCGCGCGATGCGCATCTTCACGCGCATCGTCGAGATGAACAGCTTCACGCGGGCGGCGCACTCGCTCGGCATTTCGCGCGCCACCGCGACGCGCACCGTGCAGGAACTCGAGGCGGCGCTCGGCATGCCGTTGCTGGTGCGCACGACGCGCGCGTTGCGGGCGACGCCGGAAGGCGACGCGTATTACCGGCGGTGCCAGCGCATCACCGCGGACGTCGACGAGCTGGAGGCGAGCCTGCGCAATGCGGCGCGGCATCCGAGCGGGCCGCTGCGCGTCGAGTTGCCGGGATCGGTGGCGGACGCGATCGTGCTGCCTGCACTTGGCGCGTTCCATACGCGCCATCCCGAGCTCGTGCTGATGCTGGGCGTGTCCGGACGCGCGGCCGACCTGATCGGCGATGCGGTCGACTGCAGCATCCGGCTCGGTGCGCTGCCCGATTCGTCGCTGGTGGCGCGCCCGCTCGGCGCACTCGAACGCGTGACCTGCGCGAGCCCCGCGTATCTCGAGCGCTGCGGCGTGCCGCGTTCGCTCGATGCGCTTGCCGGGCATCGCGCGGTCAACGGCGCGTTCGCGTCGGGCCAGCGCCCGGCCGAACTCGAATTCGCGATCGACGGCGCGGTGCGCAAGATCCGGCTCGACGGCATCGTCAGCGTGGACGACGAGCAGGCGTACCTGGCCTGCGGCGTGCATGGCCTCGGGCTGATCCAGCCGCCGCGCGTCGTCGCGCAGCCGCTGATCGATGCGGGGCAGTTGCGGGAAGTGCTGCCGCGGTGGCGGCCGGGCGCGGTTTCCGTGTCGGCCGTCTATGCGAAGCGTCGGCACGTATCGCCCGGTGTGCGCGCGTTCGTCGACTGGATCGCGGAGCGTTTCGCGGATGCCGCGCAGGACGGGGCCGGTGTGAGCGTGCCTGGGGCAGCGCCGCGGCGGATGGCGGCGACGGCGATCGCCGCGTGCGAGCCCGACGGGAGGCTGGCGGCGGCGGCGTGACGGTGGGGCATCGAATGAAGGAAGCGGGGGCTCAGGTGCCTGCGAGACGAAACGCGTCGGCCATGCGCTCCTGTTCCCGGGCAGAAAGCGCGAGTCGTGTCGCGAGCGTGCGCCATTGGCCGACGACGCCGCGGAAGTCGTCGATGATCTCGTCGGCATCCTTCAGGCTCAGCCGGAAGTATTCACATACCTCGCGAGCGAGTTCGAGGTTCAGCGCGTTATCGGCTTCGGTGATGTTGAGCTTGAGACCATCGGCTACGGCGACGGGATTCATGTCGTAGGCCGCGGAGAGTCGCCAGCCTGCAGCCGGTTCGAGCATGAACCCGTGATTGCGAAGATGGTCGTCGGTATTCGAGACGAGAAGGTTGAAGACGATCCGGGCCCATAGTTCGCGCAGGTCGGCATTCGGTTGCGCGCCATGTCGCATGAGAACTTCCGCCAGTTCCAGGTAGCTGACACCGGTCGATGCATCGTCGCCGTCGGCATGACCGGTCATCGTCATGGCCGAGGCAAAATGCAGCCGGCGGCCATCAGCAGTCCGATCGAAGCGTCGCACCAGGAAGCAGTGGTAATCGCTGGCGAATTTTCGTGCTTCGGCGTGGGCGACGTTCAGGCCGCAGCCGACCGCCAGTGCATTGACGACCATTTCCCAGCCGCCTACGTCGTAGTCGTCACGGGCGCTCGGGAACTTGGCGATATACAGATGCCCGCGGTCGTCGGCCACGCTGGCTTTTGGCCTGGCGCCGCCGAGCGAGCCGCCGGGTGCGATGAGCATCGATAACCAATCGCGACCGTCCGGGGCGATATTGTCGACGTCTTCCTCCAGTGCCCGACTGGCTTGCTCCAGTTCGCGAATCTCCGCGAACGGTGGTGCGGCGAGATCGATGCGGTCATCGAGAAATTCTCCGGTGTCGTCGAGCTTGTAGCGCAATGCACCGACTCGATAGAGATCGTGGACGCCGAGCAGGTAGTCAGATTCATGGAGTCGCGCGCCCTTCGGTCGAAGACCTGCACGAATGTCACGCTCCAGCCGGCGATCCATCAGCATGCGGCCCCACCGATCGGGGCTCGAATCGGCGAACGCGCCGAACGCGTGCCGCGGCGGAACCGGATATTGAGGTCCTTCGAAGAGGCCGATCCCGGGGTCGAGTTGCACGTCGGCGAACTCGGGTGCTGCCAGCGCAACCGCGTCGTACTGGAATTCGAACCGTTCGCTGGCTCGTGTCTGCCGACCGTGCAGAAGACCGAGTTTTCGGGGAGCGGGCAGGCTGCTCCAGTCCGCGTAGACGGAGATGGTCGTCATTTCCTGGTCGCTCCTCCGTGTCGCTTGCCCACGGGTTTCAGCATTGCGGTCAGATCCGCGGCGGTCGTGCCGCGATTTTCGTCAGTCACTGCGTGACCGGATGCCGTCGTCGCTGTTCCCTCGGCTTGGGCGATGGGGGAAACGCTCGCGCGAGCGCGCTTGTCGGACGGGTGCGACGCTGCCGCGGCCGGTGTCGAGGCCGCTTGCTTCGAGCGCCGCGGCGTGGCGAGTCGGGCGTCCTGAAGCTGGCGGCCGAGCGGGTCCGTGGCGGCCAGCTTGTCCAGATCACCCAGGAGCCCGAGCGTCTGCATGACCGAAAGATAGGCCCCCATCGTTACCCCCGAACCGCCAGCTTCCAGTGAGCGAAGCGTCATCGGCGACATGCCGGCGCGTTCTGCGACCTGTTTGGCCGTCAGCTTTCGGCGCAGGCGCGCCAACTTCAGCCGCTCGCCGAAGTCGACGAGCAGCCGATTGGAAGCCGGCAAGAGCGGGGCAGTCTTCTTGGCCATGGTTAGCGCTAATATTTCAGCGATTTTTGTAGGATAACGCCAAAATAATAGCACTTTGGCTGGAGGCAAACGGCATTTCGATTCTGATTCGTGGATGAGAATGTAAATATTTTGGCGTTTTTTGTGAAAAATCGCCAAAATACTGGCATTGTGCCGACCGGCCGATTCAACGCCGCACGATGTTTGCGCAGGGCGCACGGTGCCCCTCGTCCTGCACCGTGCGTTAGCTCCCGTCCGCCTGCCCCCTCCGTCACCCGCCCAGCTCCCCCGCCAGAAAATCGACGAACGCCCGTATCCGTGCGGACATCTGATGCCGCTGCGCATACACCGCATAAATATCCGCGCTCGGCGTCTCGTAGTCGGGCAGCACGACGACGAGCCGCCCGTCGGCCAGATAGTCGCGGATGTCCCATTCCGCGCGCATCAGGATCCCGTGCCCGTCGAGCGCCCACTTCACCGCGATCTCGCCGTCGTTCGTCGTCAGGTTGCCGTTGATCCGCACGGCTTCCGTGTCGCGCGCCGCGCCGCGCCCGCTCGTCAGCCGCCAGATCCCGTAGCCTTCGTCGCCCTGCCGGATGCCGATGCAGTTATGCCGCACCAGCTCGTGCGGCGTGCCCGGCGTCCCGTGCCGCGCGAGATACGCGGGCGCCGCGCACAGCAGCCGCCGGTTCGGCGCGAGCCGCCGCGCGACGACGCGCGTGTCGGGCGGCTCGCCGAAGCGGATGCACACGTCGAACGCGTCGTCGGTGAGCGGCGGCGGCATCACCGACAGCTGCAGTTGCACCGACACCTCCGGATAGCGCGCGACGAAGCGCGAGATCGCCGGGCCGACGTGGCCGCGCCCGAAGCCGAGCGTCGCGTTCACGCGCAGCAGCCCCTTCGGCCGCTGCTTCGCGCTGCCGAGCAGTTCGCCCAGCTCGTCCATCTGATCGAGGATCCGGCGCGCGTAGTCGAGGTACACGTCGCCCTCGGGCGTCAGCATCATGCGTCGCGTCGTGCGGTTGACGAGCGTCACGCCCGCGCGCCGCTCCATCTGCGTGAGCCGCTTGCTGACGGCCGCCGCGGTCAGCCCGAGTTCGCGCGCGGCCGCGCTCAGGCTGCCCGCCGCGGCCAGCGTCGAGAAGAAGCCGAGATCGGCCGGCTGGACGGTATCCGCCATGACGGGATTCATGAATTGAAGTTAAAGATGCTTTGAGTATAGCCCCGGTTTCAGCACTTCCGGTTCGGTAAAGTGCGTTCACGCTCACGATCAATCGAGGATGTCAGCATGAAGACCTACCGTATCGCGACCATTCCCGGCGACGGCATCGGCAAGGAAGTGGTGCCTGCGGCCAAGCAGGTGCTGGAAGCGCTGGCGCGCGGCAGCGACCGCTTTGCCTTCGAGTTCGAGGATTTCGACTGGGGCGCCGATTACTACCGCCAGCACGGCGCGATGATGCCGGCCGACGGTCTCGACGCGCTGCGCGGCAAGGACGCGATCCTGTTCGGCTCGGCGGGCGACCCCGACGTGCCCGACCACGTGACGCTGTGGGGCCTGCGCCTGAAGATCTGCCAGGGCTTCGACCAGTACGCGAACGTGCGGCCGACGCGCATCCTGCCCGGCATCGACGCGCCGCTGAAGCGCTGCGGGCCGGACGACCTGAACTGGGTGATCGTGCGCGAGAACTCGGAGGGCGAATACGCGGGCGTCGGCGGCCGCGTGCACCAGGGGCATCCGATCGAGGCGGCGACCGACGTGTCGATCCTCACGCGTGCCGGCGTCGAACGCATCATGCGCTTCGCGTTCCGGCTCGCGCAGTCGCGTCCGCGCAAGCTGCTGACCGTCATCACGAAGAGCAACGCGCAGCGTCACGCGATGGTGATGTGGGACGAGATCGCGAAGCAGGTCGCGCAGGAATTCCCCGACGTCACGTGGGACAAGGAACTCGTCGACGCCGCGACCGCGCGCATGGTGAACCGCCCGGCGTCGCTCGACACGATCGTCGCGACCAACCTGCACGCGGACATCCTCAGCGATCTCGCCGCCGCGCTGGCCGGCAGCCTCGGCATCGCGCCGACCGGCAACATCGATCCCGAGCGCCGCTATCCGTCGATGTTCGAGCCGATCCACGGCTCCGCGTTCGACATCATGGGCAAGGGCCTCGCGAATCCGGTCGGCACGTTCTGGTCGGTCGTGATGCTGCTCGAGCATCTCGGCGAGACGGAAGCGGCCGCGCGCGTGATGCAGGCGATCGAGGCCGTGACGGCCGACCCGTCGCTGCATACGCGCGACCTCGGCGGCCGCGCGACGACCGCGCAGGTGACGGCCGCCGTCTGCGAGCGCGTTGCGCACGCGGCGGTCGCCGCCTGACGGCAGCGAGGACGGCGACGGCTGCGTGCGCAGCCGGCCGCCTTCCGTTCACCGCCACCCGAAATGTCCTGCCCGCGACTCGCGCATTCGACGCGAGCCGGGCGCCGGCGCACACGCGTCGTCGTGACGCCGGCCGGCACCCACGGAGCACGCGCGGACAGCGCGCGGCTCGACCTCGAAGGAGGAGACACATGCAAGCGGATCTGGAAACCCGCGTCGCGCGGAAACTGATGTGGCGCATCATTCCGTTCGTGATGCTGCTGTACTTCGTCAGCTTTCTCGATCGCGTCAACGTCGGCTTCGCGGCGATGACGATGAACAAGGCGATCGGCCTGTCGCCGACCGCGTTCGGACTCGGCGGCGGCCTGTTCTTCATCGGCTATTTTCTGTTCGAAGTGCCGAGCAACCTGATTCTCCACCGCGTCGGCGCACGCATCTGGATCGCGCGCGTGATGATCACGTGGGGCATCGTGTCGGCGGTGTCCGCGTTCGCGGCCGGGCCGACGAGCTTCTACGTGCTGCGCTTCCTGCTCGGCGTGGCGGAAGCCGGCTTCTTCCCCGGCATCATCCTGTACCTGAGCCTGTGGTTTCCCGCGAAGCAGCGCGCGGTGGCCGCCGCATGGTTCATGGCGGCCGCGCCGATCTCGACCGCGATCGGCTCGCCGCTGTCGGGCGCGATCATGCAGATGCCGCCGATGTTCGGGCTCGCCGACTGGCAGATGCTGTACATCATCGAGGCACTGCCCGCGGTTCTGCTCGGCTTCGTCGTGCTGAAGTGCCTGACCGATGCGCCGTCGAAGGCCGCGTGGCTGCAGCCGGACGAGCGCGACTGGCTGGTCGCGAAGCTGAAGTCCGAGGCCGACGCGCGGCACACGCATGCCGGGCACACGGCCGGCGCGTGGCAGGCGCTGCGCGACCCGCGCGTGCTGGCGCTCGCGCTGATCTACTTCGGCACGTCGGCGGGGCTTTATACGCTCGGCCTGTGGGCGCCGCTGATGGTCAGGCAGTTCGGCTTCACCGCGTTGCAGACGGGCCTGCTGACCGGCATCCCCAGCGTCGCCGCGGTCGTCGCGATGATCGTCTGGGCACGGCATTCGGATCGCACCGGCGAGCGCACCTGGCACGTGGTGATTCCGTGCGTGCTGGCCTGCATCGGCTTCGTGTTCGCGGGGCAGGCGAGCACGGCGCTCCTGACCGTGCTCGCGCTGGTCGTCGTCAACATCGGGATCAGCGCCGCGAAGGCGCCGTTGTGGGCGATGCCGAGCGCGTTCCTGTCCGGCGCCGGCGCGGCCGCGGGGATCGCGATGATCAATTCGATCGGCAACCTCGGCGGCTTCGTCGGGCCGTTCGCGATCGGCTGGCTCAAGCACGTGACGGGCGGGTACGCGGCCGGGCTGTACGTGGTGGCGGGCACGCTCGCGGTGTCGGCGGTCGTCACGCTGCTGCTGAGCCGCAAGGGGGCGCGCGAGCAGGTCGTGTCGGGTGTGCAGCATCATCATTGAAGGCGGGGCACGCCGGACGCGGCGCAGCCGCTGCTACACTCGAGCGCACGGGCCGGCATTCGCGCCGCGCCCGATATGGAGGCGACCCGCCGGATGGAACCGATCACCGACGCATTCGCGCGGCACTTTGCGCAGGAATGGATCGACGCATGGAACGCGCACGATCTCGACCGCATCCTGTCGCACTACGACGATGCCTTCGTCATGCATTCGCCGATGATCGTGCGGATCGCGGGCGAGCCGAGCGGATGCCTGCGCGGCAAGGAGGCGGTGCGCGCGTACTGGGCGAAGGCGCTGCAGCGTGTTCCGGACCTGCGTTTCGAGTTCATTTCGGTGCTGGCGGGCGTGAATGGCGTCGCCATTCACTATCGCGGCGCAAATGGACGCGGCGCGGTCGAGGTGTTCCACTTCGGCGCCGGCGATCGCGTGAACGAGGCATTCGCCCACTACGCGGCGTAAGGCGGCGAATCGCTCGTCAGGACGGCGCCGCTATGCGTCCGATGCGTGGACGCGCTGCGCAATCTCCCGCGCACATGCATCGGCCGACGCCTTCGACGTATCGATCGCGCAATCGCTGAACGCGTGCGCCGCATACCCTTCCCGATACATCTCGGCGATACGTCGCCGCTCCCGGTCCGTCAGCGCGCGCGTGCCGCGATCCGACGCCGCGACCGCTTCGGGCGGCGCGAGCGTCACGACGACGAGGCGCGCATCGCGTGCGTCGCAGGCCGCGCGCAGCCGTTCGAATTCCGCTTCGCCGATCGGGTAGGCGATCACCAGATGACGTTCGCGCGCCTGCGTGATCTGCGTGACGAGACGTTCCAGCGCGATCGCCCACTGCACGTCGAACGGGGCATCGTCCGGTGCGTCGTGATCGTCGCCGTCGATGAAGCGCGCATCCGGCAGCACGTGTGCGAGCGCGCGACCGATCGTGGTCTTGCCGCTGTTGATCGGGCCGTTCAGGTGAATGACGGTGAGGGGAGGCATGCGCCGCGCCGAGAATCGAACGACTGGCAGCTTGCCATGATCGCCGCAGGGCTGCAGCGCCGTTTTCGCGTGACGCGGCGTGATGCGATAGCGGCGGGAAAGCAGGAAGGGGAGAAGCGGAAGGGGAGGCGGGCGGGAGAAGCAGCAGGCCGCGCATGCACCGACGCACATACCTCTGCCCGGCCGGGCCGCGTATCGGCTACGCGCCCCGGCTTCGAACGAAACGGCTTACTGCTCGCTATCGCTCTTGATCTGCGGCAGCGCCGACGATTCACCCGGCGTCAGCAGGCCGACTTGCGAATACACACGCAGCTTGTCGCGCGTATCGGTGATGTCGAGGTTGCGCATCGTCAGCTGGCCGATCCGGTCGCGCGGCGAGAACGTCGATGCCACCTTCTCCATCGACAGGCGTTCCGGCTGATACGTGAGGTTCGGCGACTTCGTGCTCAGGATCGAGTAGTCGTTGCCGCGGCGCAGTTCGATCTTCACTTCGCCGGTGATCGCGCGCGCGACCCAGCGCTGTGCCGTTTCGCGCAGCATGATCGCCTGCGGGTCGAACCAGCGGCCCTGGTACAGCAGGCGGCCGAGACGGCGGCCGTTCTCGCGGTACTGCTCGATCGTGTCTTCGTTGTGGATGCCGGTGACGAGACGCTCGTACGCGATATACAGCAGCGCGAGGCCCGGGGCTTCATAGATGCCGCGGCTCTTCGCCTCGATGATGCGGTTCTCGATCTGGTCGCTCATGCCGAGGCCGTGGCGGCCGCCGATGCGGTTCGCCTCGAGCAGCAGCTCGACCGGATCCTTGAACTCGACGCCGTTCAGCGCGACCGGCTGGCCGGCTTCGAAGCGCACCGTCACTTCCTCGGCGGCGATCTTCACGTCGTCGCGCCAGAACGCGACGCCCATGATCGGGTTCACGATCTTGATGCCGCTTTCGAGGCTTTCCAGGTCCTTCGCCTCGTGCGTCGCGCCGAGCAGGTTCGAGTCGGTCGAATACGCCTTCTCGGCGGACATCTTGTACGCGAAGCCGGCCTGGTTCATGAATTCGGACATTTCGGCGCGGCCGCCGAGTTCGTCGATGAACGTCTGGTCGAGCCACGGCTTGTAGATCTTCAGGTCCGGGTTCACGAGCAGGCCGTAGCGGTAGAAGCGCTCGATGTCGTTGCCCTTGTACGTGCTGCCGTCGCCCCAGATGTTGACGCCGTCTTCCTTCATCGCGGCGACGAGCATCGTGCCCGTCACGGCGCGGCCGATCGGCGTCGTGTTGAAGTACGTGACGCCGGCCGTCGTGATGTGGAACGCGCCGCTTTGCAGCGCGGCGATGCCTTCGGCGACGAGCTGCGCGCGGCAGTCGATCAGGCGGGCGCCGGCTGCGCCGTATTCGATCGCGCGTTTCGGGATCGCGTCGTAATCGTCTTCGTCGGGCTGGCCGAGGTTCGCCGTGTATGCGTACGGGACGGCGCCCTTCAGTTTCATCCAGTGCAGCGCGGCGCTGGTGTCCAGGCCGCCGGAGAAGGCGATACCGACCTTCTGGCCGGTCGGGAGGCTTTCGAGAATCGTGCTCATAGGAATTACCGTGGATTGAAGCCGGTGGGATCGTATTTCGCGGAATATGCGAGTATCGGCTGTCCGGGAAGTTGGGGCAAGACCTGATTTTCGCGCCAATACGTGTTCGGGCCTGTCGCGGCGGGCCTGGCGGGCGATTAACCGGCCGGAGAATCCGTCGCGGACCGGCCCCGGGCGGCGGTCGAAACCGGCGGGAACGCACCGCCGCGCGGGCCCGGTTTGCGGGGCCGGATCGGTTGATCGACACGGCCGCCGGCATCGGGATGCCGGTTCGCTTAAATGAAAGGAATATGAAAGACGACCGGGAATCCGTCGACCTTCAGATATTCCACGCCTGCGCGGTATCGAGCAGTTTCTCGCGCAACTGATCCACTTCGCCGGCCAGCTTGGCCGTGATCGACACGTAGCCCGACAACTGCGGCGGCGGTGCGTCGTGCGGCGGCCCGGCCGGCCGGCGGCGTGCCGCGAGCCGGCTCGGCGTGCCGAACTTGAGTGCGCGGCTCGCGCCGACGAGCGTGTCGCGGATGCGCCGGTTCACGGCCTTCATTTCGCTGCGCATGTATTCGCGGGCGGCCAGGTCGTCGCGGGCCGGCACCGTGCTCGACAGAATCTCCAGGTAGCCGATGCACAGGCGCAGGCTGCGCTGGATCGCCTCGAGGTGCGTGACCGAGATCTCGCATTCCTTCGACACCGACGGCATCAGCGAACGCAGCTGCACCAGCAGCGCGCTCAGCGCGGCCATTTCCTTCAGGTGCGTGTCGTCGCTCACATGGCGGTCGCCCGCGAGCCGCGCATGCACGGCCGCGCACGCGCGCAGCGCGTCGGCGAGCTTGTAGCGCCACGAGTAGGTCGCGTAGAGCGGCAGCGCGAACGAGAACGCCAGCGCGATCGCGATGCCGGTCAGCACGTTCACCGCGCGCCACAGGCCGTCGACGATCTCGTTGTCGCCGTGCCCGGCGACGATCACCATCGTGATCGCCGACAGCAGCGCGATGTAGCCGGCCTTGCCGATCGCGTGATACGCGCAGAACCCGCACGCGATCGCCATCAGCAGGTAGATCACGAGCGGCGCGTGCAGCACGGAGTAGAGCAGGATCAGCCCGAGCCCCGCGAACGCGCCGATCGACGTGCCGAGCGCGCGCTCGGCCGCCTTCTTGCGGATGTTGCCGTGGTGCTGCAGCCCGCCGACGACGATCAGCACGGTGATCGTCGACCATTCGCCGTGCGGTACGTGCAGGCCGGTGGACAAGCCGATCGACACGAGGATCGCGAGCGCGACGCGCGCCCCATGGATCAGCTTCGCGTGCCGGTAGCGGCGGTACGGGTCCAGCAGGGGACGGAGCGCATGGCGCAGGAGCGGCGGCAGTCGGGCAGGGAGCTGGGCGGTCATGACGGAACAGGGGTGGCCGGCGGGGTGGCCGAAATACGCGCGGGCGGCCCGCGCGGGCCGGCGCCGCGCCGCACGCGCAGCTGACGTAACGCTAGCCGAACGCGCGCGGGCTGTCCACGGCGAGGCGACGCGGCCTGGCCGGCCGCCGGGTCACGCGTCGACCGCGCTCGCCTCGGCGTTCGACACGCGATCGCGGCCGCCGGACTTCGCGCGGTACAGCGCCTCGTCGGCCTGCCGCAGCAGCGTCGAGGCGTTCACGCGCCCGCCGGCGGCGGTCGCGGTGCCGATGCTCACCGTCACGTGCCCGTACGGGCTGCGGCCGTGCGCGATGTCGAGCCCGGCGATCGTACGGCGGATCCCTTCGGCGACGGTCGCCGCGCCCCGCGCATCGGTGTCGGGCAGCGTGACGACGAATTCCTCGCCGCCGTAGCGCGCGACGTGGTCGCTGTCGCGGCGCAGGCAGCGCGAGGCGGATTGCGCGACGCGGCGCAGCACGTCGTCGCCGGCGAGGTGGCCGTAGTAGTCGTTGAACGCCTTGAAATGATCGACATCGACGAACAGCACCGACAGCGGGCGGCCGCTGCGCGACGCGCGCTGCGCTTCCGTCGCGAGCACCGCGTCGAACGTGCCGCGGTTGTCGAGGCCCGTCAGCGAATCGGTGTGCGCGAGCCGGTACAGCTTCGACTCGGCGATCTGCCGGCGCCTGAGTTCGCGCGACAGCGCGAGCGAGCCCCCCGCGATGAACGCGGTAAACAGGCCCATCAGCACGGCGGTCCAGATCGTGCGATGGCGCCACGATGCGTAGATGTCGATCTCGGCGGGCGCGACGTCGACCACCAGCGGCAGATTCGCGAGATGCTTGTAAACATAGATGCGCCGCACGCCGTCGATCGCGCCGACGCCCGTCAGCGCGCCTTCGCTGCTGCGCAGCGCCTCGATGAAGAGCGGGGCGTTGTGGAGGTCGAGGCCGACGACGCGCGCATCGTACGGCAGGCGCGATACGAGCGCGCCGTTGTCCTCGACGATCGCCGCGCTGCCGTGCTTGCCGACCGCGAGCCCGTCGAGCAGCGCGCGGAAGTAGTCGATGTTGAGCGTGCCGACGACAATGCCGCCGAAGCGGCCGTCGGCGAGCGTGATCCGGCGGCTGAGCGCGATCGTCAGTGCGCCGCCGCGCAGCCGGGACGCATAGGGCCGGCTGATATAGAGGCCCTGCACGAGCCGGTCGCGATGCACGGCGAAATAGTCGCGGTCGGAGAAATTGCCTTGCCGCGGCGGCGATGCGGCCGAATCGATCACGATATTGCCGTGCGGATCCATCACGAAAATGGCGCCGAGATACGCGCCGGTCGCGGCGCGGTCGAACAGCAGCCGGTGACGCTGGTGCGGCGGCAATGCCATCAGTTCCGGATCGGCGAGACCGTCGACGACGTTTTGCAGCGACAGATCATACAGTTCGATATTGCGGGAAATATCGCGTTCGATCAGCAGCATCAGGTTGCGCGCATTTTCGACCGCATGGTCATACGCGTCGTGGCGTGCCTCGATTAAAAGCGACGTCGAGAGCCCCCAGCTGAACAGCAGCAGCACGATGCCCGCGACGAGCACGCCGCGGGGCGACAGAATGCGGGCCACGGCCGACGCGGTATGGCGGCGCAGCGTAGCGGGCAGCGGGAGTGGCTTCATCCTCGGGGGTGACGGGCGGCGGATATTTGTGTCGTCGACGATTCCGCGCAGTGATTATTTCGCGTTAATCCGCATTATCTCGCGAATTCCTGAATCTCGCCGCGCGATGCAAAACAAGCATGCGCGAATGGCGATTCGGGGCGATTACACATCATTACCGTAAGCCGCGAGTTCGATTTGATTTGAATCAATTACGGGTGGCCGGCATTTCGTCTGATTATTGGTGCGCATGCCGATCGATTTGTCGCTTTAATACAGGATCGGGCGCTTGCGCATTGCCCGGTTCGCCATTGCGGATCATCCGTCGAATGGCATGGCCTTGTGCCGCGATACCCGGCCGTGCCGCCGTGTCATCGCGCGTGCTGCATCCAACGTGTTGATTCTGCTGCGTCCGCATGCGGCGACGGCGTGTTCGGACCCGAGCGGTCCCCACGACGAATCAGGTAGAATCCGCGCTTCGCCGCAGGCGCCCGGCGCGCAACGCGTATCGGGGCCGCATCGAATGCATCGCAGCAGGCGGCGCGTCGCGCCCCGATCCCGCATGCGCCGGCTCCGGATGCCGGCCCGCTCAACGTTCGTCTCGTTTATGTCCGTAATTCCGAATTCCGACCCACCCGGTTCGTCCGCGAACCCACCCAAGCTTCATCGCGCGCTGAAGGCGCGCCATCTGACGATGATCGCCATCGGCGGCTCGATCGGCACGGGCCTGTTCGTCGCGTCCGGCGCGTCGATCTCGCAGGCCGGCCCCGGCGGCGCGATGGTCGCGTACATGCTGATCGGCCTGATGGTCTACTTCCTGATGACGAGCCTCGGCGAAATGGCCGCGTTCATGCCGGTGTCGGGCTCGTTCGCGACCTACGGCGCGAAATACGTCGACGAAGGCTTCGGCTTCGCGCTCGGCTGGAACTACTGGTACAACTGGGCCGTGACGATCGCGGTCGAACTCGTCGCCGCGCAGCTCGTGATGCACTACTGGTTCCCGGACGTGCCGGGCGTCTGGTGGAGCGCCGCGTTCCTCGGCGTGATGTTCCTGCTCAACGCGCTGACCGTGCGCGGCTTCGGCGAAGCCGAATACTGGTTCGCGCTGATCAAGGTCGTCACCGTGGTCGCGTTCATCGGCGTCGGCCTGCTGATGATCTTCGGCATTCTGAAGGGCGCGCCGGGCAACGGCTGGGGCAACCTGACGATCGGCGACGCGCCGTTCGCGGGCGGCCTGCCGGCGCTGATGGGCGTCGCGATGATCGCGGGCTTCTCGTTCCAGGGCACCGAGCTGATCGGCGTCGCGGCCGGCGAATCGGAGAACCCGCGCACGACCATCCCGCGCGCGGTGCGCCAGGTGTTCTGGCGGATCCTGCTGTTCTACGTGTTCGCGATCTTCGTGATCGGCGTGCTGATTCCCTATACCGACCCGAGCCTGCTGAAGAGCGACGTGACCGACATCGGCGTGAGCCCGTTTACGCTCGTGTTCCGCCACGCGGGCCTTGCGTTCGCGGCCGGCGTGATGAACGCGGTGATCCTGACGGCCGTGCTGTCGGCCGGCAACTCGGGCATGTACGCGTCGACGCGGATGCTTTACAACCTCGCGACGGAAGGCCGCGCGCCGAGGCTGTTCGCGAAGCTGTCGCCGGGCGGCGTGCCGCGCAATGCGCTGTATGCGACGACCGCCGTCGGCGCGCTGTGCTTCTTCACGTCGCTGTACGGCGACAAGACGGTGTACCTGTGGCTGCTGAACACGTCGGGGATGACGGGTTTCATCGCGTGGCTCGGCATCGCGATCAGCCACTACCGGTTCCGCAAGGGCTACGTGAAGCAGGGCTATCGGCTCGATCAACTGCCGTACCAGTCGAAGTGGTTCCCGTTCGGCCCGCTGTTCGCGTTCGTGCTGTGTCTCGTGATCGCGCTCGGCCAGGACTATCAGGCGTTCCTCGCGAACCGGATCGACTGGGCGGGCGTGGCCGCGACCTACGTCGGCATTCCGCTGTTCCTCGTCGTGTGGCTCGGCTACCGGCTCCTGAACAAGAGCCGCTTCGTGCGCTACGAGGACATGGAGATCGCGCCGTGGGTGGCCGCGAACCGCAGCGCGCAGATGCCGCGCGTGGAGAATCGCGAAACCGTGGGCTGATGCCGGTGCGGCACGCGGCCGCGCGATTGCGCGACGAAACGGGAAGCCGAGCGGGGAAGCCGCGCGCTTCCCGTTTTTTTTGTCCGCTTTCCCCTGCACGGGGTCAAAGCCGGTTATATTGCCCGACCCTACCGGGCCACGGCCCGGCCGGCGCGACGAGCGCGGCGCGGATCGGGCATCCGGCGCGCGCCTCTTGCGACGGCCGGCGGCGCCCGGCATTTCCATCGTTCCGCCGCGGCCGGCACGGCCCGCGGAGCGCGCAATCCAGAGGAATCCATGAGCGCATCACCCGCCGAGCGGAAGGCCGGACCCGTTTCCATCGTGCGAATCGAAGCCGCGATCAACGCGTGGCGCGAAGTGTATCCGCCGGCGCCGGACGGCGAGGACGGCTACGCGCTCGATGCCGGCAGCAACTGCCTGGCCGAGCTGTACGGCGCGATGATCTGCTATCGGCTGCCGGACGTGCCGCTCGACGCGCTGAGCGACGCGCAGCGCGATGCGCTGTACGCGACCGAGGCGTGACGCGCGGTCGGGACGCTGCCGCGACGCGGCGTCGATGAAGCAACGGGAAGCCTGGCGGCTTCCCGTTTTGCTTTGCGCGGTGCCGCGCGCGGTGGCGGGCGCGGCGCGGCTCGCGCCGGTATCGGCGCGGGCTGAGGTATCGTCATGGCATCGGGAGCAGGCGCTCACGGGACGAGCGGCGCGGGACGTGTCCGCGCGGGGCCGAATGAACGTCCGTTGCCTGTCCGGGAGGGTTCGAACATGGAGTTGAGACACCTCCGCTACTTCGTCGCGGTTGCCGAGGAGCGGAATTTCACGCGTGCGGCCGAGCGCCTGCACATCGCGCAGCCGCCGCTCAGCCGGCAGATCCAGCAGCTCGAGGAGGCGCTCGGCGTGCCGCTGTTCGAGCGCAACGCGCGGCCGCTGAAGCTGACCGACGCGGGGCGGTTCTTCTATTCGCACGCGGTGCAGCTGCTCGCGCAGACGACCGAGCTCGAATCGATGACGAAGCGGGTCGGCAAGATCGAGCGCAGCATGTCGGTCGGGTTCGTCGGCTCGACGCTGTACGGGATGCTGCCGAAGATCATCCGGCGCTTTCGCAGCGAGTATCCGGCCGTCGAGCTGAGCCTGCACGAAATGTCGACGATGGACCAGATCAAGGCGCTGAAGGAAGGGCGCATCGACGTCGGGTTCGGGCGCATCCGTCACGAGGATCCGAGCGTGCGGCGCGTCGTGCTGCGCGAGGAGCGGATGATCGTCGCGCTGCCGGTCGGCCATGTGCTCGACGGCGCGAAGCCTGTGCTGTCGCTGCACGATCTCGTGAACGACACGCTGATCATCTTCCCGAAGGCGCCGCGGCCGAGCTATGCGGACCAGGTGCTCGCGGCATTCCACGATCGCGCGCTGCAGCCGCGGCGCATCTACGAGACGCGCGAACTGCAGATCGCGCTCGGGCTCGTCGCGATGGGCGAGGGCGTGTCGGTCGTGCCGCACAGCGTGTACGGCCTGAAGCGCGACGACATCAGCTACAAGCCGCTCGACGATCCGAACCTCGTGTCGCCGATCATCATGAGCATGCGGATGCTCGACGAATCGGAGGACATCCGCGCGATGCAGGCGCTGATCTACCGGCTGTACGACGAGTCGCAGATGGAGTATCTGCCGCCGCAGCCCGAATGAGCGTGCGGGCGGTGGGGGCTTGCTTGACGCGGTGTGCGTCGCCTCACTCGAGCCCCGGCGGCAGCGGGAATGCCGCGGTTTCCCGCAGGCCGTCCATCGTCGACAGCGCAACGGGCGCGAGATCGCGCGGCGCAACGGGCACGTGTTCGATCATGACTTCCGGCGCGGAGGCGCCCGCCGTGATACCGACCGTCGCGGCGTCGCGCACCCATTCCGCCCGCAACGCCGTGCGAGGCAGCCGCGCAGCGAGCCCGCGGGCGGTGCAATCGACGTGTCGTTGTCGTTGAGCACCACGATGAGAGGGAGGCGGGCGGCCGTGCCCGCGTTGTTCAGCGCTTCGAATGCCATGCCCGCGCTCAGTGCGCCGTCGCCGGTCACCGCGACGCCGTGGCGTTGCTCGCGCCGTAGACGTGCCGCGTGCGCCATCCCGAGCGCGGCGGAGATCGATGTGCTCGAACGCGCGGTGCCGAACGCGTCGTACTCGGATTCGTCCCGGCACCGAAGGCCCGAGATGCTGCCGAACGGGTGCAGCCGGCCCATCTGCTCGCGGCGCCCCGTCAGGATCGTGTGTGGATACGATGGATGGCCGACGTCTCACACGATGCGATCGTGCGGCGTGTCGAACACGTAGTGCAGCGCGATTGCCAGTTCCACACTGCCGAGATTGGGCGACAGGCGGCCACCTGTACGGGACACGCTGTCGAGCACGAAGGCACACAGCTCGTCGCGAGCTGCGGCAGCGCGCGGCGGGAGCCGACACAGCTCGCCGGGCAACCGGACCGATCGAAGGATGGATCGCACGATATCTGCTCCGATGCTGGACGGCATCCGGAGCCCGTTCCGGCTCCGGACGGACCGGATCGTTTCGAAAACCAAAACAGCGCCGATCAGGCCGATCGATTCGTAAATTATTCGGTTTTCCGGGGTGCGTGGCGCTTTTAAAAATTTGATATTTAAATCTCGCCGCTCCTTGAAAAAATCAATCCTGTTTCTTATAAAAGTTCTTCGGGTGGTTCGATCTGGAACATCGTAGTACTTCGATTCGAAAAATGAGAATTGCGATGGTTGCAATGGGTGAGGGCGCTGCACCCGCCAGGCGGGTGTGTCGCCGCTCCCTTCTTGAAAATGGCTGACAGGCCGGCCACGCGGTGCTTTGGGGATCTCAAAGCGCCTCGCTGAAGCGAATTTCAACGTAAAAAAATCGGGGTTAGAAATGAGTTATTCACCTTAAGCGCGATCGCGAGATTCTGAATGAAGTGAAGTTCCATTTGTCGCCACGTTCGTGTCGGCGACAGGGGAGATGTTGTGCCCGCCGTCCTGCAGTTGCCCGAACCGGGCGTCGGGCGATGCACATCGTTATCGATGGTCAAGGGGCAGTACCTGTGTGGAGAGGCGGCATGAATCAGCTCAGCGGACAGGCGGTAGCCGATATCGGTGCCCGGCCCGGCAGCCGGCAATTGCCGATTCGGCAGTTGCGGGGGGAATCGATCAATGATTATCAACGCAAGATCGAAACGACCTACGAAGGCAATCCGGACGACTGGCGCAAGGCGATCGGTGAATATCTGCTGTTCCAGTTCGGCGTGTACGACGATCCGCGCTCGACACCGCCGATTTCGCTCGACGAGTCCGGCATCCGCTACTTCGAGCGGCAGTTGGGGCTCGCGGGTTTCGACGAGCCGGATCATCCACCGGTCGAGCGCATTCTCGATGTCGGCTGCGGCTGGGGCTACATCCTCAAATATCTCGCGGGCCGTTTCGCGGATTGCGTGCGGCTCGACGGCATCAATGTGAGCCGCGAGCAACTCGAATACTGCGCACGCTTCCATGCGAAGCAGGGCCTCGCGCACCGGATCAACCTGTACCAATGCAACGCACAGGACGTCGAACTGTTGCCCGATCATGCGACGCCATACGATCTCGTCATCATTCGCGGCGTGATCTCGCACTTTCCGAACCCGTTGTACGAACGGGCGATGCAGGCGCTGTACGCGCGGGTGCGGCCGGGCGGGTCGGTCGTGATTTCGGACAACCTGTACAACGTCGACCTGGACGAATACCGATCCGATACGCCCGACGAGATTGATCGGATCGCGTGCAAGCATCGCAAGACGCCCGAGTATTTTGCGAAGGTACTGACCGACGCCGGCTTCGCGATGCACGACATGCGCGTGCTGCCGTCGAACATCGACGTCGCACGCTGGTTGATGGATTCGAAGGCGAACATCGAGAAGCATTTCCCGCACGGTGCGACGGGCACGCTCGAGGAACTGCGCGTGCTGGCGGAAAACTGGTCGGTGGCACTGATCAAGAACAAGGTGTCGACCTACAGCGTGATCGTCAGGAAGCCCGCGCGATGAGCCGATCCGACGCGAGGGCGGATGCGCCGGAAACGGCGCCGGTCGTGTGTTTTCCCGCGGCTGGCATCAAGCGCAGCGCGACCGGCCTCGGCCAGGTCGCGTTGCCCTATCCGAACGGGTGGTTTGCCGCGTGCTTCAGCCGCGAGCTGAAGCATGGCGCCGTGCTCGGCGTGCCGTTCATGGGGCAGGAGATCGTGATCTACCGGACCGATGCCGGCCATGTGCGCGCGATCGATCCGTACTGCCCGCATCTCGGCGCGCATCTCGGTTACGGGGGCAAGGTGGACGGCGAGACGCTCGTCTGTCCGTTTCACGGGCTGGGATTCGACCGCGACGGCGTTTGCGTGAGAACGGGCGACGGCCGCAAGCCGCCGGCCGCGGCGTTGACACAGCGGTTCGTACGCGAGGTCGACGGGGTGGTGTTCGTGTGGCGGAACGGCGACGACAGCCCGCCGTCGTGGGACGTGCCGTCGCTCGATTGCGAAGGCTACTCGCAACCGCGCCACGAGACGTTCCATTTGCAGGGCCTGTGTCAGGACATGACGGAAAACAGTGCCGATCCGCTGCACTTCTCCTATCTGCACGGCTTGCAGGACGTGTCGACGTGCCATCAGGAAGACGGCCCGCGGATGATCTACACGATGCGCGCGAAAGTGTTCGGGCAGTCGGTGAACATGCGGATGGTGTGCCACGGGATCGGCTATGCGGTCGGCGAGGCGTCGTTCGAGCGGCTCGGCCTCGTCGCGCGTACGCAGGCGCTCGGCACGCAGGTCGAACCGCTCGCGTGGACCTTCCGGATGATCGACACGATTCGCGTCGAACGCGTCGCGCGGCTGCCGCGCGTGCTGCGCCGGGCCGTCTACGCGCTGCTGCTGCTGTACGTGCATCGCTGGTTCGTGAAAACCGTGCGCGACGATTTCGCGGTGTGGAGCAACCGGTGTTTTCTGGCGCGCCCGAAGCTGGTGAGCGGCGAAGCCAACATGGCGGTGTATCGCCGCTGGACCGCGCAGTTCTATCCGAACGATTCGAACAGGAACCGCCATGACGATCATGTTGCCGCCGCTTCCGCAGCCTTTTCCGTTCGCGATCCATCCGAGCTTTGACCGCGACCGTCTCGATGGAAACCGCTTCGAGCGCGCCACCCGCGACTATGCGGACCGGTTCGAACTCTACCCGGACGAAACCCAGCGCGAACGCCTCGCCAACATCCATTGCGGATGGCTCGGGTCGATGATGTATCCGGTCGGCAGCGACGCATTGCTGCAGGTCGGCGTCGACTTCTGCATGTGGGCATTCGCGTACGACGACGAGTATTGTGACGAAGGACCGATCTCCCGCGATCCGGTGCGGTTCATCCAGGCGTCGGCGGAAATCTGGCGGCAGTTCGAGTCGCCGGAGTATGCGATGTCCGACGATCGTTATGCGCTTGCGGCGCGCGATCTCCGGATCCGTCTCGAACGGCATGCGAAACCCGAACAGACGGCGCGGTTCGTCGAATCGATGCGCGTCTACATGATGGCGGAGATGTGGAAGGCGATCCGGCCGGTGCCGACGCTGAACGATTACCTGTCGATTCGCGCGACGGGCGGCGGTGCGTGGTCGTTTCCGACGCTCGGGCATGTGATCGCGGACGTCGAGTTGTCGCAGCGCGAATACGAGGCACGGCGTGTGCGCGCGCTGTTCGAGATGCTCGATCACCTGATGGCGTGGGAGACCGAGCCGCACGCTTACCTGAAGGAGATGACGCGCGGCTCGAACTACAAGGAGCACAACCTGATCCGCGTGCTGATGCGCGAGCGCGGCTACGCTTTCGAGGACGCGATCGAGGAATATCTGCGGATGCGCCTCGCGGTGCTCGGGTTGTTCGTGCGCTTGCGCGCCGAAGTCGAGCGGGACGCGTCCGACGGGGTGAAGGCGTATATCGAGTCATTGATTCGCTACTACGTCGGTGCGACGACCTGGTCGCAGCATACGCGGCGCTATAAGTCGATGAGCGGCAACGCCGACGAGCACGCGTTCGAGGGCGGCCAGCTCGACTACGGGCGTTCGGAGGCGAGTTTCGCGGATTGCACCGACATGATCGACGTACCATCGGTGAGGTGGTGGTGGGCGTACGACCCGGCGCGAAGCCGCGGGCGCTAGCGGCGGGAAGCTGCGTCGGGAACAGGGTGTCCATACAATGCGTGATCGCACGCAAGCCGATCGAGGAGTCGAAGGCATGAATGCGCTCGTGAATCTGCCGCCGCTTTACTGTCCGTTCAAGTACCGGACGCATCCGAACGTCGCGCAGTTCGACAAGGCGACCGCGACGTGGCTCGACGGCTGGGAACTCTACTGGGACGATGATCAGCGGGCCCGGATGATTCGCGACGGCTGGGGGCTGCTCGCGGCGCTCGCGTATCCGACCGGGACCGACGAGCTCATCCAGATCGCATCCGACTGGATGGCCTGGGCGTTCGCGTGGGACGACGAGTGGTGCGATGAAAGTCCGGTCACCAGGCATCCGGACCAGATGATCGCGCACACATTGCGTTGTCTGCGCGCGCTCGAGTCGCCCGAGTTCCCCGTCGACGACGACGAACGTTATGCGCTGTCGATGCAGGAACTGCGCCGGCGCCTGGATGCGTGTGCGCCGCCGGAGCAGGTCGGCCGCGTCGTGGAAGCGCAGCGCTACTATTTCACGACCGAAATCGTGAAGGCAACCTACATTTCGCCTTCGCTGAGCGATGCCGCGGTGATGCGCCTGGGCGGTGGCGGCGGATACATCTTTCCCGTGTTGCGGCACGTCGTGGCCGGCGTGCCGCTGAGCCAGAATCAATATCTCGACCGGCGGATCGTCGCGATGACGGAGATGGCGGCGACGCTCGTGATCTGGGCCAACGAGCTCTATTCCTATGCGAAGGAGACGCTGCGCAGCAGCATCGACGTCCGTGGCCACAATCTCGTCGACGCGATACGCCGCGAATTCGGTCTGGACGTACCCGACGCATTGCACTGGCTCGCACGGATGCACGACCGGATCATGGCGCTGTTCGCGAGGTTGCGCGAACAACTGCTCGAAACCTCGCCGCCGGAAGTCGAGCGCTACATCGATACGCTGATTGATTACGTGACGGGCATCTTGCAGTGGCATCAGATCGACGAGCGCTACCGCTGCCTGAGCCCGCGGGATGCGTCGCCCTGCTTTTCCGGCGGCGGTTTGTCGAATGCGCCGTCGGACGACAGCATCGAGCCGGTCCCGATCGCGTCGATCCAGTGGTGGTGGTGCTACGACCCGCTTCGGGACAAGGCGCGCACGCCGTTCGATCCGCGCGATCGCGCCGCGGCCGCTCGCGACGCGGGACGGCGGTTCAACGCGCAGCAGGAGCCTTATATCGTGCGGCCGCGCCCGGGCGTGTGAGCGGCCGGCCGGACGGACAGATCACACGCAGCGAGGGGATATCGCATGCTGGCGGACCGCGGAGCGGACGGCTTCGTCACCGATTTCCGGCACCGCGAGCACGGGCCGGCCGACGGTCTGCGCGCGGTCGCCGAAGGGCGGCAGCCGTTGCCTTACCCGGACGGCTGGTTCGCGGTGGGCTTCAGCCGGGAGCTGAAGCCCGGCGATGTGCGCGTCGTGCGGTTCATGGGCGGCGATCTGGTCGTCTACCGGACACACGCCGGGGTCGCGCATGCGGTCACGCCGTATCGCCCGCATCCGGGCGCCCGTTTCGCCCACGGCGGCAAGGTCGACGGCGAGCGGCTCGTCGGCCCGTTCCACAGGCTGTCGCTCGCGCCCGAAGGTGTGTGCGTCGGGACGGGAACGGGGCAGGCATCGCCCCGTCCGACGCTCGAGACATGGCGCGTGCAGGAGCGCAGCGCCATGGTGCTGGTCTGGCGGGATCATGCGGGCCGGGCGCCCGCGTGGGAGATGCCCGAAACGGATCTGTCCGGCTTTTCTCCGCCGAAATCGAGTTGCTACGAGTTGGCCGGCTATGCGCACGACATCGGGGAAAACAGCGCCGATGCATCGCATTTCGCGTGGCTGCACGGGTTCACCGATGTATCGATGTCGTATGAAACGGAGCGCTACCGGATGGCGTTCAACCTGTCCGGATGCTGGCACGGCGTCAGGATCGAGATGCGGTTGACGACGCACGGCCTCGGCCACGTGCTCGGCGAGAGCAACGTGCCGAGCCTGGGTATCCGGACGAAGACACTCGCGTTCGCGACGCCGACCGCGCCGCTCGCATGGACGTTCCGATGGGCGGATGTCATGCGCGTCGGGCGGCTGGACAGGTTGCCGAGGCCGTTGCGCATGGTGCTCTACACCGTGCTGATATCGCTCGCGCATCGCTGGTTCGTCACGGTTGTCCGCGACGATTTTCCCGTCTGGGCGCACCGGCGCTATGTGGCGCACCCGAGGCTGATGTCCGGGGAGGCGTCTGTCGCGGCTTTCAGGCGATGGATGATGCAGTTCTATCCGGCAAGCGAATGACAAGGCGGCGGAATCGTGTGCGACGGCGCCGGGATTGACGATCCGGAGGGCATCCGGGCGACGCAGGCGCCAGTGCCGCGACGCGCAGCCGGACGGCCTGCCGCCGCGAACCGAGTGATGGCTGCTCCTCACCGGCTTGACGCCGCGTGCCTTGCCGGGCCAACATGATCGGCATTGGATGCGGTCGCAGACGGGCGGCCGCTTTCACGCTCGCGACGGAAACATGATCGACATCCTGGCCGACGAGGCCCGCATCGAGACGCCGCAAGGGCGTCTGTTCGTGAAACGCTGGCGGGGGAGTGCCATGCAGGCCGCACCCATGCAGGCCGCGCCGATCGTGCTGCTGCACGATTCGCTCGGCTGCGTCGAACTATGGCGCGACTTCCCCGCGCAACTCGCGCGCGCCACGCAACGCGACGTGATCGCATACGACCGGCTGGGCTTCGGCCGGTCCGATCGCCATCCGGGGCAACTCGGCACGACGTTCGTGCGCGACGAGGCCGATCATGGCTTCCATGCGCTGCTCGAGCGGTTCGGCATCGATGCGTTCGTGGCGTTCGGGCACAGCGTCGGCGGCGGCATGGCGGTCGGATGCGCGGCCGCGTATCCCGCACGGTGCCGCGCGCTGGTGACGGTCTCCGCGCAGGCGTTCGCCGAGGATCGCACGCTCGACGGCATTCGCGCCGCGGGGCGGCAGTTCGACGCGCCCGGCCAGCTCGACCGGCTCGTGCGCTATCACGGCGACAAGGCCGAATGGGTGCTGCGTGCGTGGGTCGGCACGTGGCTGTCGCCGGCGTTTCGCGACTGGAGTCTCGACGACGAACTGCCGCGCGTGCGCTGCGCGACGCTCGCGATTCACGGCGAGCAGGACGAATACGGGTCGGACGTGCATCCGAAGCGGATCGCCGCGCGCGTCGCGGGGCCGTCGTCGTTCCTGCTGCTCGACGGATGCGGACACATGCCGCATCGCGAGCGGACCGACGACGTACTCTCGGCCGTGGCGACGTTCCTGCGCGACGCGCGCGCCTGAACGTCCGGGCGGCGGCGCGCGATGCGACCGGCGGGCCGAACCCGCCGGCGCTCAGAACGACAGCTGGATCGCGAGGTCGATCGCGAGAATCGCAATCGAGCAGCCGATGCCGAGGACCACGTTCGGCAGCCGGTGTTCGAAGTCGCGATTGTCGCGGCGCATCGCGGCACCGAGCAGGAAGATCGCCTCGACGACGATCTGCAGCCCGACGAACAGCAGCATCAGCAGATACTCGTAACCCATCTGCTTGAACGCGGCGAATTGCATCCCGTGATCGCGGATCCACTGGCCGACGCGCAGCAGTTCGTAGACGAACAACAAGGCGGGAAACAGGTAGCTGATGAAATACGTCGGCGCGGTGGCGTGCCGTAGTTCGAGGTGGAAGTGCTGATGCGTGGTAGCCATCACGAAGCCCTCCTTGCAACGCATGATTGCGGTCGCGACGGCGGCGCGACGACGTGCGGACTAGGGGATTGCCCGAGGCATCGTGCGGGGCCGTACGACACCAGCATACTGCTGCGCGGAAGATTTGGCATCCCGTCCGTGCATGCGTTGTAAAAATCCCCGCGCACCGCGCGATGCGTTCAGTGGTGTTCGCTCGCGGCGCGCGACGCGTCGGCCGGTTGCGCGTCGCCCGCGTTGCCGGGCAGCAGCCATTCCGGATGGTGTTCCAGATCGCCGGCCAGCGCGCGCAGCGCGCTCGACGTGCGCGTGAATTGCGTCAACGCGCCGTGCACGTTCGATGCGGACGCACCTTCCTGCCCGAGCGTCGCCTGCGCGGCCGCGAACGCCCGTCGCGCGGCAACCAGCGCATCGCGCGCATGCGGCGCGAGTTCGGTATCGAGCTGTGCGAACAGCGCGGCGGTGCGTGCGAGCGCGGCGTTCACGCGCATGCCCGTGCGATCGAGCGGCAATCGGGAAAGTGCGCCGGCGATCTCGGCAATCTGCACCCGCAGCACGTCGAGCGTACCGGGCACGGTCGGCAGCGCGATCGGCAACCGATTCGTGTCGACCGATGCGGGCGGTGCGTTCGGGAACAGGTCGAGCGCGACGTACGAGCGGTTCGCGATCACGTTGCCGACACGCAGCTGGCCGCGCAGGCCGCGCGCGACGAGCGTGCGCAGCAGCGTCTTGCCGGCTTCGGAGTCGCCATTGCCGAGCACGTCGCGATAGCGCTGCCCGAGGCGATCGGGATAGAGAGCCATCGTCACGCGCATCGTGACGTTGCCGCGTTGCGGGTCGTATTCGGTGCCGACGGCGGTCACGCGACCGAGCTCGATGCCGCGAAAGTCCACCGGCGCGCCGACGTCGAGGCCGCGCAGCGAGCGGTCGAAACGCATCACGACCGGCGCGGCCGGTGCGTTCGGCGTGCGCATGGCGTCGATTTCATCGTCGGCCACGCGAAAGTGCGCGCCGTCCGGTGCGGCGACGATCGCCGTGCGCCCGGGCGGCGCCGCGAACGCGAGCCCGCCGGCGAGCAGCGCGGCGAGCGACGGCGTGCCGAGCTTCATGCCGCCCGCGTCGAGCCGCAGGCCGACGCCGCCGGCCTGCCACCAGCGTGCGTCGGCGTCGACGTAGCGATCGAACGGCGCGGCGACGAACACCGCGATCGACACACCGTGCCCGTCCGGGTCGAGCGCATAGCCGGTCACCTGGCCGACCCGTGCGCGCCGGTGATAGACCGGCGAGCCGATCCCGACCGTGCCGAGCGATGCCGCGCGCAGCATGTAGCGGCGGCCGCGGCCGTCGTCGTCGACCGGTGGCGCATCGAGTCCCGCGAACGTCGTGCGCGGTGCGCCGGCACCGTCGCCGAGTGCGGCCGCGATATACGCGCCGGACAGGACGGTATCCAGCCCGGAGATTGCGTCGGAACCGATGCGGGGCCGCACGATCCAGAAGCGAGTGCCGGCGCTCGCAAGCGCATGCGCGTCGGCGTTCAGCCGTACGTCGACGCGCACGCCGGCCTGCCCGCGCAATGCAAGAATGCGCGTGACGCGGCCGACTTCGACGTTGCGCAGCCGCAGCGTCGACCGGCCGGCGTCGAGCCCGTCGGCGGTCGAGAAGGCGATCGTGATCGTCGGGCCGCGGGTGTCGAGCAGGGTGACGCCCCACGCGACGAAGCACGCCGCGGCCGCGAGCGGGACGAGCCAGATTGCCACGCGCGGCCAGTGGGCGCAGGCGCGTGCCACACAGGCTCGCGCGTTACTCGAACTGCGCGACGAGTGCATCGGCACCCTTGTCGATGCCGGTTTTCGCCGCGCTCAGCGCGCCGAAACTCGCGCCGATGTTCATCGCGTTCGGATACTGCTTCGTCACGTACGCGTTGATCAGCCGGTTCGTCGCGGCGTCGCGGATTTCCACCGCGTAGATGACGGAGCCCGTGAATGCGCCTTCGCGGCCGCGTATCGCCTGCACGCCGTTGTAGAGGTTGCCCGCGAGGTCGAAATGCGCGAACGCGCCGGCGAAGGCCGTCGTCGTCACCGCGCCCGTCAGCGTCAGCTTCACGCGCAACGTGTCGGGGGCCGGCGCGTTCGTCAGCTCGAAGCGCTTGCCGAGCTTCTTCGCGAACGTATCGCCCATGTACGCGGCGAGCGTCGTCCTGTCCTGATCGCTCAGGCTTCCGAACTGATTGTCCGTGCCGCGATACACGGCGACCGGATCGAGGATCAGCTTCCGGTAGCGATGCCAGTCCGCCGGCAGCGCGTAGCGATACGGGACGCGGCCGGACTTGTCCTGCGGATCGCTGCGCAGGTAAGGGGACGATTCGATGCCCGTATAGCGGGCGGGCTGGACGCCGGCACATCCGGCGAGTGCGACGCAAAGCGCGGCGCGGGTCAGGTGGCGGGAGGCGGTCGATCGGTTCATGCATGACTCCGGGGTCGGGTTCGCGCCGTCGATCGGCGCGAAGGGTGGTGCAGCGGGCTTCTATCAAAAAAACCGACTAGGCGGTTTGTTTTTTTGGGCGAGGTTGCCCCATGAATTCGGGGCGCGACACGGCCTTCCGGCGCCGGTCGTCGGCCGGACAGCCCCGCCACGGGCGGGGCTCGCTTGCCGGTGGTCGGTCCGTGCAGCCATTGCGTTGCCGTCACGGGCGACGCGGGAGCCGATCGTAGCACCGCCGTTTTTGGATGTAAACCGACCAGGCGGTTTGTTTGTGATAGACTCCGCGCACTTTCTGCATGCGGTCGCGCCGGTTCGGCGCCGCCGCATCGCGTCACTTCATACCGGGAAAAGGTCATGGACAACCCGACGCGTTCCGAGCGAACGCGCACTGCCGCGATCCAGGCAGCGCTCGCGATTCTCGAGCGCGACGGCCCGGGCAAGCTCACGTTCGATGCGATCTCGCGCGAAAGCGGCATCAGCAAGGGCGGGCTGATGCATCAGTTCCGCACGAAAGGCGACGTGCTGAACGCGCTGATGGAACATCAGCAGGACTACTACGAACGATTCCAGCGCGACTATCTGGCCGCGCGCGATCCGGGCGAAGCGCAGCCGACGCTGTCCGCGCAGATCGCGACGATGCGCGAGGTGATCGACCAGCAGCCGTCGGCGGCGCTCGCGATCATGGCGGCGCTCGTCGAGGATCCCGAGCCGTTGCGGAAGGTCCGGGACACCGATGCGAAGAACGTGCAGCGCATCGCCGCCGAATCCGACGATCCCGATCTGGCGCTGCTGCGCTGGAAGGCGGCGTGGGGTATCGCGCTGTCGGCGATGTTCGGGCTGTGTCCGCTGTCGGCGGACGAGCGCGCGCGCCTGTTCGACCGGCTGCTCGACGAGACGCAATGGCCGGCCGGCGGCGCGCAGACGCCGAAGCGCCGTGCACCGGCGGCCGGATCGTCGAGGAAGCCATGAAGCGCACGCTCGTTGCGTGCGGCGTGGCGGTCGCCCGCTTCGGGCGCACGCTGCTCGCGGTCGTGCTCGGGCGGCTCTGAGCGCCTGACGGGCCGCGATGGCCGGTCAGGCGACCGGCGCTCGACGGCCGGCGCGCTGACGCGCCGCGCGTCAGAAATGCCCGGTGAACCGGTAGCGGCTGCCCGGGTGCCACAGGTTGGCGACCGCCGCGACCAGCCCTTGCGACCACGTGCGCCGATGCAGCAGCAGGCAGGGCTCGCGTTCGTCCATCGTCAGGTGGCGGCGCGTCGGCACGTCGGGCATCGCGGCCTCGATCCGGTATTCGACCCGCTGCAGCGGCGCGACGCGCGTCAGGTACTGGTTCGGCGTCGTGGTCGTGAAGTCCTGCAATGCGTATTCCGGCGCGCAGGTCGGATTGACCCAGCGTTCCTCGAGCTGCACGGGCGTGTCGTTCTCGAAGTGCAGCACGCGCGAATGGAAGATCGGGCTGCCGGTATCGAGCCGCAGCTCGTCGGCGAGCTGCGCGTCGGCGACGGCCGCGCCGACCTCCAGCACCTGTGCACGATACGCATGGCCGCGCGCGGCGACTTCATCCGAGATGCTGCGGATCGCGACCAGCGTCGATTCGTATTTCGGCGACGCGACATACGTGCCGGAGCCGCGCGTACGCGTGAGTACCTGTTCGGCCGTCAGCTCGCGCAGCGCGCGGTTGACCGTCATCCGCGCGACGTTGAATTCGCGCGCGAGCTCGTTCTCCGACGGCACCTGGTCGCCTTCCGCCCACTCGCCCGCATGAATGCGCGCGAGGATGAAGTCCTTGATTTCCTGATAGATCGGTGTGGTCATGGGATCACGGTTTCAGAGTCGGCATCGGCCCGCCGCCGAATGCCGGTCCGGCGCGCGCCCGGCGCCGAGTGTACCGGTTTCGCGGGTGTGCGGGCCCGGATTCCCTGAATGATCCCTGTTCAGCCGGCGCGCGTCCATGCGGGATTGCACAGAGCGGCCGGCCCGCGGCCTGCCCCGTCGCGTCAGAACCGATGCCGGATGCCGACCGTCGCGACCACCTGCGTATGCGTCGACGAAGCGGCGAGCCCCGTGACGTTCGCGAACCCGAGCGGTGCACCGGCCGGCACGCCGAACTGGTGCTGATACACGGTTTCCGCATACACGTCGGTGCGCTTGCTCAGCGCGTAGTCGGCCATCGCCGTCACCTGGTGCCACTTGGGGCGGTGGCTGCCGGTCGCATCGTCGTACCGCCCGTCGGTGAACGTATAGGCGCCGGCCAGCGAGATCGCCGGTGTCAGCGCATAGCGCGCGTTGATCTCGTAGTTGTCGAAACGCAGCGCGTTCAGCGCGCCGGGCAGCGACGCCGCGGCCGTTTCATCGAACCTCGCATGTGTCCAGAGCGCGCCGACCGTCAGACGATCGAACGCATAGCTGCCGCCGGCCCCCATCACGCGCTGACGTAGCGCCGGAAAATTCGGCGCGTCGTTCGACGACAGTGCGCCGCCTGCCGTCAGCCCGCCGCGATCGAGCTGCAGGTAAGCGGCGCCGAGGTTGACCGGCCCGTTCGCATATGACACGCCCGCGCTGTACGCACGGTTGTTCGCGAAGCCGCCGGCCGCGTTGCTGAACCCGTACAGGCCGCCGAATTGCCAGCCGGCGAGCGTCGGGCTCGTGTACTTGACCGCGTTGTCGATATAGAACGAATCGTCGATGTTGTCGTTGTCGAACGGATGCGCGGCGAGGTTGTTGCCGTCGCCGTTGTTCGCCATCGCGAGCGGGCCGAGAAAATCGACGACCGCGTCATACTGCCGGCCGAGCGTCAGTGCGCCGTATCGGTCGCTCTGCAGGCCGACATAGGCGCGCCGGCCGAACATCGTGTTTCGATACGACTGCGTGCCGTTGTTCAGGTTGAAGCCGCTTTCGAGGCGGTACAGCGCATGCAGGCCGCCACCGAGATCTTCGTTGCCGCTCAGGCCGAATACGGTGTTCGACAGCAGGCCGCTGCCTTGCTGCCATACGCTTTTGCCGGACTGGTTGTTGGTATAGGCGATACCCGCATCGAGCAGGCCGTAGAGCGTGACGCTGCTTTGCGCATGCGCGGCGACGCTGAAGAGGGCGAGGGAAAGGGTACCGGCGACTGTCTTTTTCATCAGGTGTGCTTCCAGGAAAGGCCCGTCACGACGGGAACGACGATTCGCCGCGCGCGCCGACGGCGAACGAGGGCGGTTCGTGTGGAACCGCACCGGTTCGCGCCGGACGTGCGTGTGCGAATCGATGAAAGGGATGGCGCGTGACGCGTGTCACGCGTGGCCGCGGCGGCCGCCGGCTAGTGCTGCAGCAGGCGGATCGTGCCGAACTCGGCGGCCGGCAGGATCCGAAGGATCGACAGGATGGCCGGCGATGCCTGCGACCGCGCGACCTCGAGCTCGATGCACGCGCACCCGGTGCGCGTGTCGATCGCGGCGGTATAGAAGTTGAGCGCGGTGCCGACGGCCTCGTGCAGCAGACGTCGCACGACGGCGAGATCGTCCGATTCGACGCGGATCGACAGCAGCACGCGTTCGTCCGTGTGGCACCTGCGCCGCGAACGAACGGATGACGGGGCGCGTGACGCAGCGGATTCGGTTCTGGTCGGTTTCATGCATTCATCTCCCGCTCGCATCACGCCCCGCACCGCGGAGCGCTCGTCTTGGACATGGCGCCCATTCTAGGAATCGTGACGGCGATACGGTGTATAGACTCGCGCCGCTTCTGAAAAGAACACATCAAAACCCGCACGACGGCGCCCGTCTTTACGGCTTTTTTATTCCCGGTAAAGAAATTGAACACCGCTTTGATATGCGGATTTCTACACTGTCGCATCCCGTTCGCCGGATGAGCACGGGGGCCTTCCGGGTCTGCGCCGACACGACACGAAACGACACGACACGACGCGGCCCGGTGCGCCGACGATCGCGCGAACGCTTCGCGCACAAGACAAAGGGGAAAACCATGGTGTGGATCACCGGCGCGTTATCGATCGCGCTCTTTATCTATCTGTTTCATGCGTTGATCAAGCCCGAGCGGTATTGAGCGGCGCGATTCAACAGGAATTCGACAATATCGGTGAATGTCATGAGTGATCTGCTTTTCGTCCTGTTCACGCTCGCGTTTTTCGCATTGACGGCCGGTTTCATCAACGGTCTCGTCCGGATCTGAGCGAGCGTCGACATGTTCAACAATCTCATTCAATTCGCGATCGTTCTCGCGATCATGCTGGCGCTGGTGCCCGTCGTCGGGACATGGCTCGCGCACGCGTTCACGAGCCCGCGCCACACGTGGGTCGAACGTCGCACCTACGCGCTGCTCGGCGTGAATCCCGACGAAGCGATGTCGTGGCAACGCTACGGGATGGTGCTGCTGCTCGGCAATGCCGGGATGATACTGCTCGGCTATCTGCTGCTGCGCATCCAGGACGCGCTGCCGTTCGATGCGCTGCGGCGCGCCGCGCAAACCCCCGATCTCGCGTTCAACACGGCCGCGTCGTTCATCACGAACACGAACTGGCAGGCGTATGCGGGCGAGAGCAGCCTGTCGAACTTCTCGCAGATGGCCGTCATCACGTTCCTGATGGTCGCCAGCGCGGCCACCGGCGTCGCGGCCGCGGGCGGTTTCATCCGCGGGCTGAGTCGCAGGAGCGCGGCCGACATCGGCAACTACTGGGTTGACTTCACGCGCGTGACCTATCGCGTGCTGCTGCCGCTCAGCTTCGCGATGGCGCTCGTGTACGTGTGGCAGGGCATGCCGCAGACGCTCGCCGCCGACGCATGGGCGACCACGCTCGAGGGCGCGCGCCAGCAGATCGTGACGGGCCCCGTCGCGAGCCTCGAGTCGATCAAGCACATCGGCACGAACGGTGGCGGCTTCTTCAGCATGAACGCCGCGCATCCGTTCGAGAATCCGACGCCGCTCACCAACACGCTGCACATGCTGTCGATGCTGCTGATTCCGTCCGCGCTGACCTATACGCTCGGCACGATGATCGGCCGGCGCCGCCAGGGCTGGGTGATCCTCGCCGCGTTCGTCGTGATGTTCGTCGGCTTCCTGGCGGTGATCTATCCGGCCGAGCAGCACGGCAACCCGCTGCTGACCGGGCTCGGCGTCGACCAGCAGATGAGCGCCACGCAGCCGGGCGGCAACATGGAAGGCAAGGAACTGCGCTTCGGCATCGCGCAGACGAGCCTGTTCGCCACGGTCACGACGGCCGCGACCACCGGCTCGGTCGACGCGATGCACGATTCGCTGACGCCGCTCGGCGGGCTCGTGCCGATCGCGCAGATGATGCTGAACAACGTGTTCGGCGGCGACGGCGTCGGGCTGATCAACCTCTTCACGTTCGCAATCCTCACGGTTTTCCTCGTCGGAATGATGATCGGCCGCACGCCGGAGTTTCTCGGCAAGAAGATCGAGGCGCGCGAGATGAAGCTCGTGATGCTCGCGGTGCTCGCGCACCCGTTCAGCATCCTCGGCTTCACCGCGCTGGCGTCGATGCAGCATGCGACGCTGGACAGCCTCGCGAACCTCGGTCCGCACGGCTTCAGCGAAGTGCTGTACGCGTACACGTCGGGCACCGCCAACAACGGCTCCGCGTTCGCGGGCCTGAACGCGAACACGCCGTTCTTCAACACGACGATCGGCTTCGCGATGCTGATCGGCCGCTACCTGACGCTGCTGCCGATGCTCGCGGTCGCGGGCAGCCTCGCCGCGAAGAAGAGCGTGCCGGAAAGCGCTGGCACGCTGTCGACGTCGACGGGCCTGTTCGCCGGCCTGCTGATCTTCGTGATCCTGATAGTCGGCGGTCTCACGTTCCTGCCGGCGCTCGCGCTCGGTCCGGTCGTCGAACACCTGCTGATGTCGGGCGGCCAACTGTTCTGAGGGAAACATCATGATTCAAGGCAATCGCCAGGCCGCGGCCGTCGCCGCGCCGGCTTCCGCTTCGTCGTTCGGCGCGCTGACGCGCGGCCTCGTGCGGCCCGTCATCGTATCGTCGGTCCTGTTCATGCTCGTCACCGGCCTTGCGTATCCGCTGCTCACCACGGGCGTCGCGAACGTGCTGTTTCCGGTGCAGGCGCGCGGCAGCCTCGTCCAGCGCAACGGCGCGACGATCGGCTCGGCGGTGATCGGCCAGCACTTCACGCGCGCCGGCTACTTCCATTCGCGGCCGAGCGCGACGACCGGCACCGATCCGGCCGATCCCTCGAAGACGGTCGACCAGCCGTACAACGCGGCCGGCAGCGGCGCCAGCAACCAGGGCGCGACCAGCAGGAAGCTGCTCGCCGATATCGCGCGACGCGTGCGCGCGTACCGGCAGGAGAACGGGCTCGCCGACGGCGCGCCGGTGCCGGCGGACGCCGTGACCGCGTCCGCGTCCGGGCTCGATCCCGAGATCTCGGTCGCGAACGCGCGGCTGCAGGCGGCGCGGGTCGCGCATGCGCGCGGCGTCGATGCCGCGCGGGTCACGGCGCTGGTCGACCGCATTGCCGCGCCGCGCCAGCTCGGCGTGCTCGGCGAACCGCGCGTGCGCGTGCTCGACCTGAATCTCGCGCTCGACCGTGCGTTCGGCCAGGCGGCCGGCGCGCGGTAACGGCAGGAACTACGGAGTCACTCATGTCCCATATCGAAACCCCGATCAACCCGGCGGTCATGCCGGCCGGCGCCGTGCCGCCGATGCGCCGGACGGCCGTGCTGCGCGAGGCGTTGCGCAAGCTCGCGCCGCGGGTGCAACTGAAGAACCCCGTGATGTTCGTCGTCTATCTCGGCAGCATCGTCACGACCGTGCTGTGGCTGCAGGCGCTGACCGGCACGGGCGACGCGCCGGCCCGCTTCATCTTCGCGGTCGCGTGCTGGCTGTGGTTAACCGTGCTGTTCGCGAACGCGGCCGAGGCGCTGGCCGAAGGGCGCGGCAAGGCGCAGGCCGATGCGCTGCGCGCCGCGCGCAAGCGCGTGTACGCAAAGGTGCTCGACGAGCCGAAGCAGTATGGCAGCACGAGCCACCGCGTGCCGAGCGACGAGCTCGCCGCCGGCAGCATCGTGCTCGTCGAGGCCGGCGACACGATTCCCGCCGACGGCGAAGTGATCGACGGCGTCGCGTCGGTCGACGAATCGGCGATCACCGGCGAATCCGCGCCGGTGATCCGCGAGTCGGGCGGCGACTTCTCGTCGGTGACGGGCGGCACGCGCGTGCTGTCCGACTGGCTCGTCGTGAAGATCACCGCGCAACCGGGCGAAGCGTTTCTCGACCGGATGATCGCGATGGTCGAAGGCGCGAAGCGCGGCAAGACGCCGAACGAGGTCGCGCTCACGATCCTGCTGGTGGCGCTGACGATCATCTTCCTGCTCGTCTGCGCGACGCTGCTGCCGTTCTCGCGGTTCAGCGTGCTGCTGAACGCGTCGGGCGCGGCCGTGAGCCTGACCGTGCTGATCGCATTGCTGGTCTGCCTGATTCCGACGACGATCGGCGCGCTGTTGTCGGCGATCGGCATCGCGGGGATGAGCCGCATGATGCGCGCCAACGTGCTCGCGACGTCGGGCCGTGCGATCGAGGCGGCCGGCGACGTCGACGTGCTGCTGCTCGACAAGACCGGCACGATCACGCTCGGCAACCGCGAGGCCGTGCAGTTCCGGCCCGCGCCGGGGGTGGACGAGCGCACGCTGGCCGAGGCCGCGCAACTGGCGTCGCTCGCCGACGAGACGCCCGAGGGGCGCTCGATCGTCGCGCTCGCGAAGCAGCGCTTCACGCTGGCGGTCGCCGCGATCGACGGCGCCGTCGCGGTGCCGTTCAGCGCGCGCACGCGGATGAGCGGCCTCGATATCGGCGACCGGCAAGTGCGCAAGGGCGCGGCGTCCGCGATCCGCGCGCACGTCGATGCGCTCGGCGGCGCGTTTCCGCAGGCGGTCACGGCGGCCGTCGACGACATCGCGCGGCGCGGCGGCACGCCGCTCGTCGTTGCCGACGGTTTCAGGGTGCTCGGCGCGATCGAGCTGAAGGATATCGTCAAGCACGGGATCGGCGCGCGGTTCGCCGAGCTGCGCAAGGTCGGCGTGAAGACGGTGATGATCACCGGCGACAACCGGCTGACCGCGGCCGCGATCGCGGCGGAAGCGGGCGTCGACGACTACCTCGCGGAAGCGACGCCCGAAGACAAGCTGCGGCTGATCCGCGAGCACCAGGCGAAGGGCCACCTCGTCGCGATGACGGGCGACGGCACCAACGACGCGCCCGCGCTGGCACAGGCGGACGTGGCGGTGGCGATGCACAGCGGCACGCAGGTGGCGAAGGAGGCGGCCAACATGGTCGACCTCGACAGCAACCCGACGAAGCTGATGCAGGTGGTCGAGGTCGGCAAGCAGATGATCATGACGCGCGGCGCGTTGACGACGTTCAGCGTCGCCAACGATCTCGCGAAGTATTTCGCGATCATCCCGGCCGCGTTCGTCGCCACGTATCCGGCGCTCGGCGCGCTGAACGTGATGGGGCTGCACAGCCCGGCGTCGGCGATCCTGTCGGCGGTGATCTTCAATGCGCTGATCATCGTCGCGCTGATTCCGCTCGCGCTGAAGGGCGTGAAGTATCGTGCCGAGCCGGCCGGGCGGCTGCTGTCGCGCAACCTGCTGATCTACGGCGTGGGCGGGATCGTCGCGCCGTTCATCGGCATCAAGCTGATCGACATGCTGCTGACGCCGTTCATCTGACCGAACGCGCCGTCGCGGCCCCGTTCATGCCCATGCGGCGTGCACGGGGCCGTTCGGCGTTTCAATTGCCGGAAGCGATCATGGATGTGAACCTGAACGAAGCGAATCGACGGACAACGGGGCAGCGGGACACCGCCGCCCGCCATGGCGGCACCGGTGCGTGCCGCGACCGCTGGCGCCGCGTGCCGCGCGCGTGCGCGGCGCTGGCCGACCGCATCGCGGGCACGGGGCCCGACGCGCGGCCGGCGCTGGCCGTGCGCAATGCGCGGCCGCACGCATGGGTGTCGCGACATGCGGTGCCGCTGCTGCTGGCCACGCTCGTCTGCGCGCTGGCGACGCTCGCGGCCAGCGCGCTGCTGCGCGTGTTCGATCTGTCGAACGTCGTGATGCTGTTCCTGATGACCGTCGTGCTGATCGCGTTGCGGCTCGGCCGGCTGGCCGGCGCGTGGGCCGCGTTCGTGTGCGTCGGCTGCTTCGACTTCTTCTTCGTCGCGCCGCGGCTGTCGTTCGCGGTATCCGACACGCAATACGTGTTCACGTTCGCGCTGATGCTCGCCGTCGCGCTCGCGATCGGACAGCTCGCGGCGCGCCTGCGCGCGCAGGCGCGTGCCGCGCGCGCGAACGAACGGCGCTCGGCGGCGCTCGCGCGGGTCGCGCACGAGCTGTCGGCCGCGATCGAGACCGAACGGATCGTGGCGATCTGCACCGGCACGATCGCGCCGCTGCTCGGGGTGCGCGTCGCGCTCGTGCTGCCCGACGCGGACGACCGGCTGACCCCGGATCGGCACGCGGGATTCGTCGACCCGCCGGTCGCGTGCTGGGCGTATGAGAATGCGCGCGGCACCGGGTGCGGGATCGCGCCGTTCGAGCGCGCGGCCGCGCAATACCTGCCGCTGCGGGCGCCGATGCGCGTGCGCGGCGTGCTCGTGCTGCTCGGCGATGCGCAGCCGGTGCCGACCGATCCCGACGATCGTCGGCTGATCGATGCGCTGTGCGCGTCGATCGCGATGGCGCTCGAACGCGTGCACTACGTCGGCGTCGCACAGCACACGCTGGTCCGGATCGAGGGCGAGCGGCTGCGCAATGCGCTGCTGGCTGCCGTGTCGCACGATCTGAAGACGCCGCTGACCGCCATCCGCGGGCTCGCCGAGACGCTGGAGCGGCCCGAGCGGCTGGCGGCCGGGCAGCCGGCCGCGCTCGCGCACGGTATCCGCAACCAGGCCGAGGCGCTGCACGGGCTGGTCGTGAATCTGCTCGACCTCGCGCGCATGCAGAGCGAGGGCGTGCGGCTGAATCGCGAGTGGCACATGCTCGACGAGATCGTCGGCAGCGCGCTCGCGCATTCGGCCGGCGTGCTGGCGGGCCGCGACGTCAGCGCCGATTTGCCGGCCGACCTGCCGTTGATCGACGTCGACGCGCTGCTGATCGAGCGCGTGCTGATGAACCTGCTCGACAACGCCGCGAAATACGCGGGTGCGGACGCAGCCGTGTCGGTGCGCGCGCGCGTGTTCGGCGAAACGCTCTACGTGTTCGTCGAGGACGACGGCCCCGGTTTCGTCGCGCGCGATACCGAGCCGCTGTTCGAGCCGTTCGAGCGCGAGCGCAAGGAATCGTCGATCAGCGGCGTCGGGCTCGGGCTCGCGCTGTGCCGCAGCATCGTCAACGCGCACGGCGGCTCGATCCGCGCGGTGCCGCTCGATCCGCACGGCGCGCGGTTCGAGATTCGTCTGCCATTGGGCGCGCCGCCCGCCATCGAACACGAGAGCCGGGCATGATCCGATCGCGCGTACTGATCGTCGAGGACGAAGCGGACATTCGCCGTTTCGTCAGGATGGCGCTGGAACAGGAAGGGCTCGACACCTGCGAGGCCGCGACGGCCCGCGAGGCGCGGATGTACGCGTCGAGCAGCAAGCCCGATCTCGTGATCGTCGATCTCGGCCTGCCGGACGACGACGGCAAGGCGTTCATCCGTGCATTGCGCACGTGGTCGACGGTGCCGGTGATCGTGCTGTCGGCGCGGCAGCAGGAGGTGGAGAAGGTGGCGGCGCTCGACGCGGGCGCGGACGATTACCTTCCCAAGCCGTTCGGCGTGCCCGAACTGCTCGCGCGGGCGCGCGCGCAGCTGCGGCGCGCGGCGTTCGTGTCGGCCGACGGGCAATCGTCGTCGATCGTGCGGTTCGGCGACGTGACCGTCGATCTCGGCCGGCATGAAGTCGTGCGGGGCGGCGAGCCCGTGCATCTGACGCGCCTCGAATTCCGGCTGCTTGCCGCGCTGATCCGCGCGCGCGGCGGCGTGATCGCCGCACGGCAGTTGCTGGCCGAAGTCTGGGGCATTCACGACGCGGATCGCGCGCACTACGTGCGCGTGTACATGACGAACCTGCGGCAGAAGCTCGAGCCGGTGCCGGCCCGCCCGCGCCATTTGCTGACGGAATTGCAGTTCGGCTACCGGCTGGTCGGTCTGGAAACGGTCGCCGCGGCCCGGGAAGTCTAGACAGGTAAACCGGCCGTGCCGCCGGCCGTTTACGCATCGAGAAAGCGGAAATTCAGCACCGCGTAAGCTGTAATTAATTGAAAATGAAGGATATTCACGATCCACGGCAATAATCAACCGACAATTAGAGATAAACACGGATTGCTGGCTGTGACCTGGAAAAGGCAAAGTTGTATGTACAACTTGGGGTGCCGCCTAGCGGAGGGTGCCCGGGTTGGAAGGGTTCGCGGCGGCGACGCCCGACGGGACCCGTGCCCAGATTGCCTACGACAGGAACGCCATGAAGAAACTCGCGCTCAGTATTGCCCTTGCCTGCATCGCGGTCGGTGCCCACGCCAAGGATTGGTCGACGATCCGGTTCGGCGTCGACGCCAGCTATCCGCCGTTCGAATCGAAGGACGCAAGCGGCAAGGTCGTCGGCTTCGACGTCGATCTCGGCAACGAGATCTGCGCGCGGCTGAAGGCGAAGTGCGTGTGGATCGAGAACGACTTCGACGGGATGATCCCGGCGCTGAAGGCGAAGAAGTTCGACGGCGTGCTGTCGTCGATGTCGATGACGCCGGCGCGCGCCGAGCAGATCGCGTTCTCCGACAAGCTGTTCAACACGCCGACGCGCCTCGTCGCGAAGAAGGGCACCGGCGTGCAGCCGACGGCCGAATCGCTGAAGGGCAAGTCGGTCGGCGTCGAGCAGGGCACGATCCAGGAAACCTACGCGAAGACCTACTGGGCGCCGAAGGGCGTGCAGGTCGTGCCTTACCAGAACCAGGACGGCGTGTACCAGGACCTGATGTCCGGCCGCCTCGACGCCGCGCTGCAGGATGCGGTGCAGGCCGACCTCGGTTTCCTGAAGACGCCGCGCGGCGCGAACTTCGAATTCGCCGGCAAGGACATCGACGATCCGAAGACGCTCGGCAACGGCGCCGGCATCGGGCTGCGCAAGGACGACGCCGACCTGAAGGCGAAGATCGACCATGCGATCGCCGACATGATCAAGGACGGCACGTACAGGAAGCTCGAGAAGAAATACTTCGCATTCGACGTCTACGGCGGCTGACCGTCCCTGCGGCGCGCATCGGCGGTGGCGCGCGCCGCGTCGGTTGCCGGGTGCCATCCGCTTCGTGTGATGCGCCTGGCTTGATGAGCAGGCCGCATCAGGTAGTGCGCAGATATCGTTTGATGCGCGGTTAATGACTATTGACAATCCAGCCACATCGTTCTGGATCCCTTCTATGATCTTCCAAGGATTTGGCCCGCTGCTGTGGGCCGGCACGGTCGAGACCGTGAAGCTCGCGGTGCTGTCGCTCGCCGCGTCGCTCATACTGGGCCTCGCGGGCGCGGCCGCGAAACTGTCGACCAACCGGGTGCTCAAGTCGGTCGGCACGTTCTATACGACGCTGATCCGCGCGGTGCCCGATCTGGTGCTGATGCTGCTGCTGTTCTACGGGATCCAGATCCTGCTGAACGACGTGACCGACGTGCTCGGCTGGGACCAGATCGACATCGACCCGTTCGTGGCCGGCGTCGTGACGCTCGGCTTCATCTACGGCGCGTACTTCACCGAGACGTTCCGCGGCGCGTTCCTCGCGGTGCCGCGCGGCCAGCTCGAAGCGGGCTTCGCGTACGGGATGAGCGGCTGGCGCGTGTTCCACCGGATCCTGTTCCCGCAGATGATGCGCTTCGCGCTGCCGGGCATCGGCAACAACTGGCAGGTGCTCGTGAAGGCCACCGCGCTGGTGTCGATCATCGGCCTCGCCGACGTCGTGAAGGCGTCGCAGGACGCCGGCAAGAGCACGCTCGATTTCTTCTTCTTCACGCTCGCCGCAGGTGCGATCTACCTCGCGATCACGACGGTGTCGAACCTCGTGCTGCACCACCTCGAGAAGCGTTATTCCGTCGGCGTCCGGAGGCTTGCACTGTGATCGAACTCGTCAGCCAGTACTGGCAAAGCTATCTCTACACCGACGGCTACCGCTTCAGCGGCCTCGCGATCACGCTGTGGCTGCTGGTCGTGTCGATCGCGCTCGGCTTCGCGCTGGCCGTGCCGCTCGCGATCGCGCGCGCGTCGTCGAACCGCTGGATCTCCGGCCCGGTGTGGCTCTATACCTACGTGTTCCGCGGCACGCCGCTCTACGTGCAACTGCTGATGTGCTACACCGGCATCTACAGCCTGCAGGTCGTGCATAACCACGTGCTGCTCGACACGTTCTTCCGCAACGCGATGAACTGCACGCTGCTCGCGTTCGTGCTGAACGAATGCGCGTATGCGACCGAGATCTTCGCGGGGGCGATCAAGGCGACGTCGGCCGGCGAGATCGAGGCCGGGATGGCCTACGGGATGTCGCGCTTCAAGCTCTATACGCGCATCATCCTGCCGTCCGCGCTGCGCCGCTCGCTGCCGAGCTACAGCAACGAAGTGATCCTGATGCTGCACGCGACGACGCTCGCGTTCACCGCGACCGTGCCCGACATCCTGAAGGTCACGCGCGACGTCAACTCCGCGACGTACATGTCGTTCCAGGCCTACGGCATCGCCGCGGTGCTGTACGCCATCGTCGTGTTCACGCTCATCTGGGTGTTCCGCAAGCTCGAGACGCGCTGGCTCGCGTACCTCTCGCCGCGCGGTCACTAACGTATTCGCAAGGAAGGACCAAGCATGTACAAGCTCACCGTTGACAACCTGCACAAGAAATTCGGCGACAACGAGGTGTTGAAGGGCGTGTCGATGAAGGCGAAGGCCGGCGACGTGATCAGCATCATCGGCTCGAGCGGCTCCGGCAAGAGCACGTTCCTGCGCTGCATCAACTTCCTCGAGCAGCCGTGCTCGGGGCAGATCACGATCGGCAGCGAGCCGATCCAGACCGCGCGCGACCGCACCGGCTCGCTGCGCGTGGCCGACCAGAAGCAGCTGCAGCGGATGCGCACGAAGCTGTCGATGGTGTTCCAGCACTTCAACCTGTGGGCGCACATGACGGTGCTCGAGAACGTGATCGAGGCGCCGATGGCCGTGCTCGGGATCAGCAAGGATGAAGCCGTCGCGCGGGCACGCAAGTATCTGGAGAAGGTCGGCCTCGCGCCGCGCGTCGAAGGCATGTATCCGTCGCATCTGTCGGGCGGCCAGCAGCAGCGCGTCGCGATCGCGCGCGCGCTCGCGATGGAGCCCGAGGTGATGCTGTTCGACGAGCCGACGTCGGCGCTCGATCCGGAACTCGTCGGCGAAGTGCTGAAGGTGATGCAGAAACTCGCCGAGGAAGGCCGCACGATGGTCGTCGTCACGCACGAGATGGGTTTCGCGCGCAACGTGTCGAACCACGTGATCTTCCTGCATCAGGGGAAGATCGAGGAAGAGGGCGATCCGCGGGAGATTCTCGTCAATCCGAAGAGCGAGCGGCTCGGCCAGTTCCTGTCGGGGCGGCTCAAGTAAGCGGGCGCCGCTGCAGCCTGGAACGCTAAATGCTTGTTTCGGACGACTCTTTCGATCGAGGAGCGCCGCGATGAGCACGCCGACCCCTACCGCGTTTTCCCACGTGAAGCCGCAGGACACCGCATATCAAGGCGACGGCCTGCGCGACTTCTTCCTGTATCGCGATCTCGGCATCGCGGCCGCGACGAACGGCAAGGTCGTCGCGCAACTCGTCAGGGCGAATCATGCACCGACGGCGGGCACCGGCTGGCACCGTCACGAGGCCGAGTTCCACATCGTGATCATGCTGAAGGGCTGGGCGCGCTTCATGTACGGCGACCGCGAGACGCTGGTGAACGCCGGCGACTGCGTGCACCAGGCGCCGGGAATCGTGCATTACCTGTTCGACTACTCGCCCGACATGGAGTATCTGGAGATCGTCGGGCCGGCCGATTTCAAGTCGATCGACGTCGAAGGGCCATGCGACGTGCCTGCGCCGACGCCGTGGGGCGACGCGGGCGCGTAGACCCCATTCGTTTCGGATGCGACGCATCCGCGTGCCCGCGACAGACCGCCTTCGGGCGGTTTTTTCTTGCCCCTTTTCGGGTATCGGGCGCGGCTTCGCTGATTCGACCTCCGAAGCATCTGCCGCGTAATGAAATCGAAACAATAGACGGCAGTTTGTCAGCCTCGCGTGACGTTTCGTTACACGGTGTCAAAGATCGTCAATTCGACGCGGTGCGGTGCACGGCGTGTCGGCGGCCGGCGTTAAGGACGTAACCGCCGGACCACCGGCTGGCCTACCCAGGAGAATGTCCATGACCCGCATCGCGAAGATCCTGACGGTGACGGCCGTCGCCTGCGCCACCCTCGTGCCGGCGCTGGCCGAAGCCCATTCGCACCGCGTGTGCCATTTCGATCACCACCATCACCGCGTGTGCCGCTGGGTCCGTTGACCGGCGGCGCGGTACTCCCGGCATGTCGCCGGGCCGTTTTTCCCATTCAGGCAAATCAGGAGAGGATCATGAAAAAGACGATGTTGATCGCCGCGCTCGTCGCGGGCATGGGTGTGTCGATCGGTGCATTCGCACAGGTTCCGGCCAGCGCGCCGGCCGGCACGACCGGGCTGTGCAAGGACGGCTCGTTCTACTCGGGCGCGTCGAAGAAGGGCGCATGCGCCGGCCATAAGGGCGTGAAGACGTGGTACGGCGCATCGTCGGCAGCCGCGGCCAGCGCACCGGCCGCGGCCCCCGCGACCGCGGCTTCCGCGTCCCCCGCATCCGGCGCCGCCCCGGCGAAGAGCGCGCCCGCAACGACCGCCGCGGCGGCGGCCGGCGGTGGCGCGGGCAAGGTGTGGGCCAACGACAGCACGAAGGTCTACCACTGCTCGACCGACAAGTACTACGGCAAGACGAAGCACGGCGGCTACATGTCGGAAGCCGAGGCGAAGTCGAAGGGCTACCACGCGTCGCACGGCAAGGCCTGTTCGTAACGCCGGCGCAACGCGCGAGCGTTGCCGCTCGCGCACTGCCAGCCATCGCGCCCCGCCACCCCGGCGGGGCGATTTCTTGTGCAACGCCGATGTGCCGCGCCGATGGTGGCGATCCCGCGCGGGTTCAGTGCACGTGGCCGGATTGCGTCTCGGCCGTCGCCGCATCGCAACCGGCCGCGCGCGCGTCGAGCAATGCCCGCAGCGTCACGTAGTGCGTGCCGTTCGCACCGCCGTCCGTATCGGCGGTGCGATCGTACGGCTCGTTGTCATGGATCGTCGCCCGCACGATCGGGTAGATCTGCGTTTCCCAGCGGCTGCCGTTGAACACGCCGTAGTGGCCCGCGCCCGTCTGCACGTGGTGGGTTTTCAGGTACGGCGGCAATCCCGAACACAGCTCCTGCGCGGCCACCGTCTGGCCCACGGCGCAGATGTCGTCCTTCTCGCCCTCGATCGTCAGGAGCGCGGTGCGGTGGATCGCGGCCGGTTCCACCAGCCGGTCGCCGACGGTCAGCTCGCCGCGCGCGAGCGCGTATTGCTGGAACACCTTCTCGACCGTTTCCAGGTAGAACTCCGCGGTGAGGTCGGCCGTCGCGAAGTATTCGTCGTAGAAGTGGCGCAGCGTGTCCGCCTTCGCGGGGTCGCCTTTCGCGCGCTCGTAGTACAGGTCGGCGAACGACGCGGCATGGCGGTCGGGATTCATCGACATGAACGCGCCGACCTGAACGAAGCCCGGATACACGCAACGCTGCGCACCGACGAAGCCGGCGGGTACCACGCTGATCAGGTTGCGTGCGAACCATTCGATCGGCTGGCTCGTGGCGAGCGCGTTGACCTTCGTCGGATTCACGCGGCAGTCGATCGGCCCCGCCATCAGCGTCAGGCTCGCGGGCTGGGCCGGATCGCCGGCCGCGGCCATCAGCGCGACCGCCGAAAGCGCGGCGACGGTCGGCTGGCAGATCGCGAGCACGTGCGCGTCCGGGCCGATCTGGCGAATGAAATCGATCACGTGCCCGACGTATTCGTCGAAGCCGAAGCGCCCGGCCGACAGCGGGATATCGCGCGGGTTGTGCCAGTCGGTGATGTACACGTCGTGATCGGCCAGCATCGTGCCGACCGTGCCGCGCAGCAGCGTCGCGAAATGCCCCGACATCGGCGCGACGATCAGCACGCGCGGCTGGCGCGCAACCGGCCGCGCCTTGCGGAAATGCAGCAGCGTGCCGAACGGCGTGGCCGCCGCCGCTTCCTCGACGATCGGCACCGGTTCGCCGTCGACGTCGATCGACGCGATGCCGAACGGCGGACGCCGGTGCGAGAACGCGCAGCATTCGAGCAGTTCGCACAGCGCGTCGACCATGCGGCCCGTCGGCGTCGACGTGGCGGGCGGCCACAGCGACATCGTCGCGCGCGTGGCGGCCGCCCAGGCGCGCGCCGGGCGCAGGCATTCGGCAGACCATTGGTAGAACGGGTAGGCAAGCAGGTTCATGGCCGTCGCTCGTTGCGTCATGTTGCGTCACGTTGTGTTCAGCGAGGCAAGCCGTGTGCCAGCGTGCGGCTGGCACGCGCGTTGCACGCGGTTCGCGAACGTGGCGATCCACACGGCGATTCAGGTGGCGCGTGCAGCCTGACGGCCGGACGCGCTGCGATGCCGCCGCGGGTTCGCGTACCGGCCGTGCCACGGTAACGTGCGGCGCTGCGCCAGTTCGGCGAATGCGCCGCACAGGTGTGGTGCGGTTCGTGTGGCGCGGCGTGCGCTTTCGGTGCAGGGGCACGAACGGCAATCAGAAGGGGAGCGACATGGAACCGACCGGACAGACGACGTTGACCATCAGCAGCCGCAATTACTCGTCGTGGTCGATGCGCGGCTGGCTGCTCGCGAAGCTGAGCGGGCTCGCGTTCGAGACGGTCAGCGTGCCGATCGATGCGGCATCGCGCGCGGAGCTGCTGCTGCTGTCGCCGTCGATTCTCGTGCCGTGCCTGACGCACGACGGCAGCACGGTGTGGGACACGCTCGCGATCGCCGAATACCTGAACGAAATCCGGCCGCAGGCGCGGCTGCTGCCCGACGACCGGCATGCGCGCGCGCATTGCCGGTCGATCTGCGGCGAGATGCATTCCGGGTTCAGCGCGCTGCGCTCCGCGCTGCCGATGAACCTGCGGGCGCATTTTCCCGGTTTCCGGATCTGGTCGCGTGCGCAGCACGACATCGAGCGCATCGTGACGATCTGGCGCGAGTGTCTCGCCGCGTACGGCGGCCCCTGGCTGTTCGGCGATCAGATCGGCATCGCCGATGCGATGTACGCGCCGGTCGTCACGCGATTCCTGACCTACGACGTGAAACTCGAGCCCGATATCGCCGAGTACTGCATGCGCATGCTCGCGCACCCGTTCGTGGCGGAATGGATCGACGCCGCGAAGGCGGAGCATGAAGACATCGACGAACTCGACATGGAGTTCTGACCTGGCGCGCGATGCCCGTTGCTGCGTTCAATCGGGCTACAGCCACGCGCAGCGAAACGAATCGCCGAAGCGGCTGCGCAACTCGCAAACGTTTCACCTTGATTTTTGCCGGAAACGAGTGCGAATTCCCTAAAGGATGCCCGTGCCGATGACGTTAATCGGGCACGGGGATGACTGCCGACCGCCTGCATGCGACATGCGGCGCGCAGTCCGCAACAACCAGCGCTGAGGGGAACCATCATGAATCGTCAGCAATCGTGGACGCGTACGGCCGCGCCCGGCGAGATCATCTACTCGGAGGGCTTCGCCGGCGAGCCCGTCATCTTTCTGATCGCCGAAGGCAAGGTCGAGCTGTCGACGCGCTGCGACGACAAGCGCGTCGTCGTCGCGACGCTCGGGCGCGGCGAATTCTTCGGCGAATCCGCGCTGCTCGCATCCGAGCCGCGCGCGCATACCGCGAAGGCGCTGTCGTTCTGCCAGCTCACGGTCGTGCCGGCCGCGCTGCTCGACGAGGAAATCGAGCACGTGTCCGCGCTGCTCCGTCATATCGTGCGCACGATGATCCGGCGCGTGAAGCGCAAGGACGACCAGCTCGCGACCTATACGCACGCGGACTTCATGCCGGGCGTGCTGTCGTATGCGCATGTGCTGTCGCTGATGGCGGGCGCCGACGCGCGCGGCTCGGACGACGCGTGGTCGCGGCGGCCGATGCAGGCGCACGCGGCGGAGACGTCGGTGCCGCTCGCGGAAGTGATCCGCCGCTGTCGCGCAATCGCCGGCCATTCGCGCCCGCACGTGCTGGCGATGTTGCGCCGCATGGAGAAGCTCAATCTCGTCACGATCGAAGCCGCGCAGGCCGACCATGCCGGCGGCGCGGCCGATTACACGGCGTCGTCGGATGCGCGCCAGGTCGTCACGTTCGACGCCGCGCGCGTGATCGATCGCGCGCAGCAGGTTGCGGATCACGATCTCGACCTGTCGATCAACAGCGAGCTCGAGCTGATCGAGCTCGCCGATCTCGAAGCGCTGATCGGCGTCGACCGGAAGCTGCTGCTCAACAAGCTGTCGCACGGCGAGATCGCCGACGAGGTGTTCGCGTTCCGCAAGTCGAAGGTGCTCGGTTACGTCGAGCAGCAGGGGGTCGCGTATTTCTCGCGACGCAATCCGCGCGCCGGCGGCGACGTGCGTGCGCTCGAGGATATCGTGTCGGTCGATCAGCGCACGCTGTTCGACGTGATCAGCGCATTCGATACCTACGATCTCGCGAAGCTGATCGCGAGCCTCGACGATCGCGCGGTGGCCGACAAGCTGTTCTCGGTGATGACGGAAGCGCGGCGCAACGAGGTGTCGTGGGTGATGCGCCGCGAGCTGAAGCTCGACCCGATCGAGATCGAGGAGATCGAGCGGCGCGTGCTGGATGCCGTGCGCGCGGCCAAGGCGCCGGCTTCATCCGCGCCGTTGGCTTCATCCGCGGCGTAACGCGCACTCGACGGAGACGCATATGGACCTGTTGACCCTGGCCGGCGTGCTGCTCGGCGGCGCGGCGATCGTGTTCGGCTTCGCACTGGAAGGCGGACACTTTTCGATGCTGTTCCAGTTCGAGGCGCTCGTGATCGTGCTCGGCGGCACGCTCGGCGCGGTGATGATCCAGAACACGTGGGCGCGGTTCTTCGACGCGGTGAAGCAGTTGCGGCTCGCGTTCGTGCGCGCGCAGGAAGTCGACCGCAAGCACCTGACCGACCTGCTGGAGTGGGGCGATCGCGCGAAGCTCGACGGCTTGCTCGCCTTCGAATCGATGGACGTGAGCGGCATCCATCCGTTCGCGCGGCGCGGGCTGGAACTGCTTGCGAACGGCGTGTCGACCGCCGTGCTCGAGGACGCGCTGCAGCGCGAGCTCGACGCGTACGAGCGCAGCCGGCTCGCGGCCGCGCGCGTGTGGCAGCAGGCCGGCGGCTACGCGCCGACGTTCGGCATTCTCGGCTCGGTGCTCGGGCTGGTGCAGGTGACGAGCCACATTCTCGAACCGGCGCAGCTCGGGCCGGGCATCGCGGTCGCGTTCATCGCGACGCTCTACGGCCTCGCGTTCGCGAACCTCGTGTTTCTGCCGCTCTACGGCAAGCTGCGCGCGCAGATCGACAGCGAGCTGCGGTTCCGCAAGCTGTATCTCGACGGCCTGCTCGCGATCTCGCGCAAGGAGTCGCCGCATACGATCGAAACGCGGCTGACCGGCGACGTGCGCGGCCGCGCGGCGGAGTCGCTCGCATGACGCACCGGGAGCTTCGACATGACGGCTCGAACTGACGGCGCGCGTGCGGGCTCCGCCGCCGATCGCGATGGAGAGGGCGATGAAGCCGAGGGCGCGCAGTCCGGACGCTGGCTGATCTCCTACGCGGATCTCATCACGACGCTGATGGTGCTGTTTCTCGCGCTGTACGTGCTGCAGCTCGCGAAATACAACGCGCTCGATGCGCGCTATCAGACGCTCGCGCGACACGACGGCGGCACCGCGAGCGCCAGGGATGCGCTACCCGACCGCGCGCCTGGCTGGCTGGCGTCGCTCGACGCGCTGAAGACGGCCGGTCGCATCTCGCTCGTGCGCGCGTCGCACGGCATCGAGATCGGCATCGACGCGAAGATCCTGTTCAACGTCGGCGATGCGCGCTTGCTGCCCGACGCGACGCCGGTGCTGGGCCGGATCGCGCAGGCGCTGAGCGAGCATGCGACCGGCGACATTCTCGTCGAAGGGCATACCGACAGCGTGCCGATCGCGACCGCGAAATACGAATCGAACTGGGAGCTGTCCTCTGCGCGGGCGGGCAGCGTCGTGCGCTATCTGGCCGATCGCGGCGTCGCGCCGCACCGGCTCGCCGCGATCGGGCGGGCCGATACCCAGCCGCTCGTCACCGGTGACGACGCGGCCGCGCGGGCGCGCAACCGGCGGGTGACGATCTTCGTCGCGTATTGAGCGTGCGTGCCTCGACGGGCACGCGACGGCCGCCCGTCGACGACATATCGGATCTCGCATGACGAATATGTGAACCGGGCGATGCGATTTCGCGCGCGCCTGCCGATAACCCAAGCTGGCTCAGACCGAGCGGTTATCGAGGGTGTCCCATGCATTTCTGGCGCAAGCTGTCCATTCAGAACAAGCTGATTCTCAGCATGACGAGTTGCCTGCTCGTGTTCGTCGCGATTTCGAGCGGGTTGAGCGTGCGTCTGATCGGCAACGCCGTGCGCGATCGCGTCGTCCGCGAGGCGCTGCCGACGGCCGTGAACGGCATCCGCGCCGACGTGCAGCGGCAGATGGCCGGGCCGATCGCCGCATCGCGCATCCTCGCGCGCGATGCGTTCCTGCTGCAATGGGAAGCCGACGGCGAGCCCGACGCCGGCACGCGCAACTGGGTCCAGCTGGCGAAGAGCGTGAAGGACGAGCAGAAGGCTGCGTCCGTGCAGTGGGTGTCGGTGAAGAGCGGCAACTACTACAACGAAGCCGGTCTGCAGCGGAAGGTCACCGACCAGGATCGGTGGCTGACGACCTTCCTCGCGTCGGGCCAGCCCTACGACGTGAACATGGATCGCGAGGTCACGCTCGGCGGCTACATGATGTTCATCAACAGCCGCGTGGAGCTCGACGGCACCCCGATCGGCGCGGCCTGCATGAGCTTGTCCGTCGATGCGCTCGCGAAGGGGATCGCCGCGTACCGGATCGGCGATACCGGGTTCGCGTACCTCGTGCGGCCGGACGGCGCGATCATGATGCATCGCGATACGTCGCTGATCGACGGCAAGCATTTCCTGAAGGACGAACCGGGCCTGCCGGGCGACGCCTCGTCGACGCTGCTGGCCGGCAAGCCGTATGCGTACCTGAGCTACGACGGCGACGGCGGTGCGCGCTTCGTCGCGACGTCGTTCATCCCGGAGCTGAATGCGTACGTGGTCGTCGAAGTGCCTCAGGCCGAACTGCTCGGCCCGGTGACGCGTGCGATTCGCAGTGCGGCGCTGGTCGCCGCGATCGCGGGCCTCGGTGTCGCGCTGGTCGTGATCTGGCTGGTCGGGCGCGCGATCGCCGCGCCGATCCGGCGTGCGGCGACGCTGCTGTCGGAGATCGCGAGCGGCCAGGGCGACCTGACGCGCCGGATGACGGTCGAAAGCGAGGACGAGATCGGCCAGCTGTCGGACGCGTTCAACCGCTTCGTGTCGTCGTTGTCGACGCTCGTCCACCGGATCCGCGCGGCGTCCGCGTCGATCGCGACCGGGTCCGCGCAGATCGCGTCGGGCAATGCGGATCTCAGCGAGCGGACCGAAGGGCAGTCGAGCAACCTCGAGCGGACGGCGTCGTCGATGGAGGAAATCACGGCGGTCGTGCGCAACAACACCGAAACCGCGACGACGGCCGCGAAACTGATCACCGGCGCATCCGATACGGCGCTGCGCGGCGGGCAGGTCGTGGGCGAAGTCGTGACCACGATGGAGCAGATCAGCGACGCGTCGCAGCGGATCTCCGAGATCATCGTGATGATCGACGGCATCTCGTTCCAGACGAACATCCTCGCGCTGAACGCGGCGGTCGAGGCGGCACGCGCCGGCGAGCAGGGACGCGGGTTTGCGGTCGTTGCGTCGGAAGTGCGGAACCTCGCGCAGCGCAGCGCACAGGCGGCGAAGGAGATCAAGGCGCTGATCGAGCACAGCGCGGGGACGGTCGACACCGGGTCGCGGCTCGTCAGCGAGGCCGGGAAGGTGATGCGCGATGTCGTGTCGCAGGTGCAGGGCGTCAGCGCGATGATGAGCGAGATCGCCGAGGCGAGCCTGGAGCAGAGTGCGGGCATCGACCAGATCGGCGACGCGGTGCAGTCGCTCGATCAGATGACGCAGCAGAACGCGGCGCTGGTCGAGGAAAGCGCGGCGGCCGCGGAGAGCCTGAAGCAGCAGGCGGCGGAACTGACGCGACTGGTATCGGCGTTCAAGGTCGATGGATGAAGCCTGCGCGACGTTAGAATGACGCGTTTCCGAGGGGCCGCTGCCGTGGGATCACGGCAGCCGGTTTGGCTGTCGGCGCGGGATTCTGTGACGTCATAATAATGAAGCGCATATCAAGATTGAAGGTCGGGGTGGGGGCGGTGGTTGTTGCGGCGGTGCTCGCCGCGGTCGGGGCGAAGGTGATCGCATCGCCGGCGGAGTCGTATCTTGCCTACCGGAAGCAGGCCGCGGCGGCCGTGGCGGCGGCCCGGACGGAGGATCGGGCGGGCCTCGACCGGCAGTACACGGCCGACGTGAATGCACGGCTCGTCAAGCTGATCGGCACGGTCAGGGCGAGAGGGTTTGCCGTGAAGGCGGGGGGCACGGTGCAGAGCGTCGGTCCCGTCGACGGGATGCCGCCGGGGCCCGACGGCCTGTCCTTCAAGTCGGACGACGGCAAGACGAACCTCGTCGTGACGACCGTGCCGTTGCTGAAGGCCTGGGCCGGCACGGCGGACGCCGGCATCAAGCCGACCGATGACGTTGCCGCGATGTTCGACAATGAAACGCTTTACACGGATGTATTCGGCGACGCCGCCGCGGCGTTTCGCTTCGCCGAGTTGCCCGTCAAGCGGCAACCGGCCGACGGCGTGGTGAAGGCGTGGCTGCTGGGTGAAAGCCAGGACGGCGTGCCGGACGGCCCGAACACGCTGGCCGTGTCGGTCCGGCAGGGCGAACGGGTCTATATCCTGTGGAAGAGCGTGACGCTGCGTCCGATCGCGGCTTGCAGCGCGGCGCGCGTGCCCGAGGACGCGCGGCAGGCGTGTTTCGCCAGACAGGTGGTGTCTCAGCGAATCTACCCGCGGCTGGTCGCGCAGGCGCAATCGATGGCCGATGTCGTGGTCCGATAGCGATCGACAGCGGACGGCAGCGGGAGTCGATCGCGCGGCGCGATTCGACGGCGACGGATGGCGGGTCGCGTCGGACGCATGACGGGCAGCGGCATCGCGCGGCGCCGCCCGTCGTGACGCCGTCCGACGATCGGATTCAAGGCGAACGCAAGGCCTGCAACCCCAGCGTGAGCGCGTTGAACGGCATCTCCGCGGCCCCCATCGAAAAGCTCGTGGTCTTCGCGCTCGCCCCCAGCGTGTGCATCAGCGCATGAACGATCCGCTCGCTCGCATGGCCGTCGCCATACGGATTGCTCGCGCGCGCCATTTCCTCGTACGCGCTCTCGCTGTCGAACAGCCGCGACGCCTCCCAGACGATCCGCTCCTGGTCCGTGCCGACGAGCCGCGCGGTGCCTGCCTGGATCGCTTCGGGCCGTTCGGTCGTCTCGCGCGTGACCAGCACCGGCTTGCCGAGCGCCGGCCCTTCCTCCTGGATGCCGCCCGAGTCGGTGATGATGAAATGCGAGCGTGACATCAGGAATACGAACGAAAGATATTCCTGGGGTTCGATCAGGTAGATGTTCGGCACGCTGCCGAGCAGCGCGCGCGCCGGCTCGCGCACGTTCGGATTCATGTGCAGCGGATAGACGAACTGCGCATCGCGATAGCGGTTCGCGAGCGTGCAGAGCGCCTCGCAGAAATGCCGGAACGGCTCGCCGAAGCTCTCGCGGCGATGGCCGGTGATCAGCACGACGCGGCGGGACGGATCGAGAAACGGAAAGTGCGCGGCGACCTTGTCGTTGAGCGTGGTGTCGTGGTCGAGCATCCGTTTGACGTCGTGCAGCGCATCGATCACGGTGTTGCCCGTCATCACGACCGTGCCGGCCGGCACGCCCTCGCTGAACAGGTTGTCGCGCGCCTGGCTGGTCGGCGCGAAATGCCATGACGACACCGCGTCGGTCACGCGGCGATTCAGTTCCTCCGGCCACGGCGACCAGATGTCGCCGCTGCGCAAGCCCGCTTCCACGTGTCCGACCGGCAGATAGCGGTAGAACGCCGCGAGACTGACGGCCAGCGTCGTCGTCGTGTCGCCGTGCACCAGGACAACGTCGGGACGCAAGTCTTCGAAGACGATCCCGACCGCCTGGAGAATGCCGGTCGTCACGTCGGTGAGCGTCTGGCTCTGTCGCATCAGATTGAGATCGTAGTCGGGCTTGATGTCGAACAGCGTGAGGACCTGATCCAGCATTTCCCGATGCTGGGCGGTAACGCATACGCGGGCGTCGACATCCTTGCGCGCCTTCAGCGCGCGGACGAGCGGCGCCATCTTGATGGCTTCCGGCCGGGTCCCGAACACAAGCAAGATCTTTTTCATCGTTGTCCTCGTTGAGCATCTTCGCACCGGACGACATGGCACCTGGCGCCCGGCATGACTGCAGGCGACCCGTCCTGTCTCCGCACGCGTCCACGCCGGCCGCACGACAGGCGGCGGCGTTGCGGGGCGAGCGCACCGTGTTGGTCCGCGCGGTTTCCACCACGAAATCCTCGGACCACGGCCGTCCCCTTGCACCTCGTCAATCACGTCATGAGCGTTCCTCGCTGTGTCGATCGACACGTCCTTTCGTTACACGGATCGCGTCGCCGCGCGCCGGCGCACCCGGAAGATGATTACGATCTCGATACAGCAATATTCAAACCAGCGGCGCTGCGGCTGGGTCCGATTCGCGCGGCACGCCGCGCTTGCTTACAGAACGTTTCACAACTGCTACGGCTGCCATATCGGTGGATGGGCGCGATACAGATAAACATGCGGCCATTCGCGCGATCGGTCCGGTCGCGTCATCCGAAGAACGGCGACACCCGTCGGGCATCGATTGCCGTGAAAACCGCATGCATCTTCGAAACGCATTGAATCGCTTCGATCTACGAATTTTGTCTGGGCAATGAACGGGGTGTCGGCGATCGTCCGATTCGAGTCACGCGCGAACGATTCGTCTGCCGAGCCGCGGCGTTCGTGCTGCCGGCGTCGACAGGTGCGAAACGTTGCGTATCTGTAACGCACGAACGGAATGCTGCTGGCATACCCGCATGACGGCCATCCGATGCGCGCGGCGGCCGGTACCGCGCAGGTCTGCCGGCCGCGGTGCACGCGACGTCGATTCGCGATGGACTGCGTCCCGAAGCCGCATCGTGCAGGGCGACGCGCGCGGGATGAACCGACGATACGCCGCGCGACCCGAACGAAGCGCGATGTCGACCGCACAGGGTGTGCAACAAGCTGATTCGTCGGTGAATCAAAAACACCCGGCCGCCACCCCGGCGGCATCCGCCGCGCGAACGCCGGCCCTTGCTGCACGAGGCATGGCGGCCGATGGCTCGCCGCTTGCTTGTTCTGGGCGGACAGGTGCGTTCCGACGCGTTCCAACGACAGCAAACGGACAGGGACGCGAAAGCAACGAATCCGGAAAGCGGCACGACACGCTCGTTCGGCGCGGAAGACGGCCGCGCTCGCATGACGAACCTGCGGCCGCTTCCCATTGACATCCGCGCGATCCACGGCCCGGGCTCAGGTGCTCGGCCGCCGCCATCGCCGGCTCGGGGGCCAGGACATGAAGAACCGTCGGACCGTGTCGCGCTGCGTCGAGTGCATCCTGCTGTTGATCGTGCTGACTTGCTCGCAGGTCGTGCGCGACACCGCAACGCGGCCGGTCGCCGAAGCGGTGCGCATCGGCATGCCGGCCGCCGACGCGGCGGAGCGTGCGGCGACCGACGCGGACGCGCTGCTCGAACCGGCGCCGGCCAACACCGCGCAGGTCGCGTTCGATCCCGACACGCTGCTGATTCCGTGCGTCGCATACCTGTGGCTGTTCACGCTGCTGACCTGCGTCTACGCGGCGCGGCATTACATGTTCAGTCTCGATCGCCTGTTCAAGCCGCAGCACGCCCCGTATCAGACGATGACCCACGGCGAATGGCCGCGGCTCACGGTGTTCGTCGCCGCGCACAACGAGGAAGCCGTCGTCGTCGATTGCCTGATGGCGCTGCTCGCGACGACCTATCCGCGCGACCGGCTGACGATCATTCCGGTCAACGACCGGTCGACCGACAACACGCGTGCGCTGATCGACGAGGTACAGGCGCTGGAGCCCGAGCTCATCAAACCGTTTCACCGCGAGAGCGGCAAGCCGGGCAAGGCCGCCGCACTGAAGGACGCGCTACGCTTCATCCGCGGCGACATCATGGTCGTGTTCGACGCGGACTACCTGCCGCGCCCCGGGTTGCTGAAGGAACTCGTCGCGCCGTTCTTCGATCCGGAAGTCGGCGCGGTGATGGGCCGCGTCGTGCCGCAGAACGCCGACAGCAACCTGCTCGCGCGGCTGCTCGATCTCGAGCGCGCGGGCGGCTATCAGGTCAACCAGCAAGCGCGCAACAACCTGCGCCTGGTGCCGCAGTACGGCGGCACCGTCGGCGGCATTCGCAAGGGCGCGCTCGATGCGGTCGGCGGCTGGTGCGACGACACGCTCGCCGAGGATACCGACATGACCTACCGCCTGCTGCTGAGCGACTGGCGCACGGTCTACCTGAATCACGCCGAGTGCTACGAGGAAGTGCCGGAGCGCTGGGCCGTGCGCGCTCGGCAGCTGACGCGCTGGGCGAAGGGCCACAACCAGACGCTGCTGCGCTATCTCGGCCCGGTGTTGCGCAATCCGCTGCTCTCGCGGCGCTGCCGGCTGGACGGCGCGCTGCTGCTCGGCGTGTTCCTGATGCCCGCGCTGCTCGCGATCGCGTGGGGAACCGCGATCGCGCTCTATCTGCTCAACGGCGTCAACTCGATGGCGCTCGGCCTGCTCGTGTCGCTGTTCGCGCTGTTCGCGTTCAGCACCTTCGGCAACTTCGGCGTGTTCTTCGAGATCGTCGTCGCCGCCCGGCTCGACGGTCGCGCGACACGCCTGCGGCTCGTGCCGGTCAACGTGGTCGGTTTTTGCGTGACGATCGCGGCGGTGGTCGCCGCGCTATGGGGGCTCACGCTCGACGCCGCGTTGCGCCGCGAACTGAAATGGGACAAGACCGAGCGTTTTCGCCGGCAACTGAAACCGGGGCGGTGAGCGATGACGACCTTCAATGTGATGGTGCCGGTGGCGGGCGTGCTGAGCCTGCCGTTCCTGCCGTTGCTGCGCGAACTGATCCGGTGCAGCGATGTGGCGGCCCTGCCGATCGGCGACGGCCCGTTCGTCGATCAGGCGCTGCTCGCCGCGCGCTGGCGCGATGCGCTGCGCGTGCACGCAGGCGGTGCGCAGCCGGCCGATCCGTCCGCGATGCCGCCGTGGCATGCGCTCGGTCTCCTGGTGCGGCATGACGACGAGATCCGTGTCGTGCGCGACGAGCATTGCGACGACGTGCTGTACGCGGATCGCGCGATCACGCTCGACGGCGGCGCGCGGGCCGCGTATGCGTTCGCCGAGCAGCGCATCGACGTTCATGCCGGCGCGACGATCGGCATGCTCGCGCACGCGCCGCACATCGACGTCGAAAGCGCGGTGCTGCGCGGCGTCGTGGTGGGCGGAACGATGTACCTGCATGGCGCCGGCGGCTTCGCGTGCCTGTACGGCGAGCCGATCGTGTTCGGCAAGGCACCGGCCGTGCCGGCCGACGATATCGCCGGCGCACCGCGCCGTGCGATCTCGCTGACCCGCCACTTCTCGAAGCTGCCGCACCGCTACGTGCACGGCCGCTACCTGCTGCCCTGCGACGTGCGCCTGCCCGCACATACGGTCGTGCAGGGCAACCTCGTGGTGGACGGCACGCTCGTGGTCGGCGACGGCTGCGTGCTGCGCGGCAGCGTCAAGGCGCATCGCGTCGAGCTCGAGCGCCACGCGTTGCTGCACGGCGCGGTGTTCGCGCGGGACGACGTGCTGCTTGCCAGCGGCAGCTGCATCGACGGCGTCGTGTCGGCCGGCGGCCTGCTGCGCTTGACCGGCGGGCGCATCGGCGTCGCCGGTCATCCTGTCAGCGCCTGCGCGCGCGACGTCTCGGTCGTCGGCCATGCGTGCGTGCACGGCGACCTCGTCGCGTGCCGCAGCGGCTGGTTCCACGCATCCCGTTAAGGAGCGCCTCCATGTCCGATCGTTCCCGCCGTCGCGGCTCGCGCGCACCGGTCGCCGCACTGGCGGTGCTGTGCAGCGTTGCCGTCGGTCCGCTCCCGGTGTTCGCGGCGCAGCCGGATGAGGCGGGCGCGCCGGCACCCGCGCAGCCGCCCGCGCAGTCGCCGGCGCAGCCGCCCGATGCTGCGCCCGTCATCGTGCCGCGCACGCTCGACGCGCCGGCGTTCGTGCGCGTGTCCGCCGACGGCCTGCAGGACGGCACGCCGCTCGCCGAATTCTCGCCGGACGATACGAACCGGCCGCCGTTGCCCGACGCGGTGATCGCGCACGTGCAGGCGCCGAGCGAACCGCATGCCGAGATGTCGCTCGGCGTATCCAGCGCGCACCTGACGCACGGGTACGGCGACTGGTACGGCGTGCATGTGCGCGGCGTCTATCAGGACGGCGGCCGCACGATACTCGGCGAGCTCGCGCAACTGCACCGTTTCGGCGAGAACACGCAGCTCGGCGCACTGACGTATGTGCAGGACATGGGACCGGACTGGTTCGGCGGCATCGGCTTTGCCGGCACGACCTCCGGCACGATCCTGCCGAGCGCGCGCGTCGACCTGTCGATCAACCGCAAGCTGCTGTCCAACCGGTCGCTGATCGTGTCGCTCGGCGCCGGCTACGCGTGGAACCGCAGCGGCCACAAGGATCAGCTGTATCACGCCGGCCTGATCTGGTATGCGCTGCCGAAGTGGATCTTCGAGGCGGGCACGAACTATACGGTCGATTCGCCGGGGTCGGTGAAGGCGCCTCAATACTACGGCGCCGTCACCTACGGCGAAGTCGGGAAGAGCGTGATCGTGCTGCGTGGCGGGTTCGGCCGCGAGGCATATCAGGTCACCGGCTCCGGTTCGCAGATCGCCGATTTCCGCAGTCACGAAGTGATCGCGAAATGGCGCTACTGGTTCACGCGCAAGTGGGGTACGCAAGTCGAATTCGATTACTACCACAACCCCTACTATTCACGGATCGGCGGCGAGCTGAGCGTGTTCTATCGCTGGTAGCGGGGGCGCGCGCCATGCAGACGCACCCCGTTCGTCCTTCCGTCGACCGGTCGTTGCGGATCCACCCGCATCCGCAGCGCTGGCTGATGTCGATCGTGCTGCTGACCCCGACGCTCTATACGTTGCTGTGGCTCGGCCTGCCGCTCGCGTGGCGCTACTGGCGTGCGGTCATGGTCTGGGGCGCGCACCAGATCGATCCGGCGCTGCACGTGATCGTGATCGGATACCCGCCCGATGCGCCGCGCGTACCGCTGCTGTCGATCGATCTCGCCGCGGTCACGCCGAGCGCGACGCTGCTCGCCGTGACCGCGGCACTCTGCGCGATCGGCTTCGGCGCGTCGTTCTTCCGGCGTGCGAACTGGTTGCCCGTTGCATATCTGTTACGTATCGCCAGCTTCACGCAGCTGCTGATCTGCGCGTATTTCTGGCTGGCGCCGGGCGCGTTCCCGTATGTGCCGATGCTCCATCTGCGCGACATGTTCGTGCTGCACGGTGCGGCGATCACGCTGATTCCGCTGGTGATGGCGGCACTTTATTACCCGCTCGATTTCACGCTGCTGCAGAAGATCGCCGCATCGGTGCTGGTGGTCGGCTATTTCGTGTTCGCGCTGCCGTTCGTGATGCTGCTGCACGCGGTCATCATCCATCACGGCTCGCTGCTGTTCCTGCCGTTCTGCTATTTCCTGCTCGGCGGCCCGCTGCTGATCGGCCTGCTGGTCACGCTCTACACCTACTGCGCGAGCTGGCCCGGCTCGCTGACGAATCCATCCGAGGATTCGCGCGGATAGCGTGCGCAAAACGCCGCCGTATCAGTGATGAAACGATTCGGCCGCGTTTTTTGCCGGTCCGTACGGAACGCGATGCATGGAGCGAGCACGACAGGGCCTCCGGGGTCAGTGGCACGTTGTTCGCTTCTCTTACAGCGTCGCATCGATTTGCTTTCAACGGAGAACACGGTGCGGCACGCCGGAACAGGGTCGCACGTCCGGCTGCCGATGGCCGACGCCGTTCGATGCTCGACGAACTGGGCAACCGCATACATCTACCGGGCAAGGTTGGCTGACCCGGCGGCACGCGCACCGCTGCTGCCGCGCGCCAGCCATTCCTTCAGCGAGGAGCACACCATGTTGGCAAAGTCAGGCAAGTTCTTGCGGATCCTGTTCGCGCTATTCGCGCTGGCGTTCGCATTCAGTCCGGGCGGCGTTCGGGCGGCCACCAACCAGCTTCTCCTGTTGGTGCCCGACACGCTGACGCTGCCTGATTCCCGCGTGTCCGCGTGGCTCGATACCGCACAGGAGGAGGGGTTGCAGATCACGGTGATGACCGACAGCCAGTTCATGGCCGCCGGCTCGACGCTGTCGCAGTATCCCGGCCTGATCCTGCCGGATCAGGTTCATACGACGGCCGCCGATGCGCTCGTGACGGCAATCCAGAACTACGCGCTGAACGGCGGCAAGGTGATGCTCGTCTACGATTTCGGTGTACTGAATTCGGCCGGCTTCTACGTGAGCCCGAAATCGCGCTTCAGCAGCATGGTGGGCGTCGACTACGTGTTGTATGACCAGTACGGCGGCAACATGATCGGTCTCGGAAACGTAACCGGCATGAGCAGCTGGCTGCGCACGCTGCAGGTGCCGCCCGGCAAGTCGATGGCATGGACGACGACGTCGTCGTCCACGACCGCCAGCCCCGCGACGTCGCTTGCGTCGACGAGCAGCTCCGGCACGTCGACCACGTCGGCATCGACGTCCGGCGATGCGCTGTTCCTGGCCGCCGGCCCGTCGAACCCGGGCGGCCTCGCGAATTACAACCACGGCGCATGGTTCCAGTACGAGACGCCGGCCAACGGCAGCGGCGTGCTGAACCAGACGCTCCCGAAGCTGAACGGCACCGTGACGGGCAAGCTGAAGAAGACCACGTCGTATAGCGCCGGTTCGCTGCTGAGCACCGCGACCGGAAAGAAGGCCAGCACGCTCGCGTCGACGCTCGCGACCACGACCGACACGCTCGAAGGCATCTCCGGCTACGTGTACGGCTTCCTGACCTATCCGAGCTTCGTCACGCAGGGCACGTATACCGGCACGACGATCCTGACCTCGCCGACGTTCGGACTGGTGTCGGGCTACAACACGTACGGCAACGGCGGCGTGCTGTTCGTCAACCTGCCGCTGGCCTACCTCGACGGCCAGACCGACGGCATGCTGATTCACGGCTACCTGCATTATTTCGGCACGCAGATGCTGAACCTGCCGTCGTTGTCGCCGCTGCCGAAGGCGATGGCGGGGCTGGTTTTCAACTGGCACTTCTGCGCGGGCGACCAGATCCAGCCGGCACAGACGCTGAAGAACCTCGGCGTCTGGAACAACGGGCCGTTCTCGCTCGTCGTGACGGCCGGTCCTGACGAGGCGACGTTCGGCGATGGCGACGGCATCAATCTCGCCAACAACCCCGCGGCGCAGAGTCTCCTCAGGTACTTCGTCAGCAAGGGGCATCGCGTCGGCAGCCACGGCGGCTGGATCCACGACTACTGGGGGGCGAATGCGAGCGAAACGAACGCGAGCACGTTCACGCAGTACCTCGTGATGAACCACCAGGCCGTTCAGGCCGCGACCGGCAAGCCGGACGTCGAGTACGCCGCACCGGAAGGCAACACGCCGACCTGGTCGGTGAACTGGCTCGAAAGCAATGGCTTCAACGGGTATTACTTCACCGGCCACACCGGCTCGGCGCCGACCCGCGCCTATCGCAACGGCGCGCTGCTGAACCCGGGGCTGTGGGCCTACCCGGTGATGCCGTTCGGCAAGTACGCGACGTTCGAGGAGTTCCAGCAATACGCGGTGCCGACGACCGACGTGAACAACTGGTATGCCGCGCTGATGAACTTCGTCGTCGCGAACCGCACGAGCCGGCTGATCTATGCACACCCGTTCGGCGCGTCGTCCTATACGTCGACGCTGTCCGCGATCTTCTCGCAAGCCAATATGCTGAAGCTGGCAGGGCAGTTCAAGTGGTACACGATGACTGACATCACCGTGTTCGACCGGGCACGCCTGAACGTCACGTGGACCGCCACCGACACGGGCACCGGCTGGGCATTCGCCGCCAGCCACCCGACCAGCCTGACGAACATGACCTGGCTGCTGCCGAAGGCCGCGTATGCGTTGCCGGTCATCACGCAAGGCAGCGGCAGCGTGAGCATCGCCGACTCGACCTACTGGCTCGTGACCGCGAACAGCGGCACCAGTCTCAAGTTCACGAGTGCCAAGGTGCACTGAGCCACACCGTCGACACGTCCGCCGGGCGCGACGCGGCCAACGCCGCGTCCGGCGACGATTGCGCAGGACTACCGCGCAGGAGCCCCCGATCATGAACCGGCCCGCGCTTTTCCCGGCCGCACGCGCGTGCGTGGCGGCCACCGTCAGCCGGTGCCGCGCGTGGCGCGTTGCCTGTTGCGTCGCCGCGTGCTGCGCCGTGCTGAACGCGGGCGCCGCCGAACTCCAGCTCAACGGGCTGTATCAACGCCCGGACGGCGCGATCACCGTGCGCCTGAACGGCGCCGGCATCGATCCGTATTTCGCGGCCAAGGCGCTGCTGGCCGCCGCCGACACCCGGATGGACGCCCGTCAGGCGGCACTCGCGTGGATCGCATGGTTGTTGCCGCGCCAGCGTCCGGACGGCGGCTTCGACCGCTACTGCGTGAAGGACGGCCAGACCAACCCGTGCGCGGAAGCCGACGCGGACGACGCGATGATGGCGACCTGGATCGAGTTGCTCGCGCGCTTTGCGCCGCCCGACGGCATGCCCGCCGCGTGGGACGCCAGCCTGAACCGCGCGGGCGCGCACCTGGACACGCTGCTCGACAAGGCGACCGGGGTCTATCAGATCTCGTCGTCGCTGCACGTCGCGCTGCTGATGGACAACGTCGAGGTGCACAGCGCGTTCCAGGCGCTCGCCGCATATCACGTGCGCCGTGCCGATCATGCGCACGCGGGGCCATGGAGCCAGCGCGCCGACCGGCTTTCGGCGGCGATCCTCAAGGTGTTCTGGCGCGGCACGCAATCCGGCTTTCGCGCGAGCACGCAGAAGATCAGCGACACGAGCTTCTATCCGGCGAAAGTCGCGCAGATCTTCCCGATCCTGTCCGGCATCCAGGTGCCCGAGCAGTCGAACGAGACGATCTATGCGCAGTGGATGCAGAAGTACGGCAAGACCTGGATGCAGCTCGCCGGCTCCGATTTTCCGTGGGGGCTGATCGCGCTGGTCGCATTCAAGATGAACGACTGGAGTACCGTCGCCTGCTGGTACGCGCGCTCGGGCCCGTACCGTCACGGCACGCACTGGAACGTACTGGAGGAGGCGCTGTACCTGGCATTCGAAAGCCGGATGGCCGACCCGCTCGCACCCGCCACATGCGGGTTCACGACGGCGGAGACAGCGGTGACCGGATCGCGCTGACGAGACGGCGCACGGTCGATGAACGGAAACAGGGAAGGAGACGTGTCATGTGTGGCATCGTCGGCGCGGTCGCGCAACGGAACATCGTTCCGATTCTGATTGAAGGTTTGCGCCGCCTCGAATATCGCGGCTACGATTCATGCGGCGTGGCGACCGTCGTCGACGGCCAGGCGCGCCGCGAACGCAGTGTGTCGCGCGTCGCCGATCTCGACGCGCACGTGCGCAGCGCCGGGTTGTGCGGCAGCACCGGCATCGCGCACACCCGGTGGGCGACGCACGGCGCGCCCGCGACCTGCAACGCGCATCCGATCTTCTCACGCGACGAAATCGCGCTCGTGCACAACGGCATCATCGAGAATCACGAGACATTGCGCAGGCAACTGTCTGACGAGCATTACCAGTTCGACGGCCAGACCGACACCGAGGTCGTCGCCCATCTGATCCACAGCAAGTATCGCGGCGACCTGCTCGCCGCCGTGCGCGACGCGACGTCGCAGTTGCACGGTGCATATGCGATCGCGGTGTTCAGCAAGCACGAGCCGCAGCGGCTGATCGGCGCGCGGGTGGGCTCGCCGCTCGTCGTCGGCCTGAAGGATGACGAATGCTTTCTCGCGTCCGACGCGCTCGCGCTCGCCGGCATCACCGATCGCTTCATTTTTCTCGAGGAAGGCGACATCGTCGAGCTGACGCCGGGCGGCGTGCGCATTCTCGAACGCGGCGGCACGCCGGTCGAGCGCCCGATCCAGACCGTCTCGTCGACGCAAGGCGCGGTCGAGCTCGGGCCGTACCGGCATTTCATGCAGAAGGAAATTTTCGAGCAACCGCAGGCCGTCGCCGCGACCATCCCCGACGCGGGGCTGTTCGATCCGTCGGTGTTCGGCCCGGATGCCGCGCGTGCGTTCGAGCAGATCGACAACGTGCTGATCCTCGCGTGCGGCACGAGTCACTATTCCGGCCTGACCGCGCGCCGCTGGCTCGAGACGATCGCGCACCTGCCCGCGCAGGTCGAGATCGCGAGCGAATACCGTTACAGCGACGCGCTCGCGCTGCCGAATACGCTGGTGATCAGCGTGTCGCAATCCGGCGAGACCGCCGACACGCTCGCCGCGCTCAAGTACGCGCAGGCGCTCGGTCACATCGACACGCTGGCGATCTGCAACGTGCCGACCAGCGCGATGATGCGCCAGACCGGCCTGCGGTTCCTGACGCGCGCCGGCCCGGAAATCGGCGTCGCGTCGACCAAGGCATTCACGACGCAGCTCGTCGCGCTGTTCATTCTCGCGGTGACGCTCGGCCGGCTGCGCGGCTACGTCGACGACGCGCAGCTCGTGCGCTACACGACGCAGTTGCGGCGACTGCCGAACGCGCTCGAGGACGTGCTCGCGCTGGAGCCGCAGATCGAGCGCTGGGCCGCGGCGTTCGCGCGGCACGAGAATGCGCTGTTTCTCGGGCGCGGGCTGCATTACCCGATCGCGCTCGAAGGCGCGCTGAAGCTGAAGGAGATTTCGTATATCCACGCGGAAGCGTATCCGGCCGGCGAACTGAAGCACGGGCCGCTCGCGCTCGTGACGCACGCGATGCCGGTCGCGACGATCGCGCCGAACGACGCGCTGCTCGAGAAGCTCAAGTCGAACATGCAGGAAGTGCGGGCGCGGGGCGGGCAGCTTTACGTATTCGCCGATGCCGATACGCGGATCGACAACGGCGAAGGCGTGTCGGTGCTGCGGATGCCGGATTACTACGGGCTGCTGTCGCCGATCCTGCACGTCGTGCCGCTGCAGTTGCTCGCGTATCACGCCGCGTGCCTGCGCGGCGCGGATATCGACAAGCCGAGGAACCTGGCGAAATCAGTGACGGTCGAGTGACGGGCGCGGGCCGGTCGACGGGTGCCGACCGGCCCGCGCAAGCGGTCAACGGGGCAACGGGTCGAGGGGTCAACGCAAGGCCGCCCGGGCCTTCACGATCTTGCCTCGCTGCAACACGTACGCGACGCTTTCGCCTTCCCCCGCGACGACGCCGATGTCGTCGAGCGGATTGCCGTCGAGCACGACGACGTCCGCGATCGCGCCTGCGGCGATCACCCCCAGTTGCCCCGGCAGGTTGACGATCTCGGCCGCCACGGTCGTCGCCGACCTGAGCGCCTCGAGATTGCCCAGCACGTCAGCCCGGATCCGGAACTCCCCGCACTGGAACGCATGCATTTCGCCGAGCAGGTCGGAGCCGAAGCCCATCTTCACGCCGGCGTTTGCATAAATTTCCAGCGACTCGCGTCCTTTCTGCTGCACGGAAGCCACCTTGGCTACCGAAGCCGCCGGCATCCCGAACTGCGCACCATGCCGGGCAAGCGCGTCGTACGTGACGAGCGTGGGCACGACGAACGCGCCGCGCTCGTGCATGAGCTTTGCCGCGGCCTCGTCGACGAGATTGCCGTGCTCGATGGTCCGCACGCCGCACCGCACCGCGCGTGCGATCGCGCGCCCGGTGTAGGCGTGCGCCATCACATAGGTATTCGCGGCGTCGGCTTCATCGACGATCGCCCGGATCTCGTCTTCCGAATACTGCGTGTTCGCGATCGGGTCGGTCGGCGAGGCGACCCCGCCCGATGCCATGATCTTGATCTGCGTCGCACCTTTCTGAAGCTCTTCGCGCACCGCGAGCCGCACGCCCTCGACGCCGTCGACGACGCGGGCGATCGCCCCGGTGCGAAAGCAGCACGAGCAGGGCTCCAGCACATCGCCGCGCGGCCGGAAATCGCCGTGCCCGCCGGTTTGCGACAACGCCTTCCCGGACGGAAAGATGCGCGGCCCGGAAACCAGCCCTGTCTCGACCGCCTGCATCAGGCTCCAGTCCGCACCGCCCGCGTCCCGCACGCTGGTAAAGCCGCGCGCCAGCATCGCGTCGAGGATCGGCAACGACCGAATCGCCGCGAGAATGTTCGGCTGCGTCGCGTTGGCGCCCAGGTTCGCATTCGACGCGAGCACGTGCACATGGCAATCGATGAACCCCGGCATCACGGTCTTGCCGCGCACGTCGACCACCTGCGCATTCGGAAAATCCACGGGCCGATCGGTGACTTCGACGATGCGCTCGCCGTCGATCACGACGTGATGATGGTCGAGCAGCACGCCCCGTTCGAGATCGAGCACGTTGCCGCCCTGAAGCACGGTAATGGTCATGGGGAAATATCCTTATCGAGTCGTGGACGCATCGCGCCGCGCGTCCTTCACGAAGCGCGTGCCGACGAGGCTGACCGCGGCCGCGACGGTCACGTAGAGCGCGGGGGCCATGTTGCTGCCGGTGCGGGCGATGAGCCAGGTCATGAGGAACGGCGCGAACCCGCCGAAGATCGTGACCGCGAAGTTGTACGCGACGGACAATCCGGTCGACAGCACCTTGGTCGGAAACAGCTCGGCGAACGCCGCGAGAATCGGCCCGGTATAGGTGGCGATCAACATGCCGAACACCGCCTGGAACACGATCAGCGACGTGAAGCCGGGTGCGTGGTTGATCCACGCGAACATCGGCCACGCGAGCACCAGTATCGCGAGCGCCGAGCCGGACAGGAACACGCGCCGGCCCCACGCGTCGGCGAGCTTGCCGACGATCGGCGAGCAGCACATGATCATCAGCCCGCCGACCATGCCGGCCGCGAAGCCGGTCGACTGCGGCAGGTGCAGCGTGCGCACCGAATAGGTCGGCATGTAGAACAGCAGCACATACGTGCAGACCGTCCACAGGATCACCATCGAGAAGCTCGCGAACGTCTCGCGCGGATAGGCGGACAGCACTTCCTTCAGCGGCGAGCTCTCCTTCGCCTGCGCTTCGACGGCGCTGAACGCGGGCGTTTCGTCGAGATGGCTGCGGATGAAATAGCCGACCGGCCCGACGACGATCCCGAGCAGGAACGGCACTCGCCAGCCCCAGCTGTTAAGTGCCTGCGCATCGAGCGACGTCGTGACGAACGTGCCGGTCGCGGCACCCAGCAGCACCGCGAAGCCGATGCTCGACTGGATCCAGCTCGAGTAGTACGCGCGCTTCTCCGGCGGCGCGTATTCGGTGAGAAAGGCGGTGGCGCCGCCCATCTCGCCGCCGGCGGAGAAGCCTTGCAGCAGCCGTGCGACGACGATCAGCAGCGGCGCGGCGACGCCGGCCTGCTCGTAGGTCGGCGCGAGCCCGATCAGCGCGGTGCCGAACGCCATCAACAGGATCGTCAGCGACAGCGCGGCCTTGCGCCCGGCCTTGTCCGCGTAGACGCCGAGCACGATGCCGCCCACCGGCCGCATGAAGAAGCCGACGCCGAACGTCGCGACGGTGAGCAGCACCGACGTCAGTTCGTTGCCGGTCGGGAAGAACAGCTTCGCGATGATCACCGCGAAGAAGCTGTAGACGGTGAAGTCGAACCATTCGAGGCCGTTGCCGATCACGGTCGCGACGATGGCGCGGCGGCGCTGCTGGGTGGCCGCATCGACGGAATGCGCGGCGCGCGGGGAAAGCGTTCCTTGCATGGTCTCTTCCTTTGTCAGAAGACGGGACGGGTGTCCCGCGTGAACCCCATGCTAAGGACAGCCGGATTTTTTTCTGAAACGAAAGATTTGCATGCACGCATGCGCACAGCGCATGCATCGCGTCTACGGCGCGGTCTGCCGGTCCGCCTGCTCGAACAGCCAGCGCGAAAAGAGGCGTGCCGCCTGGTTCTGCGCGCGGTCGTTCGGCGAGATCACGTAGTAGCCGCCGCCGTGGCTCGCGGACGCCTCCGTCACGCGCACGAGCAGGCCGGCCTCGATGCACGCGTCGATCATGTAGCGCCAGCCGAGCGATACGCCCTGGCCGAGGATGGTCATCTGCACGATCTGCGGATACGAGTTGATCGTGATGTCCTGCGGCTGCGCCTTCTGCCGGTCGACGTCGTTCATGTCGAACCATTCGGACCACGACATCCACTGGCGTTGACCGTCCTCGAGCCGCAGCAGCGTCTCGTTCGCGAGGTCGGCCGCGCTCAGCGTGCGGCCGGCCAGGTAGTCCGGCGCGCAGACGGGGAAGACTTCCTCGTCGAACAGGCGGCGCGCGGTGTATTCGGCCGGCGCCTGCTGGCGCACGTAATAGACGCCGACGTCGAATTCCGCGGGCGACATCGACGCCAGGCCGTCGCGCACGATCAGGCGCAGCTTGATGGTCGGATACGCGGCACGGAATGCCGGCAGGCGCGGCGTGAGCCACAGCAGCGCGACGCCGGACGAGCACGCGACCGTCAGTTCGAGATCGCCGTACGGCTTCATCACGTCGTGCGTGGCTTCCGCGCATTGCGTGAGCAGGTGATGAACCTGTGCCGCGTATTGCTCGCCGGCGATCGTCAGCCGCAGCGAGCGGTGTTCGCGGACGAACAGCGAGCGGCCGAGGAATTCCTCGAGCTGCTGGATCTGGCGGCTGATCGCGCTTTGCGTCAGGTGCAGTTCGGCGGCGGCCTTCGTGAAGCTCGCATGCCGCACGGCGGCTTCGAACGCGACGAGGCACTGGAGGGGCGGCAGGGGCGTGATGCGCATGGCGGGCGTGAGGGTCGAGGTCGCTGCCGACATGATACGGGCGGATGCGCCGGAAATCGCATGCCGGAAAGGCGCTGCCGGCCGGCCGTATTCATGCGAAGATTGAGCGACATTCCACCCGCATCCCGTCGAGACCGTCGTGATCCGATCGAACCCCGAGGGCAACCCGCAAGCCGGCCATCCGCCGTGGATGCCCGTCGCACTGGCCGAACTGGGCATTCGCCGCTTCCCGCCCGGCAGCATCAATCCGCGTATCGTCGAATACAACAACCACACGAACCTCGTCGGCTACGACGACAAGATTTCGTGGTGTTCGTCGTTCGTCAACTGGTGCATGACGCATGCCGGCATCCGCGGCACGGGGTCGGCGCTCGCGCGTTCGTGGCTCGAATGGGGGCGGCCGCTGGCGCGTCCGGAGTACGGCTGCATCGCGATCCTGACGCGCGACGACCCCGCGAGCTGGAAGGGGCACGTCGGGTTCTATCTGCGTCACGACGCCGAGCACGTGCACCTGTTCGGCGGCAATCAGCTGGAGGAAGTGCGCGAACTGGCGTATCCGGTGAGCGAGGTGATCGGATACCGCTGGCCCGACGCCGGCTGACCGCGCCGCCCGGCGGCCGCCGTCATTCCTTTGCGGCAGCGGCGACGGCCACGGCCACGGGCGCCGCCTGCGTCCCCTCCGCCGCATCGTTCCTGCTCCACCCACCTCCAAGCGACCGATACAACGCGACCGCCGCCAGCGCATGCTCGCGCTTGACCTGATTGAGCGCATCCGAATCCCGCAGATACACCTCCTGCGCGGACAGCACATCCAGAAAATCCGTCGCGCCGCCCTTGTAGAGCTGGTTCGCCAGCCCGAGCGCCTTGTCCGACGCCGCGAGCGCGCTGTCGAGCCGGCGCGCCGCTGCATCGCTGCTGACGAGGTTCGCGCGCGCATCCTCGACTTCGCGCAGCGCCTGCAGCATGGTCTGCCGCAACCCGAGTTCCGACTCGCGCATCCGGCTTTCGCTCTGCGTGATGTCGGCCGTGATGCGCCCCGCGTTGAAGATCGGGCTCGTCGCGCTCAAGGCCGCGCTGAACAGGTTGTCGGTCAGCGTCGGCAACCCGAGATAGGAAGCCGCCAGAATCCCGTCCGTCAGGTTCAGCGAGAACTTCGGATACCGCTCGGCCTTCGCGACGCCGACCTGCGCCGCGCGCCGCTCGACCTGCGCGTAGGCGGTCAGCACGTCCGGCCGGCGCAGCAGCGCCTGCGAAGGCAGCGTGGCGGGCGACCCGGCCGGCGGCGCCGGAATCGCGCCGGCCTGCGCGAGCACGAGCCGGTCGACCGATTCGGGCGTGCGGCCCGAATACACGGCGATCAGGTTGAGCTGATGCGCGATCTGGGCCTGCGTCGGGGGAATCCGCGCTTCGAGCGCATCGAGCTGGTTCTGCGCGCGCGTGACGTCGAGTTCCGTCGACAGCCCGAACGCCTGCCGCTTGCGCGTGAGCTCGAGTGCATGCCGGCGGATCGCCGCGTTGTCCTGCAGGATGTTCAGTTCCTGCTGCGCCCAGCGCAGGTCGACATAGGCGGAGGCCGCATCGGCCGCGAGCGCGAGCCGCATCGCGTCTTCCGCATGCCGTTGCCCGACCAGCTCGGCCTGCGCGGCCAGCAGGTCGAGCCGTTCGCCGCCGAACACGTCCGGCGACCAGCTCAGCGCGAGCCCTGCGCCGGCCTGCCGCACATAGCCGAGCGGCGGCGGCGTGTTCTGGCGCGCGTCGGCCGCGTGCGCGGTCGCGTCGAGTTCAGGCAGCAGCACCGCACGCTTCTGCACGGTCAGCGCCTGCGCCTGCTTCACGCGTTCGGCGGCAGCCTGCAGATCGAGGTTGCCGTCGAGCACGGTCGCGATCAGCCGGTCGAGCGCGGGATCGTGGAACTGCGCCCACCACGCGGCGGCGTCGATGTCCGCGCGCGGCACGTCGGTGTCCCACGCGGCGGGCGCGAGCGATTGCACGGAATCGTGCAGCGCCGGATGTTGCGCGGGCTGTACCGCACAGCCGGCGGCGAACGCGCTGACGGCCAGCGCGACGAGTAGCTTTCTCATGATGATGATCTCTGCTTCAGTGCGCGTCCGGCGGCGGCGCGTTGAGGGTGATGGGACGGGAAAACGCGACGGCGACCAGCGCGACCACGAAGCACAGCGACAGTGCGTAGTACGCATCCGCGTAGGTGAGCGTCAGCGCTTCCCGATAGATCAGGCGGTGCAGGTTCGCGAGGCCGGCTTGCGCGGTATCCAGCGTGTTGCCGGCCACCGAGGTCCAGTACGCGGCCTGGTGGTCGAGCAGCGACGCGACCTGCGGCTCGCCGGCGCTCACGTGCTCGTTCAGGCGCAGGTAGTGGAAGTTCACCCGGTCGTTGAGCATCGTCGCGCTCACCGCAATGCCGATCGCACCGCCGAGGTTGCGCATCAGGTTGAACAGGCCGCTCGCCGATTTCAGCCGCGACTGCGGCAGCGAGCCGAGCGCCATCGTCACGATCGGCGGCACGCTGAACTGCTGGCCGATCCCGCGCAGCGCCTGCGGCAGCAGCAGCTCCCGCCAGCCCCAGTCGTGCGTGATCGGCGTGTACAGGTAGCAGCCGAGGCCGAAGCAGATGAGCCCGAACACGAGCAGCGCACGCATGCTGAAGTAGCGCGCGGCGAACGCATACGCGCAGAGCGCGAGCAGCTGGAATGCACCGACCGACAGCAGTGCGATGCCGATCTGCAGCGAACTGAATGCACGCACCTGAGCAAGAAACAGTGGCGTGAGGAACACCGTCACGAAGATCCCGATGCCCGTCACGAACGACAGCAGGCTGCCGATCCCGAAGTTGCGCACGGCGAGCGCGCGCAGGTCGACGATCGGATCGTCGGCGGTCAGGGCGTGCACGATGAACAGGAAACCGCAGATGCCGGAGATCCACGCGCAGATGACGATCGCGTCGTCGCCGAACCAGTTCTTGCGCGGGCCTTCCTCCAGCACGTACTCGAGGCAGCCGAGGAAGCCCGACATCAGCGCGATGCCGAGATAGTCGCCGCGCTTGACGAGGCTCGGGTCGGGTTCGTCGATATGCACGTAGCGCGGCACCAGCGCGGCCACGGCGACGCCCGGCACGAGGTTCAGGTAGAACAGCCAGTGCCACGACCATTGATCGGTGATCCAGCCGCCGATCACCGGCCCGATCGCCGGCGCGAGCGACGCGAGCGCGCCGATCGTCGTCGACGCGATCAGCCGCTGCTTGCCCGGGAACAGCACGAACGCGGTCGTGAACACGGTCGGGATCATCGCGGCGCCCAGCGCGCCCTGCAGCCCGCGAAACAGGATCATCGAGTTGATGTCCCACGCGAGCCCGCACAGCATGCTCGTGATCGTGAAGCCGACGGCCGATGCGACGAACAGCCAGCGCGTCGACATCACCTTCGACAGCCAGCCCGACATCGGGATCACGATGATCTCGGCGATCAGGTAGGCGGTCTGCACCCACGACAGCTCGTCCTGGCTGGCGGACAGGCCGCCGCCGATGTCGCGCAGCGACGACGCGACGATCTGGATGTCGAGCGTCGCCATGAAGAAGCCGACGCACATCAGCGCGAACGCGAAGACGCGCTGCTTCGTCGGTTGCGACGCGGGGTCGCCGGAAAACGCGGTGGTCATCGTCGGCTCCCGTTCAGTTCGCGTGGTCGGTGTGCACGGTCACGACCGCGGAGAGCCCCGGGCGCAGCACCTGCTCGATGCCCGGTTGCGGATCGAGATGCACGCGCACCGGTACGCGCTGGACGATCTTCGTGAAGTTGCCGGTCGCGTTCTCGGGCGGCAGCACGCTGAAGGTTGCGCCGGTCGCGGGCGCCAGGCTGTCGACGCGGCCATGCAGGCGCGTGCTCGACGCATCGAGCGCGACGTCGACGCGATCGCCCGCGCGCATCTTGCGCAGCTGGTCTTCCTTGAAGTTCGCGTCGACCCACAGCCCCGACGCGGGCACGACCGTCAGCAGTGGCACGCCGACGTTCGCGAGCATCCCGACGCGGCCGGTGCGGTTGCCGACGTAGCCGTCGACCGGCGAGCGGATCGTCGTGTATTCGACGTTGAGCGCCGCGACGCGTTGTGCGGCGAGGGCCGTGTTCACGCGGGCCCGCGCATCGGCGAGCTGCGCGCCGAGCACGTCGAGCTGCCGCTTCGATGCGAGCAGTGCGGCGTCGCTGCGTGCGACGGCCGCATCCGCCTTCGAATAGTCGGCGTCCGCGCGTTCGACGATCTGGTTCGACACCGCCTCGGATTTGACGAGCTCGCGGTAGCGCACGCGGTCGGACGACGCACGCGTGAGTTCGGCCGACGACGCATTCCGGTCCGCCGCATGCTGGCCGATCACCGCGTATTGAAGTTGCTGCTTCGCATCGAGTTCGGCCACCGTGGAGCGCGCGCTGTCGACTTCCGCGGTCGCCTGCGCGAGCTTCGCATCGTAGTCGCGCGCATCGAGCTGCACGAGCACGTCGCCGGCCTTCACGCGCTGGTTGTCGGTGACGAGAATCCGGTCGACGAAGCCGTTCACCTTCGGCGCGAGCACCGTGACGTCGCCGCCGACATACGCATCGTCGGTGCTTTCCTGGAAGCGCAGCACGAACAGCCAGTCGAGCGCCGCGGCCGCGACCGCGACGACGACGGCGGCCACCGCGATCCGCATCCACGGCACGCGGCGTTGCTTTGCCGGCCGGTCGGTTGTGGCTGCCTCGCGGGAGGCAGCGGCTTGGGTCGTTTCCATCGATTCACCTATGTATATGCACTTATTGAAACGACCGACGACGCGTCGCCGATCGGGAAGAGGTGCTAGCGTTCCGGCAGGTTGTGCGTGATCCGGAACAATTCGTCTCTGAGGCGGGCCGCCCGGGCCGGCCCGAACCGCTGCTCGAACGCCTCCTGAGCGGCGAGCCAGTGCACCTGCGCGTCGGCGATCTTCGTTTCGCCGTGCGCGGTCAGCGCGAACGTCTGGCGGCGGCAACGCGGCTCGATCCGGCCCGTCACCAGCGCCGCGCCGACCAGCGGCTTGAGCGCGCGCAACAGTGCGGTGCGCTCGATCACCAGCACCGCCGACAGCGTCGCCATCGTCAGGCCCGGGCGCTCCCGCAGCAGCGCGAGGATGCTGTACTGCGACGGCGTGACGCCCGCCCGCGACAGGTAGCGCTCGTAGAACTGCGAGATCCGCCGCGCGGCTTGCCGGACCGCGAAGCAATCGTCATCGGTGAGCGTTGTCTTGTGCATGTGCACATATTAGGCGGCAGGATGGCCTGAAGCGAGGGGCGGGGCAGGATCAGATTGGTGTCGTGGCTGTACCAATCGGCGGCTGAACGGCGCGTGCCCGCGCCGGATCACGCCGCGGCCGGAACACGCCAGCCTTCGCGGTCGCAGTACGCGGCCGTGTAGTCGATGAATGCCTTGACTTTCGCGGGCAGCAGCGCGCGATTCGCGTAAGCGAGCTTGATTTCCACGAACGCGTCGACGAGGTCGGCGCCTTCGAGCAGCTGAACGAGCGTGCCCGACGCGAGTTCGGCTTCGACGAGCGTTCTCGGCACGACGCCGATGCCGAAGTCGTGCATCACCATTTCGCGGTTGAAGACGGGGCTGTTCGACGAGATGTCGAAGCTCAACGGCACGGTCAGCGTATCGCCGTCGACGCGGAACGACAGCGCGGGCCGGCGCAGCGACGGCGACAACGCCACGAACGCATGGCCGGCGAGCTCGGCCGGTGTGTCGGGGCGCGGATGCGCGCGCAGGTAGGCGGGCGTCGCGACGATCACCACCGGAATGCGTTCGATCATCCGCACCACGGTCGTCTCGCTCGTCAGCATGTACGGCACGACGATGCCGATGTCGTAGCCTTCGCCGACGAGGTCGACCGGGCGCTCGGTCAGCGTGACGTCGAGACGCACCTTCGGATGCGCGGCCTTGAAGCCGGCGATCAGCGGCACGAGCCGGTTCAGCGCGGCCGTCGTATGCGCGACGAGGCGCAGCAGCCCCTCGGGCTCGCGCGTGTGCGACTGCGCCTGCGCTTCCAGCGCGTCGAGTTCGTCGAGCACGGCCGCGCAGCGCTCGTAGATGCGCTCGGCGGTTTCGGTCAGCGACACCTGGCGCGTGGTCCGGTGCAGCAGGCGGCTGCCGAAGCGCGCCTCCAGATCCGCGACCGCCCGCGACACGACCGGCCGCGCGAGGCCGTGCATGTCGGCGGCACGCGTGAAGCTGCGCATTTCCACCACCGACCGGAAGATCCGCAGCTTGTCGATGTAGTCCATGTCCGTCTCCTCGAGGCGATGGCGGGGCGCCCGATGCATGCGGCCGGCCCCGGCCATTCCGTTAGGGCGGAGTGTACATTGACTTTATGCATATGCACATATAAATTGCCGATCATGAACGATATCCAGATGGCCCAGGCCTGCAACTGCCTCGCGCTGCGTCAGGCGGCGCGCTTCGTCACGCAGCTTTACGAGCGGCATCTGGCCCCGGTCGGGGTCACGCCCGCGCAGTTCTCGATCATGGCGAACCTGTCGCACCGGCCCGGCGTGGTGATGAGCGAACTTGCCGACCGGCTGGTGATGGATCGCACGACGCTGTTGCGTGCGCTGAAGCCGCTGCAGCGCGACGGCTTCGTCGCCGCGGCCGCGTCCGAGCATGATGCCCGCGCGCATGCGCTCAGCCTGACGAAACTGGGCGAGCGCACCTACGCGCAGGCGAAAGTCGCGTGGCAGGCCGCGCAGGACGAGTTCGAGACGCAGTTCGGCCACGGCCGGGCCAAGGCGCTGCGCGACGAACTGTTCAGCCTGACGGCGCAGCGCTAGGTGCAACGCGCGCGGTAGTATGACAAAAGCGATCCGGATCCACCGGACGAGACACGAGGAGCACCCCATGCTGCAGTTGAGCGAGCGCGACGACGCGATGTTGCGCGGCGCATTCGGCGACGGCGTCGCACGCGCGATGCGGATCGTCGCGCGCACGGCCGAAGTCATGTCGGCGCCGCACCTGATCGACATCACGTCCGCGCATATCGACGGCTGTCTTTACCACGGGCAGACGAGCCTCGACTTCGTCGAGTACTTCGTCGACACCGGCGCGCAGGTCGCGGTGCCGACCACCCTGAACGTCGGGTCGCTCGACCTGATCCATCCCGAGCTGTATCACGGCGACCGCACGATCCAGCGCGACGCGCAACGCCTGATGGATGCGCACCTGCAGCTCGGCTGCGAATCGAGCTTCACGTGCGCGCCGTATCAGCTGAAGAATCGTCCACGCCTGGGCGAGCAAATCGCGTGGGCCGAGTCCAATGCGATCGTGTTCGCCAATTCGGTGCTCGGTGCACGCACCAGCCGCTATGGCGACTTTCTCGATCTCGCCGCCGCGATCACCGGACGCGCGCCGTATGCGGGGCTGCACGTCGAAGCGAATCGCGCGGCGCGGATCGTGTTCAACGCGCCGGACTTCGGCAACCGGCCGTCGCGCGACATCTATTTCGCGGCGCTCGGATTGCTGATCGGCAGGATCGCCGGCGCGATCGTGCCGGCGATCGTCGGGCTGCCCGCGGACACCACCGAAGACGAACTCAAGGCGCTTGGCGCGGCCGCCGCATCGAGCGGCGCGGTCGCGCTGTTCCATGCGGTGGGCGTCACGCCCGAGGCGCAGACGCTCGACGCCGCGTTGCACGGGCAGGCGGCGCAGCGCACGGTCGATGTCGCGATGGCCGATCTCGACGAGATCCGCCGCACGCTGAACCACGGTGCGGCCGGCGATGCGCTCGTCGCGGTCGCGCTCGGCACGCCGCACTTCTCGCTGGCCGAATTCCGCACGCTCGACGCGCTGCTCGATCAGTTCGACGGCAAGCCGAAGTGCGATTTCTACGTGAACACGAGCCGCTTCATCCTGTGGGAGCTGGGCGAGCTCGGGCTTGCCCGCAAGTTCGACGCGCGTGGCGTCCAGATCGTCGTCGATACCTGCACGTACATCACGCCGGTGATGAAACAGCTGTCGGGCCTGGTGATGACCAACTCGGGGAAGTGGGCGTCGTATGCGCCCGCGAACATCGGCGTCACGATGGCATACGGCAGCATGCGCGAGTGCGTGCGTTCCGCGTTCGAAGGAAAGGTGCGATTCGATGACTGACGCAACGATCGGGAAACTGACGGGCGACACGCTCGTGCCGGGCAGCGCATGCGCGACGACCATCGTGCTCGACAAACCGCTCAGCTTCTGGGGCGGCTACGACTCGGGCGCGGGGCGGATCGTCGATCGCGGGCATCCGCAGGCGGGCGCGAGCCTGGCCGGCCGGATCATGGTGATGCCGCATGCGAAGGGCTCGAGTTCGAGCAGCAGCGTGCTCGCGGAAGCGGTGCGCAATGGCACGGGGCCGGTCGGGATCGTGCTGAAGGAGCGCGACCTGATTATCTCGATCGGCGCGATCGTCGCCGCCGAGCTGTATGCGATCGCGGTGCCGGTGGTGTGCGTGACGGACGACGTGTATGACGCGATCGTCGCCGCGACCGGCGAGGTGCGGATCGAGGCGGGTGATGGAGACGGCGGTGCGCGGATCTCCGTCGGCAACTGACGGGTAGCGTGTGGATCGTTCACGTCGGTGAGCCGCTGATCGATGCGCGCGAGGCGGTGGCGGTGCGCGGATCTCCGTCGACAGCTGGCGGGCAGCGCGTGGGTCGTTCACGTCGGCGAGGCGGGTCGGTGCGGGCGGCGGAACGCAAGCGCGCTCTTTCCGGCTTACTCGCGCGCCGGCTCGCCGGCTGCTTCGCGATACGCGCTCGGCGTCTGCCCGGCCCACCTCCGGAACGCCCGCGTGAAATTCGCCGGGTCGGTGAATTGCAGCCGCTCGGCGATCGTCTTCAGGTCGAGATCCGATGCTGACAGCAGCTGCTTCGCGTCGCGAAACCGGGCTTCGTCGAGCAGTTGCCGATAGCTCGCCCCGGCTTCCTCGAGCCGGCGCCGCAGCGTGCGCGTCGACACGAGCAACGCGTCTGCGAGCGCTTCCGGGCTCGAATAGTCGCCGGCCGTTCGCGCCAGTTCCGCGCGCACGCGCTCGACCAGATCGCCTTCGTCCTGGCGGACCTGCGCATACTCGCGTTCGACCTGGACGAGCGCCTGCCGGTGCGCGACTTCGTCGGCGAGCGGCAGCGGCCAGTCGAGCACGTCGCGCGCGATCCACAGCGCATTCGCCGCACAGCCGAATTCGACCGGCGGCAACTGGTCGCGATAACGCGCGAAATACTCGGGCTCGGGCCAGGTGAAGCGCAGCACGATCGGCGGCGTCGCGCGTCCGGACCACTGCGAGATGTTCTGCGCGAGCCCCGTCAGCACGAACTCGAACATCACGTGATGCTGCAGCACGGGGCTTGCCTGCACGCCGTGCAGTTCGAGCGTGGCACCGTGTTCGTCCTCTGCATAGGTCAGCCGGTATTGACGGTTGCGCATCCGGAAGTAGCGCTGCGTGACGACCAGCGCGTCGCGGATGTCCCGTGCGGTCAGCGTCGCATAGCCGAGGAAGCCGTGCACGGTCGGCTTCAGCAGCAGCCCGAACGCGAGCCCGATGCCCGGATCGCCGCCGATCTCGATCGCGTTGAGCACGAGCCGGCCCCATTGCGACGGCGCGACGCGCGCGTCCGGTTCGGCCAACACCGCGTCGCGCAGTCCGGTGCCCGCGCGCACGGCGGCCGGATCGACGCCGCGTGCGGCCAGCGCTTGCAGCAGCAGGCGCGTATAGGCGACCGGAATCGTCGGCCGGCGGAGCCCGAGGTGGTCCTTGCGTGACGGGGAGGTCATGTCGATTTGGCCGGAAATGACAAGCATTATGGCTGTTTGGCCCCTCACGTTCAAGGCGGCGCGCGCCTACGATGACATGCATCGCTTATCGGCAGAATCATCATGACGACTTCCTTTCCCCACCTGCTCGCGCCGCTCGACCTCGGCTTCACCACGCTGAAGAATCGCGTGCTGATGGGGTCGATGCACACGGGCCTCGAGGACAGCCGCAAGACGCTGCCGCGGCTCGCCGACTATTTCGCCGAGCGCGCGCGCGGCGGCGTCGGCCTGATCGTGACCGGCGGCTTCGCGCCGAACGTGGCTGGCTGGACCAAGCCGTTCGGCGGCACGCTGATGACCTCGGCCGGCGCGCGACGGCATCGCGTGATCACCGACGCCGTGCATGCGGACGACGGCAAGATCGCGCTGCAGATCCTGCATACCGGCCGCTACGGCTACCACCCGTTCGCGGTCGCGCCGTCGAAGATCAAGTCGCCGATCTCGCCGTTTGCGCCGCACGAACTCGGCGCGCGCGGCGTCGAGCGGCAGATCCGCGCGTTCGTCCGCTGCGCGCAGCTCGCGCGCGAGGCCGGCTACGACGGCGTCGAGATCATGGGTTCCGAGGGCTACCTGATCAACCAGTTCATCTCGATGCATACGAACAAGCGCACCGACCAGTGGGGCGGTTCGTACGAGAACCGGATCCGTCTGCCGATCGAGATCGTCGAGCGCACGCGCGAAGCGGTCGGGCGCGACTTCATCCTGATCTACCGGCTGTCGATGCTGGACCTGATTCCGGACGGCAGCGACTGGAGCGAGACCGTGCAGCTCGCGAAGGCTGTCGAGCGGGCGGGCGCAACGATCATCAACACGGGTATCGGCTGGCATGAGGCGCGCGTGCCGACGATCGCGACGTCGGTGCCGCGCGGCGCGTTCGCGTGGGTGACGAAGAAAATGAAAGGCGAGGTCGGCATCCCGCTCGTGACGACCAACCGGATCAACCGGCCCGAAGTGGCCGAGCAGATTCTCGCGGACGGCTGCGCGGACATGGTGTCGATGGCGCGCCCGCTGCTCGCGGATGCCGAGTTCGTCGTCAAGGCCGCGCAGGGCCGCGCCGACGAGATCAACACCTGCATCGGCTGCAACCAGGCGTGTCTCGACCACGCGTTCAAGAACCAGATCGCGTCATGCCTGCTGAACCCGCGCGCATGTCACGAGACCGAGCTGACCTACACGCGCGTGCAGCAGCCCAAGCGCATCGCGGTGGTCGGCGCCGGGCCGGCCGGGCTTGCGTGCTCGACCGTGCTTGCGCAGCGCGGCCACCACGTCGACCTGTTCGACGCGGCATCGGAGATCGGCGGCCAGTTCAACATGGCGAAGCGGATTCCGGGCAAGGAGGAGTTCGACGAAGCGCTGCGGTACTTCGGCCGTCAGGTCGAGCTGACCGGCGTGAACCTGCACCTGAACCGCCGCGTCGACGCGAGCGACCTGATCGCGGGCGGCTACGACGAGATCGTGCTCGCGACCGGCGTGGCGCCGCGCGACCCGAAGATTCCCGGCCAGGACGGCCCGAACGTGCTCAGCTATATCGACGTGCTCGCCGGCAGGCAGCCGGTCGGCCGGCGTGTCGCGGTGGTCGGCGCGGGCGGCATCGGCTTCGATGTCGCCGAATATCTGGTGCAGGACGGCGAGTCGCCGACGCTCGATCTGGAAGAGTGGAAAGCGGAGTGGGGCGTGACCGATCCGGCCGCGACGCGCGGCGGCGTGACGCGCGCGCAGGTCGCGGCGCCGGCTCGCGAAGTGACGCTGCTGCAGCGCAAGGCCGCGCCGCTCGGCAAGGGGCTCGGCAAGACGACCGGCTGGATTCACCGCGCGACGCTGAAGATGAAGCAGGTGAAGATGGTCGGCGGCGTGAACTACGAACTGATCGATGCGCGCGGGCTGCATGTGTCGTACGGCGAACAGCGTACCGATCACGAACTGATCGAAGCCGACACGATCGTGCTGTGCACGGGGCAGGAACCGCAGCGCGCGCTGCTCGCGCCGCTGCAGGCGGCCGGACGCTCGGTGCACCTGATCGGCGGCGCCGAACTGGCGGCCGAGCTCGATGCGAAACGTGCGATCGATCAGGGCTCGCGGCTCGCGGCGCGGCTGTAACGGACAATCGTTTCGGGTGTCGGGACGGCGTGCCTGGCGCGGCGGTGGCTGGCCTGCGCGACGGCTTGCAACTTTCCGTCCGACGACCCGGCATCCTGGGCGCGCCGACGGCGTGGAACGGATGCACCGCGTCGCCATGCAACGTGGCGACGCGATTCCGGCAGACTTCGCTCGTTACCGGCCGGCGTACGTCAGGCCGCTTCCGCCCGCTCTTCCTCTTCCGCTTCCAGCATCGCCTTGACGATCAGATAGACGGCCGGCAGGTCGTCGTCGTCGCGACGCCAGTCGACCGGCTCCTCGATGTCCGCGGCGACCAGCCGGCTGTCGCGCAGGCGGATGAACGCGTCGACCACCGTCGGATCGTTGCGGCTCAGGAAACCGGTGTTCGAGAACGCGAGTTCCTCGACGTTCAGCAGCGCCTGCCAGCTCATCGTGCGGACGGCGGCCGGATGGGTGCGGCGTCGCAGGCCGAGCGCGCGTTGGGCAGGACCGCCCACGACACGCTGCAGGTCGACGACTGCCCGCTGCGCGGCACGCTCGAAGTGGACGGGGTTGAAGCCGGGTTGCTCGGGATCGAATGCGGATGACTGGAACATGGTCGCCTCACAAAAGTCCGTCCGTCATGGGTGGCTGACGGAATTCGGGTCAAATGGTGCAAAAGCACTGTAAATATATACAGTGTTCGAGGCGGTTTCAAGTCCTGAATGCACAGGCATGTGCGACGACCCGGTTCGGACGAGCGGAGAGGTGGGAGCGCATTCGTCCGGCAAGCGATTTACACCGACGCGGCGATCGTTTCCCGCAACCACCGATGCGCCGGATCGCGATGCACGCGTTCGTGCCACAGCATCGACATTTCGTAGCCGGGGATCTCGACCGGGGCCTCCACCACGCGCAACGCGGGCGTACCGCGCACCAGACGCTCGGGCAGCATCGCGACGAGGTCGGTGCTGGCGACGGCGGACATCACGAACAGGAAATGCGGAACGGACAGCACGACACGCCGCGCGGCCCCCACTTTCGCGAGCGCTTCGTCCGTCACGCCGAAGAAGCCGCCGCCGTCGGGCGACACGATCACGTGTTCCAGCGCGCCGAACTGCGCGAGCGTCGGGCGCCGCTTCAGTTTCGGATGACCGGCGCGGCCGACGAGCACGTATCGCTCGACGAACAGCGGCAGGCGTCGCATCCCTTCCGGCGAACCCTCTGTCGTGTGGAAGGCCAGGTCGATACCGTTGCGCTCCGCGTCCTGCTCGATGCGCGGCGGCACGAGCTCGACGACGGCGAGCCGCGTAGCGGGCGCGGCCGAACGCAGCGCGTTCAGCGCGGGCAGGACGATCGTCGATTCGCCATAGTCGGTCGCGGCCACGCGCCACGTATTCGTCGCGGTTGCCGGATCGAACGGCGTCGCCGTCAGCACCGCGCGCTCGAGCGCGTCGAGCGCGTCCCGCAGCGGCTCGCGCAGCGTTTCCGCCCGTGCGGTCGGCCGCATCCCGCGCGGCCCCGGCAGCAGTAGCGGGTCGCCGAACAGGTCGCGCAGTTTCTGCAACTGCACGCTGACCGATGGCTGCGACATGTTGAGTTTTTCGGCCGCCCGCGTGACGTTGTGCTCGACGAGCAGCACGTCGAGCGTGACCAGCAGGTTCAGATCCAGTCGTTTTAGATTGTTCATGGCTATACCTGGAATATCGGGAATTCATTTCCAATATACCTGCGGCGACGGCATCCTGCAGTCATTCAATCAACGGAGCAGTGAACATGAACGTGCTGATCGTCTATGCCCATCCCGAACCGCGCTCGCTGAACGGTGCGTTGCGGGATTTCGCGGTCGAGCATCTCGAAGCGGCAGGCCATGCCGTGCAGGTGACCGATCTGTATGCGATGAACTGGAAGGCCGCGTTCGACGCGGACGACGTGACCGACCGTGCGCCCGACGCGCGCTTCGATCCCGCGCTCGATTCGAAGCGCGCGTTCGAGACGGGCACGCAGCGTGACGACATCGCGCGCGAACAGGACAAGCTGAAGTGGGCCGACACGGTGATCCTGCAGTTTCCGCTGTGGTGGTTCTCGATGCCGGCGATCATGAAGGGCTGGGTCGAGCGGGTGTATGCGTATGGTTTTGCGTATGGCGTCGGCGAGCATTCCGACCAGCACTGGGGCGACCGTTACGGCGAAGGTTCGCTTGCGGGCAAGCGCGCGATGGTGATCGTCACGACGGGCGGCTGGGCGTCGCACTACAGCGCGCGCGGCATCAACGGGCCGATCGACGACGTGCTGTTCCCGATCCAGCACGGGATCCTGTATTACCCGGGGTTCGAGGTGCTGCCGCCGTTCGTGATCTACCAGACGCACCGGATGGACGACGCGCGTTTCGATGAAACGCGTGCGGCGCTGGGCAAGCGTCTGGACGAACTGTCGACCGCGCAGCCGATTCCGTTCCGCCGGCAAAACGCGGGCGACTACGACATTCCGGCGCTGACGCTGAAGGCGGAGATCGCGCCGGAGAAGGTGGGGTTTGCGGCGCATCTGGCGCACGGGCGGTGATCGCGCACGGTCATGACCGATCAAGGCGCCGTTCGACGCGCAGGCGGCCCGGCGGCTCGAAGTAGGTGCCGAAGCGGACGAGCCCGGCGTTCTTCAGATGGCAGGTCATGTCGAAGCTGACCAGGATGCCGGGATCGCGGTTGTCGACGATCCCGATGTCGATCGAGCGAATGCGCGGCTCGTACTTCAGCAGCGTCGCTTCCATCTGCTGCTTGAGCAGGTGCGACGATGCGGGCAGTGCCTTGTAGATGTTCGTCAGGTCCGGCAGTCCGTAGTCGGGCAGGTGCTTGAGTGCACCTGCCCGCGTATTGAGGATGCGGCGAACGTTCTGCTGCACGCTCAGGCATTCGAGCGTTCGGTCGTCGTATGCGCAGATCGGCTCGCCGCCGATCTGGCCGAGCAAGATGTCGTAGAGGGAGGGGCCGGCGGTCATCGGCGGCTCCATCGCTCGGCGTCGTTATCGACCGCCGCGGGTGCATCGACGAAGTCGATCGTCAACGCGCCTTCGGCCGTCGTGGACAACGAGATCCGCCGTGGCGTGATACCCGATGCCATGCGGGCGAGCAGTTCGCGGGAAACGACCGGGAGCACGCGCTGGTTCAGGAATGCGTCGACGCTGCGTGCACCGGAATCCCGCGACAGGCAGTGCTGCGCGATCGATTCGATCAGATCGTCCGCGCACGCCAGCGTCACGGCATGTTGCCGGTGCAGGCGTCCGGCGATCTTGTCCAGTTTGATTCGCACGATCGACGCGAGCGTCGCGGCATCGAGCGGCCGATAGACGAGCGTCTGAAAGCGCGCGAGCAGCGCCGGCTGAAAATGCGCGACCAGTCGCGGATGAATGGCATCACGCAACGCGGCTTGCGTGATCGAAGGATCGTCGGCCGTCGCGTCGTCGATCTGCGCACTGCCGAGATTGGACGTCATCACGATCACGCAGTTGCGGAAATCGATCTCGCGCCCTTCGCCGTCGCGCATCGTGCCGCGATCGAATACCTGATAGAAAATGTCGAGCACATCGCGATGCGCCTTCTCGACTTCGTCCAGCAGCACGACGCTATACGGGCGCTGGCGCACGGCTTCGGTGAGAACGCCGCCGCGTCCGTACCCGACGTAACCGGGCGGCGAGCCCTTGAGCTGCGACACCGTGTGCGCTTCCTGGTACTCGGACAGGTTGATGGTCGTCAGTGCGGCATCGCCGCCGAACAGCAGATCGGCGAGTGCCAGTGCGGTCTCGGTCTTGCCGACGCCGGATGGCCCGGCCAGCAGGAACACGCCGAGCGGCGCGTGTTCGCTCTTCAGGCCGGCCTTGGCGGTGCGCAGGCTCTCCGCCAACGCGCCGATCGCATCGTCCTGTCCGACCACGCGTGTCGCGAGCGTCGACTCGAGCGCGAGCAGGCTTCGCAGTTCATCCTCGACGAGATTGCCGACCGGTACGCCCGTCCATTCGGCGACGACCCGCGCGATGGATTGCGCGTCGACGTCGGGGAAGATCATCGGCGTTTTGCCCTGAACGGTCGACAGCGCGTCGAGCGTGTTGGCAACGGCTGTCGGGTCGGGCTCCTGATCGGTCGAGCCACGGAGGGTACGCAGGATGCCGACGAGTTCGCGTTCTCGCATGAACTGGCTGAGCAGTCCATCGGCGGTGCCGCGGACGTCTTCGTGTTCCGTGTCGATCGCGATGAGCCGTCCGGCGACGTCGGCGATGCCGGCGCGGGCGTCCGCATCGAGCGCGGCGCGCTCCAGTTCGAGCGCCTCGAGCGTGGCGCGCGCCTGCTGCAGCTCCGCCGGCGGTACGTCGAGCGCCATCCTCACACGTGCGGCCGCCGTATCGATCAGGTCGACGGCTTTGTCCGGAAGTTGCCGGGCCGGAATGTAGCGGCGCGACAGCCGCACGGCCGCGACGATCGCTTCGTCGCGGATGTGGACGTCATGATGCTTCGCATAGCGGCTCGCGAGCCCGCGCAGCATCAGGCAGGCCGCTTCGTCGTCCGGCTCGTCGACCTTGATGAGCTGGAAGCGCCGCTCGAGCGCGGCATCGCGCTCGAAGTATTCCTTGTATTCGGCCCACGTGGTGGCCGCGATCGTGCGCAACTCGCCGCGTGCGAGCGCCGGCTTGAGCAGGTTGGCCGCGTCGGCACCGCCCGCCGCGTTGCCTGCACCGATCAGCGTATGCGCTTCGTCGATGAACAGCAGGATCGGCGTCGTCGCAGCCCGTACCTCGTCGATCACGTTCTTCAGCCGCTGCTCGAACTCGCCTTTCACGCCCGCCCCGGCCTGAAGCAAGCCGAGATCGAGCGTCAGGATGCGTGTGTCGCGGATCGTATCCGGCACGCTGCCGTCGACCACGCGCAATGCGAGTCCTTCGACGAGCGCGGTCTTGCCGACGCCCGGCTCGCCGACCAGGATCGGATTGTTCTTGCGGCGGCGCGCGAGCACGTCGATCATCTGCCGGATTTCGCGGTCGCGTCCGAATACGGGATCGATCTCGCCACGGCGGGCCTTTTCGGTCAGGTCGAGTGCGAAGCGGGCGAGCGCGTCGTGCTCGATCGCGCGCGCGGACGCGTCCTGCGCGGAGGGGGGCGACGTCGTCATTCCGTCGGCGGCTAGCGTGTCGGCCGGGGCGATTTCGCGCGTCGATACGGGTTCGTCAACGGCGTTTTCGCAGGACCGTCTTCCGAGCCGGGGCAGCACGCGACGGATCTGGACGCTGGAGATGGACAGCAACGGCCATGCCCGCTGGGTGCGCAGCACGTGCGGCGCGTCGACGACGGCCTGCAGCAGATGCCCGGAGCGAATCGTGCCGTCGGGATCGTCGGCCATCGCATGCGTCCATGCGTCCTCGATCACCGTGGCGAGTTGTCGCGACAGCGCCGGCATGCCGCGCAACGTGCGTGGCGTGCGGTCGATCACGTCGAGCATGGCATCCCAGACGGCGTCGATATCGAGATCGTAGTGGCGCAGAAGCGCGGGAATGTCGCCGTCGTCCGCTTCGATCAGCTTCAGCACCCAGTGTTCGACCGCGATTTCGTCCGCGAGCCGGGTCTGGCAAAGGCTCGCGGCGGCCTCGAGCGTGCGCGTGCAGTGGGGATTGAGGCGACGAATGAGATGGGAGGCGTCCCGAAGAGGCGGCGTCATGTCGATAGCGGGTCAGGAAGGGAAGAGGGCGGGCGCCCGGAGCGGCGGAATCCCGCCGCGCAAGCACGACGGATTCCGCCATCAGGTCAGCACATCAGGAACGTTCGTTCCAGGTGTCCTTGTGGATAATGTTGCCGTCCTTGTACGACCACGTGATCGTCTCGTAACGCAGTTCCACGTCTTCGAGATGATTGTGCTTTTCGTAGTCGGGGTTCTTGATGTCGAGCATCTTCGGCTTCACCGCAACGATCTTCACGTTGTCGAGCTTCGTGTTGAAGTATTCCTTCTCCTTGCCCGCGTCGTCGATCCGGTACCACTTGATCTCGACCGACTTCAGCGTCTGGCCGCTCGTCACGGCCTTGTACAGATACGGCGTCGACGCGTCCGTCTCCTTCGTCAGCGTGATCGGCTTGTGCACGCGCGTGCCGGTCAGCTTGCCCGTATTGCCGTCGGTCGGGATGTGCACGCCGTGATCGAACGCAACCAGTTCGACGCTGCCCTCGCGGTCCTGGACGGTCACCGAACCCTTGATGTCCGCGCCACCGTCGTCCTTGAGCCACATGTAGGCCGGAATTGCCATTTTTTCACTCCTTCTTCTTCGTACAACGAATCGCCGGAACCGGATTCCGGCGCTGACAAGCCCGGGGCGGTTGCCCCGGGAACCCAAACGCGTATCACTGCGCGGCGCGGGTCCGGGCGACCGGCGCCGGGGTATCGGGCACGAGCGTGATTTCGACTCGACGATTCTTCGCCCGCCCTTCCGGGGTGGTGTTGTCCGCGACCGGCCGCGTATCGCCGTAGCCCTGGATCGCGAACTGAGTCGGCGGGATGCCGGATGCATCGACGAGCCAGTCGCGGACGGCCGACGCGCGATCGATCGACAGCGTCAGGTTGCGATCGGGCCGGCCCTGATCGTCCGCATAGCCTGCGATCAGCACGCGCTTGCCGGGATGGGCCTTGATCAGTTCGAGCGCATCGACCATCGCGCGTGTCGTGCCGGTCTTGAGCCGAGCGTTGCCGCTGTCGAACAGCGACATGCTGTCCAGCGTGACGACCGCGGGCGGCGGCGCGGGCGGTTCGTACGAGGCGATCGCCTCGTTGAGGACCGGCAGCAGTGACGCGCCGCGGTAGGTGCCGAACGATAGCCGGAGCGGAACGCCGACACGCGCGTACCGGTCGAGCTGATCGCGGTCCGACGCAAGGGACCGGAGCGCGTCGCGCCTTGCCGCGTCCTGCGTGGCAGGGATCCCGTTGTAGCGTTCGAGATGCTCGCCGATGCGGGTCATCAACGCATCGTTGTTCTTCGCGGCGCCGCAAATAGCGGCGATTGCCGCGCAGGCAACGATCGCAATGACGTGCGCGACGGCGGTGATGCGCGGCGATCGCCACGAGCGGCGCGGCATCGCGTCGATCAGCGGCTGCGGCAACGGCCAGGGCAGAGGCGACGCGGGCAGTGCGGCCGGGGCGATACCCGTCAGGCTGCGCACTTCACGTTCCCACGGTTTACCGGGGCCCGTTTCCGGGCCATGGTCGATCCAGCCGGCGCCGAACAACGGCCAGGGCGTTGCGGGCTGGCGTCGGTCCGTCAGCGTGTCGAACACGCTGCGCCGGGTCCACCCGATCATCGATGCGATTCCGGCGGCGCGTGCCCCGGCCATCGGACTGCCGTCGGCATGGAGGGCATCCGACTCGGCTGCATCGATTGCGGTGTCGAAGCGGTGCATGTCGCCGATCGCTGATCCCGCCGACGTGCCATACCACTGGGCAGCCGATTCGCTGGCCACCGGCATTGCCGCGGCAGTCGCGTCCGAGAGTCGCTGGTAGACGGCAACGTAGCCCGGCAGCGACGTGCCGAGCATGCGACACGCATCCACCATGGCCTGCCGGATCACGCGCAGCGATTGCGACAGCGTATCGCCGTTCGCATGAAGGCTGGGTGCGACCGACAGCACGACGCAATCAGGGGCAAGGCCGTCGCGCCACTGACGGACGGCGACCGCGAGCCGCGGAAGGTCTTGAGGACGATCGGTACGCAGCCAGATCGCGCCGTCGCCGACATGGACGAAACGCGACCGGCCCGGAACGCGATCGAACAAGGCGGACAGGCCGTCACCGGTGACGAGCGCGAGCGGCATTCTCGTGCGCAGTGCAACGGGCAGGTCGGCTGTCGCCGCGCCGAGTTGCGCAATCACGTGCACGTTCCGTTCGCGAGCCCGCGTCACTCTGCGTGAATGCTGCCAGAGGATCAGCGCGGAGAGTGCGATGACGATCGCGACCCATCCCCACATGACGCCGCGATCGACGGGCAACACCCATCCGATGACGGCCAGCGCTAATGCGGCGGACAGCGTCACGACCGTGCGCAGCGGATAGCCCAGGCCCGACAGGGCCGCGCGTGCGGCATCGGAATCGGTGCGGGTCGCCGCCGGTGCGCGTGTGGCGTCCGAAGTCACGGTTGCTTCACTTTGTGGGCGAGTCGCGCCAGTTCCGCATCGAGGATGCGATCCCACGCGAACCAGACGAGTATCGCGATCACGCAGGCTGTTCCCGCGATCGCCCATGGCGACAGGCTCTTCAGACGGTCGATCAGTCGCGTGTTCGAACGATCGGTGACGAAGCCCGGCCGTGTGGCCGGCCGCAATTGATCGATCTGCGCCGTCAGCGCGGAGATCAATGCCTGACGCTTCGCCTCGCCGTCGCGGGCGTCGGCCGACGAGCCCGACCGGGCGGCGTAGCGGCCGCGGAATCCCAGGCCCAGAACGGCCGCATAGCATTCGAGCAGGTCGACGTTCGGTGCAGGTTCGCGCATCCGGTATTCGAGCCGTTCGTAAACGCGGGTGCCGGCGTCGTGCGTGCCGAATCGGTCGACCTGCAACGGCCGCGACTCCCAGTCCGCCTTGCTGGTGGCCGGCAGATGCCGCAATGCGGCTTCGTCGATCAGTCCGCACTGGGCGATGACGACATCGTCCCGTACGTCGGCAGCGATCCCGTGCGCATCGAGTGCGGTCGAGAGCTGCGCGACGAGCCGGAGGCATTGCTGGCGCAGGCGCTCAGGGTTGTCGACCTGGCCGCCGTTCGACAGGTGAGTGACCAGCAGCGCCGTATCGCGCAACAGCGCGCGCATCGACGGTTGGGGCGCGTGGCCGGTCGACGGCTGCCGCGCGAGCAGCGCGGATTCATGACGCGTGGAGACGATGGCATTCATCAGCGCAGCACCGCATAGAGTTCGATCGACGCGTCGGGAATCGACGCCGGCAGATAGATCTGGCAAGCGTGTACGGCGAGCATCCTCGCATGCGCGGCGTCGTGCGCGTCGAGCGCGAAATAATGGTTGTCCAGCCGGACCGGAATGGCGCCGGGCACCCTCTGCACGGCCTTGAGCGGAATCCCCGCCACGGCGGAATTGACGATGTGTTCGACGTCGTCCGGCGCGCCGATCTTGCACAGTCGCGGGAACTGCTCGACGAGCTCGAATGCCGGCAGCGCGGCATTGACGGACAGATACCAGTCCGCGGCGCCTTCGACGAGGCGCTCGTCGCGGAACTGGCCGACCCAGGTGGTCGGCGTCGTATGCGAGAGCCCGATCGAGACGACACGTGACGGGATGATCGCGTCGAGCAGATCGCGGATCAGCGATTCGAGCGTCGCGAAGACGTCATGCGCACTCGCATGGTCGTAGGGCGGAATGTCGGTCAGCGAGACGCGCGTCGAGAACGTGGTCAGCGAACCGGCCAACTGGGCGAGAACCTGGTACAGGCGATCGGTCGGCTGCCCCGGGTGCGACGCGAGGAAGCGCAGTTGCGGCCAGGCCTGGTGAATGCAGTTCAGGAGCCAGAAGAGCTGGACGTCGGCGACACCGTACTCGGCCACCTGCTCGATGCGCTCGCTGCGGCGGGCGCCGAGGAGCGTGCTTTTTGCGGCGAGGATGTCGGCGAGCCGCTGGATGCGCTCGATATGCAGCGTATGGCCCGACAGTGCCAGGCATGGCGGGACGTATCGGCGATCGATCTGGAACTGTCCGCTCGTCGTGCGCGTCAGGCGTGCGATCGCGCATACGGTGTCGTCCGCGTGCGATTCGGAACTGAACAACAGCCGGACGGCATGGCGCTCGGCGGCGATTTCGGTCTCGCTGACACCGTTCAGGTCCGTCACCTTGACGAACTCGCGATACGCGCGCCGCGGGCGGGCCAGCGCCGTTTCGTCGAAACGGCAGTTGTTGCCGTTCGCATCGGGCAGCGCAAGTGCGGCCAGCACGTCGATGCCCTGGGCGTCGGCAGGAATTTCGCTGACGAGATCGCGCGCAGGCGGCAACGCATCGGCGACGGTCGTGTCGATCGGCGTGCCGTCGGGGAAACGCAATTGCAGCCGGGTGAGCTTCAGGCGACCGGAGGCCAGTGCCTCCTCGTCGATGTCGACGCCCAGCGTTCCCCATGGCGCAACGGCGGTCGCCGAAGCCAGTTGTTGTAGCGCGAACCCGTTCCAGCGCTCCTGCTGCTGGAAATGCTGTTGCGTAAGAATCAGCCCTTCATGCCAGAGCGGTTTGTCGATCCGCATGGTGTGGTCAGTACCGATGTATGAATTATGAGGCGCCGATTCTATACATCGTTTTCTTATTTCGTATACCCCTGAATTTGATGAATCTTTGATAAATGTTTCTATTAAATTGAGATATTTGCAGCGTTAATTTTGAGATTTTGTTGGGGGTGGCGGGTCGTCCGCTTAAGGGTTGCTTTATCGAGATATTGAATCGCGGATTTGTTGTTTTTAATTCATTTGAATCAATGGGTTGCATTCTTTTTTTGGGAAATCTGGATTGTGCTTCAGTGCGGGTGGGGGGATCTTGCGTTGACTGGGTGGATGAGGTTGGTGCGTAGGATTTTTCTTATTCTAAAAAATGGCGGTGTGGTTATTGGGTGATTTTTAATTGCGGATGTTTACTTTGTGATCGGGGGCATGATATTTTTTGCCGCCTGAATCGGGTGTCGTGCCGCGAATATCCGAATCGGCCGTCCGTCGCGATGTGTTGTTGGGTACAGCAAAGGGTGACGTGATCGGCCCACATCCGTGGTTGAGGGTGTGCATCGCGGAGTCTTCAAGCTTCCTGAGATAAGGAGAACGAATTGGATAGCTTTCAGCGAGAGATCCCGAAGAGCCGGGTGTCGATCACCCTCGATCTGCATACGGGCGGGGCGCAGAAGAAAGTCGAATTGCCGCTGAAGCTGCTGGTGGCGGGCGATTTCAGCGCCGGGCGCGAGCAGGCACCGCTGGCCGAGCGCAAGAAGGTGAACATCGACAAGAACAATTTCGATGCCGTGCTGGCCGACTATGCGCCGGATCTCAAGATCGCCGCGGACAACACGCTGGCCGGCGACGGCTCGGAGTTGCCCGTCAATCTGTCGTTCCGGTCGATCAAGGATTTCGAGCCGGAGCAGGTGGCGCGCCAGATTCCCGAGCTGCAGGCGCTTCTCGCGATGCGCAACCTGCTGCGCGACCTGAAATCGAACCTGCTCGACAACGGCACGTTCCGCCGCGAGTTCGAGAAGGTGCTGAAGGACGACCGCCTGTCCGCGAAGCTGCGCGGCGAACTCGCGCAGATCGCGACCGCCGCGACGCAGCCGGAAGGGCATGCGTGAACGGCGCTGGGCAAAACGCGCGTTCAGCGCATTCCGCAACATCGTAGCGATTCGATCGCAGACAGGATCCGAGATGAAATCCACTGAAACGCAGCAGACCGGTGCGACCGAGACCGTCGTGCTGGACGCCCCGCACGGGGATATCGACAGCGTCTATGCGTCGCTGTGCAGCAAGATCAACCTGAAGCCCGTCAGCGAGGCGCGCCCGCTCGAGGCGTTCCGCGACAACGACATGCTGTCCGAGGCGACGGCCGACGAGCGGATCGCGCGTGGAATGGGCGCGTTCCTCGAACTCGTCGCGAAGGCGAGCCAGCCGATGGACCGTCTCGACAAGTCGCTGCTCGATTTCCATATCGGCCAGATCGACCGCCAGATCAGCCGTCAGCTCGACGCCGTCATGCATACGTCGGAATTCCAGGCGCTCGAGGCACGCTGGCGCGGCCTGAAGATGCTCGTGAGTCGCACCGATTTCCGCAAGAATGCGCGCATCGAGGTGCTGGACGTGTCGAAGGATGCACTGCAGCGCGACTTCGAGGATACGCCGGAACTGATCCAGAGCGGCCTGTATCGCCTCACGTACATCGAGGAATACGACACGCCGGGCGGCCAGCCGATCAGCGCGATGATCAGCGACTTCGAGTTCGCGAACTCGCCGATGGACGTTGCACTGCTGCGCAATATCTCGAAAGTTGCGGCTGCCGCGCACATGCCGTTCATCGGCTCGGTCGGGCCGGCGTTCTTCGGCAAGCAATCGATGGAGGAAGTGGCCGCGATCCAGGACATCGGCAACTACTTCGACCGCGCCGAGTACATCAAGTGGAAGAGCTTCCGCGATACCGACGATGCGCGTTATGTCGGCCTGACGATGCCGCGCGTGCTCGGCCGTCTGCCGTACGGGAAGGATACGGCACCGGTGCGGGCGTTCAATTACGAAGAGGCCGTCAAGGGCCCCGATCACGACAAGTACCTGTGGATGAATGCGTCGTTCGCGTTCGCGGCGAACATGGTGCGCAGCTTCGTGAGCAACGGCTGGTGCGTGCAGATCCGCGGGCCGCAGGCGGGCGGCAAGGTCGAGGATTTGCCGGTCCATCTGTATGACCTCGGCACAGGCTACCAGCCGAAGATCCCGACCGAGGTGCTGATTCCGGAAACACGGGAATTCGAGTTCGCGAATCTCGGCTTCATCCCGCTGTCGTTCTACAAGAACCACGACTTCGCGTGCTTCTTCTCCGCGAACTCGTCGCAGAAGCCGGCGCTGTACGAGACCAAGGAGGCAACCGCGAACAGCCGCATCAACGCGCGGCTGCCGTACATCTTCCTGCTGTCGCGCATCGCGCACTACCTGAAGCTGATCCAGCGTGAAAACATCGGCACGACCAAGGATCGTCGACTGCTCGAGCTCGAGCTGAACGGCTGGATCAAGGGACTCGTGACCGAGATGAAGGATCCGGGCGACGAGCTGCAGGCGTCGCATCCGCTGCGCGAGGCGAAGGTCACGGTCGAGGATATCGACGACAACCCGGGCTTCTTCCGGATCAAGCTGTTCATCGTCCCGCACTTCCAGGTCGAGGGGATGGATATCGGGCTGTCGCTCGTGTCGCAGATGCCGAAGGCGAAGAACTGATCCGGCATTTGATCGCGAGCCGCCGGGGTGACGATGATTGTCCCGGCGGCAGCGAATGTTTGCGCAACCGAGAGAATCCATGTCGATGATTTTGCCAACGCAGGCTTATGAATTGAAGCTGGCGCCGCATCCGGCGCCTTTCTCGATCCTGACGTTCACCGGGCTGGACCGCGTGAGCCAGCTGTATCGATACGAGATCGAATTCACAAGCCCGGCCGCGGGGATTCCGATGGACCAGGTGCTGGGGCGACCGGCGAAGTTCATTGCGGATCCGGTCGATTCGGACATTGATTACCTGCGGAAGATGTTCGGGGAGAACGCGGCGCAGTTCAGTGTGAAGCCGGCGGCGTATACGGTTCACGGTGTCATTACCCGGTTCGATGAGCTTGAGACGTCTGCAGACGAAACGCGCTACCGGGTCGTGCTCGAGCCGACGCTGGCCGATCTCGATCGTGGCGTGACCAGCCGGTTGTTTCAGAAGCAGTCGGTCGAGGAGATCGTGACCGACACGCTGCGGCACTACGGTTACCGCGCGGGTGTCGATTTTCAGTTCCAGTTGCGCGGGCAGTACAAGCGCCGCGAATACGTGACGCAGTATCACGAGACGACGTTTGCCTTCATTCGGCGCATCTGTGCGGAAGAGGGGATCTGGTTTCGCTGGGAGCAGAAGAAGGATCGTGCGGTGGCCGTGTTCGGCGACGATCTGGATGCGTATGCGCGCAAGCAGCGCACGGTACCGTATCGGCGTGACTCGGGGCTGGAGAGCGTCGGTGCCGATGCGATCAAGACGCTCGGGCGCGAGATGAAGCGTGTGCCGGAGGCGGTGCGGTTGCACGACTACAACCATCGGCAGGCCGGGGTGTCGCTGCTGGTCGAGGAGAACACGGCGCGCGACGACAAGACGACCAACGCCGTCGATTATCGCTGGGGCGAGCATTACGAGACGCCTGAAGAGGGCAAGCGGGTCGCCCGGCTGCGGCACGAGGCATACCTGGCCCAGCAGATAACGTTCAAGGGGACCGGCAATCCGTTCTGGCTCGAAGCCGGTGAGGTGATGCGGGTCGAGCCGAGTCCAGCCGATGCGAAACACGGGGTGTTCATTACATCGGTCGAGTCGCACGGCGGGCGGAACGAGTCGTACTGGGTGGCGTTCGAGGGGATTCCGTCGGATCGCGTATGGCGCACGTCGACGGCTTCGGTGTCGCGGCCGGTGGTCGACGGGATTCTGCCGGCGCGGATTACGTCGCCGGGCAACTACAAGTATGCGTATCTGACCGAGCAGGGCTGGTACGTGATCAAGCTGCCGTTCGACCTCGATGCATGGAGCCCGGGCGGGACGAGCCGGCCGGTGCGGTTTGCGAAGCCTTATAGCGGTGACAACTACGGGCATCACTTTCCGTTGATCGACGGGGCGGAGGTGGCGATCGTCCATACGGACGGCGATCCGAACCGGCCGGTGATCATCGGGGCGATGCATGACAGCGTGCATCCGGATCTGGTGAACAACCTGAACCATACGCGGAACCTGATTCGGACGGCTGCGCGGAATGAGTTGCGGATGGAGGATAAGGAGGGTGTCGAGCATATCCACTTGACGACGCCGTTTCAGACCAGTGAGCTGAATCTTGGCCATATGGTCGACGAGAATCGGAAGGAGCGAGGTAAGGGAGCTGAACTGCGCACGGATGAGCATGTGTCGGTTCGAGGCGCAAAAGGGGTGCTTGTCACTGCTGAAAGTCAAACAGGTACCGCTGACCAACAGCTCGCAATGCAGGGGGCGCAAGGGTTGCTTGATCTGGCGCTGCAGCAGATGCAGTCGCTTGGTGAGGCCGCGAGTGTGGCGCAGGCCGTCGCTGCCGATTACGAGCGCCAACGTACTTTGCTTGATGGAACGTTGAAGGAGCTCAAAAAATCAGGCGTTCTTGTCAGCGCGCCGGACGGCATGGGTCTCGCCTCCGGAACCGATCTTCAGATAACGGCGAACAACCACCTGTTCGCAACTGCCGGCGGGAATGCGGACATAGGCGTGATGAAGCGCTTTACGGTTGCCGCTGGCGAACTGGTTTCGATTTTTGCGCAAAGACTAGGGTTGAAGATTTTTGCTGCGCGGGGGAAAGTTGAAATTCAGGCGCAGAGTGACGAGATGCATCTGATTTCTGATAAAGACATGCGGATGACGAGTGCCAATGGCCGGGTCACGATCGAAGCAAAAAACGAGCTTATCCTCAGATGCGGTGGTTCATACATTCGAATTTCATCGACTGGCATCGAGGACGGAACTCTAGGAAACCGAATTATTAAGTCGGCCGCATTTGGTCGTCAGGGGCCGTCATCGCTTGCTGAGTCGATGAATACATGGAAGCACGCGAATTTCGACGAGGAGTTTGTTATCAAGTGGCCGTACAGCGGAAAGCCGGTGGCTAACCGCAAGTATTCAATTATCCGGGAAGATGGGAGCGTGATTCGTGGTATGACCGACACGGATGGGAAGGCGGGGTTACAAAGGACGCTCGTCGCTGAAGGGATGCGATTGCGCCTCGACCCAGAGTGATCATGTCCGCTTGTATTTCCTTGACTTACCACATCCTCTTTGCGACCAGACGGAATCATTCAGATGCCTGTTGAACGTATTCTTGCCGCCAAGCATGCCGACGATGGCTCGGTGCACTATTCGTCGGTTTCCTCGCTGTCAGATAACAGTCATGCTGTTTGCCACATGGTGCCTGATCGGGTGATTCCGGTGATCTTCGTGCCAGGGGTCATGGGCAGCAACCTGATGAACAACCAAAATAAATCCGTATGGATCGTCAATAGCGGCCCTGGCATGTTGCCTTGGTCGTGGAAAGATGCGGCATATCGCAAGCAGACGCTGACCCCGGACAATACTCAGGTCTTCAATGGAGGTGATCTTCCCAAAGGCACGTCGCTTACCGATGCCGAAAAGAAGGCGCGAGGTTGGGGCACGGTTTCCAAGAAAAGCTACGGGGACTGGCTTGTGTGGCTACAGGACGCGCTCGACGACGCTCATGCGGGAACCAATCATGGCCGTAACGGCTTGCGCAACAGTCTGATCAAGCAGGTGGTGGCACCGGGCCTCGACACGCTGACCGACGAGGAGGTTGAACTCTCGTATCAATACAAGCTGCCCGTCCATGCGGTGGGCTATAACTGGCTGAAATCAAATAAGGACTCGTCTGAGTACTTGGCGGGCGAGATCAAGCGAATCATGGACGGCTATAGCAAGCGCTTCCGCTGCGAGAAAGTTATTGTAGTAACGCACTCGATGGGAGGATTGGTTGCAAGGCATTGTTCGGAAGTTCGAGGGTGGAACAAGAAGATTCTGGGCGTTGTGCATAGCGTGATGCCCGCCGTCGGCTCGGCAACGGCGTACAAACGGGTCAAGGCAGGTTGGGAGCCGGGTAGCACAGTCGAAGAGGGAATTGGCCGCAAGGTATTGGGTGCAACTGCCGCAGAAATAACGGCAGTATTTGCGCAATCGCCGGGGCCGTTGGAACTTCTGCCGGATGTCAATTACGGCAATGGGTGGTTGAAAATTCGGGACGGCGATCAGCTTGTTTCATTGCCTGAAAAAGGCGACCCCTACGGGGAAATATATGCTCAGCGTGGCAAGTGGTGGGGGCTGGTCGACGATAAGCTCATTGATCCACTCGATAAGAAGAAGGTAAACCTTGACCAAGATTGGAGGAACTTCCAATCCTTGGTTGATAACAAAGTGAAACCGTTTCATGCGGCGATCAGTCTTCGTTATCACGAGCACACTTATGCCTTCTATGGCGACGACAAAAATCACAAGACTTGGGGTGATGTTGTATGGCGGCGGACCTTGCCAAAGCCCAATCTGTTTTCCACCAGTACGCCGCCCATAGCGAAGCCGCTGGAACTGGAAGGCAAATGGGATTCTCGCACTGGCGCCCAACGCGTGATTGACCGTGCCAAGCAACCCTTTCCTCCAATGGATGAGTTCGTTTTGCAACCGGCAGAGGAAAACGGCGATGGCACCGTCCCTATCCGTTCGGGCCGGGCGCCTATGCCGTACGCAAAGGTTTGCGTTGCCTTCGAAGGGATTGACCACGAGGGCGCTTACAACCCGCTGCCGTGCCGATTGTTCGCGCTCCGGGCAATTACGCGCCTAGTGGGCAACGTCAAAGGCACGTCGATGGAATATGAAGCATGTTGAAAATCAGCTGGATGATATGTGCAGTATTGCTGACAGCGTGCGGTGCAAAGACATCGGCGCTGACAGAACATGAAAAGAAGGTGGTAATGGAAATGACAACTGACATGAAGCCGCACTGCGTCGGACGTTACCTAATCGATCTACCGGTCGGCGCAAAGCCGATCGGCTTTGCCAAATTTGGAGGCGTGATCGTCCATGCGAAGGCCCAGTCACTGGAGCAGTTTCAGCATGATATGCGCCAGCGCGGCACGGAATTGAGGGCAACCAAGAGCACGCTTGGTTATCAATTCTTATTTGATAGTGGAAATGCGCGAGGTATAAAAAATTCCCAGTACTTTTTATCTCTTGGTGACTCGGGAGCGACAAGCGATGTCGAGCGTGTGATCGAAGTCTATAAGTGGGATCGAGGCTATCAACTAAATCTACGTGTCGAGGCCAATGACTCAATTCATGCCGAATACACTAAAAAATATCAAGGCACGCCATACGGAATTGCAGAGCCGATGAACGATGTTCCCGATAAAACTCGACTGGCTTTCGACTTGATCGAAAAGCTACAAGGGCGTGCCGAGGACGTTATTCCGACGGAGCCTGGCACCTGCTTCGTTGGCGGATTCATGCCGGGTACGGCAATTGCGGAAAACGAGGAAGTCTCGACCAACTATGTACTTGCAGACAAGACGGATGTTTCGTTCAGTTGGGATAGCTTCGCAAATTTGCAGGCAACGAGTACCTTGCTGTCGCGCGTACGGAGTGCTGATGTCCAGGACGCGTTGAAAACTGCACAGGGCCGTGTCGTTCGATCTGGGAGTGTCACGCTGCCAAACGGCATGACGGTGGACGAGGTGTTGACATCTGCGCTGACGCTGGGTCAGGTGCAGGGGCATCACTTCTCGCTAGAAACGAATTACAAAGGTAATCCTCGAGCGCCTTACATTGTTCTGGATATGGAAACTGCGAGCCCGAATTTTTTGACAGAGGTCGACACGATCAAGAAATCTTCGCTCACGGAAGGGGAGTCGGTGGCTTTATGGAACATGGTGATTCAAACGCTGCGACCACGTCCCAATGGCTTTTGAGTGATGAGTTGTGATGTGGGCAATCACCAAGAGTGTCTGCAATGTTCGGTTCACGGATATGGCGTACAAATCACAACACGTGTCAAAGGCTGCGCAGCGTAGGTTGTTGTGCCATTCCTTGCGAGCGATGACGGTAGAGAAAAACGCGTGACTATCTCATGAGTTATTCGGCATGAAGCAAGGCTGGGGAACGCGCGCAATCGGGTGGCATTCTGCCCGCATTGCTGGGAACGGTGGCAGGTGTAGGCCAGTTGCGCAACCGCGCGCGACCGGTCGGCCCGATCGAAGCCGACGAAATTCTGGTGGCTGGCACGCAGGATGGAAAGCGGACTTACGGTTTCAAGTGGGAAGCGCCAGGCAAGGCATACTCGCTGGCCGAACCCAACCTGAACGCGTCATTGTGTGTTGATGAAAGCGAGTACCCCACGAACAAGGAATCGTTTGCAAACGACGGTGAGGCACTGGAGCTGTGGGATGGCGTAGTGGATTCGATTCGGCTGCGCCCGGGGGCAATATGAAGACGCTGTCTCGCCGGGAGATTTTGATGACGCTCCTTGCCGTGCCGGTTACTACGATGCTGCCTCGCATCTCATTGGGCACACCGCAGGTGACGACAGTGAACGATGCGATACGCTACTTATGCGACGAGGTATTTCCGTCGCCGTGTCAGAAGCGGAACGAATCGCATAGCGCTGCCGATCGCTGGCACAAGAAGGGCCGGCATGAAGCAAGGCTGGAAAACGCAGGCCATAGGGCGGCACCTGTTGAACGCTCCCGCAAAAGCGCTAACTGTTGAGAATATGACGTTGGAGGCCGATTCAAAGGCGGGCGGCGCGGCAGCTCGCTGCCTACTTTGGACATGGACCGGAGTGCCGAATGGAGAGCATCAAGGCAAGATTGATAAGGTTTCCTTACCCGAGGTGAGCGCAGTTAGTTTGCAGGATGCCGTGTCTCGCAGCCTCCGATCTCGTCTCAATGTCTTTTGAGGATGGCCAATGGCTGTTGACTTCGACAAGCTCCCGCCGAAGGAGCCGGAACCGGACAAGTCACCTTCGCGCTTGCTCTGGACTATTGTTTTTTTCGTCGTCGTCCTTGCCGGAGTTTTCGCGGTGCTGCTTCTCTGGCCCAAAGATACGCCGACGCAATCCTTCTGGTTCTGGACATGCGTCACGGTGTATCCGGTTGGCGTTGCGGCCTTCGTCGTATTGCGGCGCTATAGCGTTTTCGAAGGCCGGCGTCTGGACGCGATCGCGTGGAACGAAGCTCGGGAAAAGTATGTGAATGATTTGTTCGAGGAAGCTAGCCGACCGCTTGTGTTGGTCGCTGCCGCATACAGGTTTGCAAGCGACGCGAAAGACGATGCGTTCGACAAATTGCTGGGCGGCTCAATCAAACTCGAACCGCGAGCCGCACCGAATCCCGATACGCCACCAGTGAACGCTCGCTGGTTCGATCAGCCGGACGTAGACGAAGACGGGGGGCGATTCAAGAGTGACGATGAGCGGTGGCACCATGTGCGCGAATGGGTATTCGGCGCGTTGATCGACGATGTCGCTGAAGCCGTTCGAACATTGCCGCCGGATTTGAAACTTGCGATCCAGTTGGTGTTGCCAGGTGTTGCGAAACCGGACGGAGCGTTGGATGCATGGGACCGGCAATGGGCGAAATCGGGTCTCCGGCCACTCAAAGCTGAAACCCTGCCGGAACCTCCCGACCTGATGGTTCTCGACGCGTGGCTTGATCGAATCAACCAGAAGCGGGATCAGGAGGCGCGCTTGTTCGTCTTCGTACGGCTGAACCATGTTCTTCAAGCACTCCCGCCAGATGGGAGCGCGGAAGCCGGCGTCGGGCTTCTGGTTGTGCCGGAACCGGTGCGGCGTAGGTTCAATATCGAACCGATGGCAAGGATGCATCGACCCAATGGGACGGATGCATGTCCAGTGGATGCGGCACTCTCGCGTGCGTTGCGTTGGGGGCGTGTGAAGCCTGCTGACGTTGGCCGTATCTGGCAAAGCGCTCTTGATTCAGCCGAGGCAAACGAAACGATCGCTGCCTCGGTCAAGGCGGGTATTGCAGCGAAGTCGGCAAACATCGACTACATGGTTGGTCACGTCGGCGAAGTCGCGTCCTGGCTTGGTGTGGCTTGCGCGGCCAAGGCGGTAGCTCGGGATGGCGAGCCCCAGCTTGTTGTCACGACTAGCAAGACCGGGCCTTGCTTCTCCGTTTTGCAGAATTGCGCCACGCAATGACGATGGTAATGGCATTGCAATAAATCCTCGCATAGCGAAGCTGAATACGACTTATCTCATAATTTAGGAAGCCAAATCATGGTCAGGCGATACGACGTGACGAAAGGCGACAGGACAACTTCGGACGGCACTGTATTGGGAGGCGATTCGAACGACAGGATCGGAGATCGCGAACAGGCCTACGAATGCGATGAGGTCTGGTGCCCCGCGTGTCAGTCGACGGGGCGCATCGTATGCACTGGCCCTCGCTTCTCGACAAAAGGTCCTGATGGTAGGGAAGGCGCGCTGAGCGACGATCTGTGCTTATGCAAGTGCGATCCGCCCCCACGTCTGCTTCCTTCCCGATACTCGTCCTATGTCGATGTTTGAGCGGAAGAGAGACCATTCTGGCCAAGATGATATTGGCTGTATTGCTCAACAACGAGATATGCGGCGGTGTCTGCGCGGGCAGTCTCGATTCAATTTCTATCTAATATGCTTCGCAAGTTCCGGATTGACATTCTAAGCATCGTCATAGTGGTCATCCTGCCCGGGCTGTTGATCTGGTTGAAAGGCGACTGGGTGGGGCTGCACTCGGTCGAGAAGCGTGCGGAATGGATCGTCGCGCTTTGTATCGTATTCGTCATGTTTTTCATATGGTTCAGCTTCGACTCTTCATCCCGCCCAGCGATAGCCGCGCGGCGTATTAGAGATTGGGTCGCGAATCGGGCCAATTTATCGACCGAGGGGCGCGATATCAAGGCTTCGGTTGTCGGAGCGCGCGCTGCTGTGTTGCGTAGCAACCTTCTCAACCGCCACGGTCGACGTTGGCGCTATCGGGACCGTTGGGTGCTCGTCGCTGGCGACAAGCCGTTCGTTCAACGTCTGGCGCCCGGGCTGGCCGACGGCGGATTTATCGTTCTCGGCAATACAGTCCTGCTGTACGCGACGCAGATCGGTGACAAACTCGATACGGAATGGCTCGATCAAATCCGCCGCCTGCGACGCCGGCGACCGGTCGACGCAATTGTGGCGGTGACACGTGGACGTGGTTCAGCCAACACGTCGTTTGACACCGACGAACTCGCTGCTCGCCTTGCCCGCCATGCGCGCACGTTGCGGTGGGCCGCGCCCGCCTATCTTCTCGACGTGACGGATTTCGGTGGCGATCGGGCGGACATGGACGAAGCCATTGGTTTCACGTGGACAAACACGCGCGTGAACGAAGAGGCGATCGACGCGTCGCTTCGAAAGCTGCTCGACAATCTCGCGGACACGGGTGTCATACGCCTTGCCGCGGATGCCGCCGATCGTTATCCGGTTGAACTATCGCAGCATATTTCCGCGCTGCGCAGTGCGTTGACGGGATGTGTACTGAAAACCTCCGAATCCAGCGTCCGGACATGCGGAATCCATGGTCTGATGTTCGCGCCGCTATTCAAGGAACGGGATCTGATCGGGCCGCATTCCGATACTGAGAACGACGAGGACCTTTCAGTCAATCCTCAACATCGAACGATTTGGCAAACCGTTGCCGAGCACAGTCGCAAGGTTCGTGGGCGCCATGTCGGCTTTTCACCATCGACTGCGGCAGCCTGGATATCAGTCGTCGGGATCGGCTGCTGGGTCGCCGGCACGATGCTGTCGGGCTTCGCCAACCGCGCAACGATTGAAAGTGCCGCGGACACGTCAACGCAGCTTGCCGGAATACAAGATCCGACGCAGTCGTTGCAAACGCTCACGAACCTCGACCGCCAAATCGATGCCCTTGAATTCCAGCAGCGCCATGGCGTGCCTATTACCGCCCGTTTCGGCCTGAATCGCGACCAGGCATTGCTCGCCGCGCTTTGGCCGCATTACGCCGATGCCGCAAACCGCATCCTCGTCAGCCCGATCCGCCAGAAGCTCGAAGCGAGGCTGCATCAACTCGCGTCCTTGTCCGACGCGGAAATCGCCAGCGGCGGCGATGCCCAGGTACAGGCCGCTTACGACACGCTCAAGACCTACATGATGCTCGCCAAACCCGAGCGGGCGGCAGCCGCGTTCCTGATGCCGCAACTCGTCGCGACGTCTGCCCCCGAACGCCCGAGCAATTCACACCTGTCGAAGGGCGGCTGGGAAGACCTGCGTCAGCAAGCGATCGCGTTCTTCGCGAATCACGTCGGGCGTGGCGACGCCTCCAGACAAGCCGCACTGGCGATCGTTCCGGACGGCAGCCTGATCGCGTCGACCCGCCAGACGATCGTCGGCGTCCGAGGTATCCAGAACTCAGGAGATGCGATCTACCAGCAGATCATCGACGAAGCGACACCGAAATATCCGCCGCTATCACTCGCGACGCTGCTCGGCGACGGCGCATCGCAGTCTTCCACTGGCGGCACAACGAGCCGCGGTCTGTTCGGCACGGCCGCGACCGTCCCCGGCGTATTCACGCGTGCGGCGTGGGACGAGCGAATCTCGAAAGCAATCGACGAGGCCGGCGAGCAACGCGATATGGCAAGCGACTGGGTACTCTCCGATACCAAGGTTAATCGCGGCTCCCCGTCGACATTGAAGGCCGAATTACGCCAGCGCTATTTCGACGATTACGCACGGGCATGGGCGCTGTTCCTCAACAGCCTGCGCTGGCAACCTGCACCGACGCTGTCGGCGACTGCCGACCAGCTGACGCTACTGGGCGATCCGCAACGTTCGCCGCTCGTCGCGTTGATGAATGCGATCGTCTATCAGGCGGGCACGGGAGCGAGCCCACAGTCGTTGTCGGACACGCTGGTCAGCAAGGCACAGCAACTGGTCGGCACGGACGAAAAGGATCCGTCCAAGCAGACCAAGCCTCAGATGTCGCCGCTTGCCGCCGCATTCGGCCCGATCTTGCGTCTGACCGGCAACGAACTCGTTCCGGGGGCGCCGTCCGGCGGCAAGGGCGGCACGCCGCCGGCAGCCACCGGTGACCTCAGCCTGGCACGCTATCTGGAGCGGATTACGGCGATGCGTCTGAAGACATCGCAGATCGTCTCCAGTCCGGATCCGGACGCGATCGCACGTCTGGCCGCGCAATCCGTGCTGCAGGGCAAAACCTCCGATATCGCCGACAGCCGCGATTACGCGAGTCGTGTCGCCGCGAGTCTCGGCGAACAGTGGTCCGGATTCGGCGCACTGTTCCGCGCACCGTTCGATCAGGCGTGGCAGGTCATCGTGCAGCCGGCCGCGTCCAGCCTGAACGAAATCTGGCGCACCGCGATCGTCGCCGACTGGAACAGGACGTTCGGTGGCCGCTATCCGTTCGCGGATTCAGACAACGACGCATCGCTGCCGGAGATGGCGCGTTTCATGCGCGCGGATAGCGGCGTGATCGCGCAGTTCGTGACGTCGCAACTGGCCGGTGTCGTCGAGCGGCAGGGCGACCGATGGGTCGCTTCGCAGGGAACCGATTCGGGGGCACTGACGATCGATCCGGCGTTCCTGAGCAGCCTGAACAAGCTCACGCGCACGTCGACGGTCCTGTTCCCGTCCGGCGACGCCCGCGTGCGTTACGAACTGAGGGCCGAGCCGACGCCGGGCGTCACCGACATGAGATTCGTGCTGTCCGGCCGCGAACTGCATTACTTCAACCAGAAGCAGGAATGGACGCCATTCGAATGGCCGGGGCAGTCGCTCGAGAACCTGTCGCATATCGAATGGCAGACGGAGCAGGGCGGGTTGCGCACCGCGCTCGATGCGCAGGGGCGCTTCGGTCTCGTTCGGCTGCTGGAGCGCGCGAAGGTCGCGCAGCAGGACAACGCGCGCTATTTGCTGACCTGGACGCCGGACACGAGCCAGGGTATTCCGCTCAAGGTGCAATTGCGCAGCGAAGCCGGCGGTGGTCCACTCGACGTTCTGCAGTTGCGGAATTTCACATTGCCGACGCGCGTTTTCGTGACGGGAGCGCAGAACACGGGGCCACGGGTGTCGACGATCGGCCCGCCGCCCTTGCCGGCGTCGGCGATTTCGGCCGCGAAGCATGCGGCTGTCCCGTTGCCGCCGGGGCTGCCGGGGCTGCCGGGGCTGCCGGGCGGGAGTCCGTGGCCGGTTGAGACCACGCGGGTAACGACGGAGCAGACATCCGGTCAACGCACCGCGCTCGAATTCGCTCAGGCGAAAACGCGAGCCACCGCGCGTGGATCGGCGAAACAATCGGCTGCGTCGCAGGCTGCGATTCCGCCATTGGCGACCACGTCGGGATTTCCCGACTCCTCCCCCCGTCCGTTCGGGCACGCCCTCAGGCTGCTGGGCGACGCATTCGTTTTTTGAGGCCTGCCATGACGCTTGCCCATTTTGTGAAGACACTCGTCGGCGGCCCCCGCATCGATTCGCTCCAGCAAGCGCGGACGGATACCTGGGCCGCATGGGTTGCGCCGATACCCGGCGAGCACGCATGCGGGCGCGATCCCGGCTACGAAGACGCGTTCTTCGAACTGAAGGACGAAGCCGGCAAGTTGTCGGGAATCGATGACGAGCTGATCGTCCGCGCGTGCGAACACCTGCTCAAGGAAACCGGCAAGGATTTGCGCCTCGCCGGCTACTACGCGTTCGCACGTCTGCGGCAGGACGGCCCGGCCGGGTTCACGGACGGGCTTGAACTGGCCGCCGCGCTCGTCGACCGGTTCGGCGAGTCCGCGTTGCCTGCCCGTCACGAAGCGAAGAAGGCCGCGCTTGAAATGCTGGCGACGGCGCGTGTGATCGAGACGCTGGATCGTCGCGGTGACTTTGTGCCGGCGGATCTCGAGCGCACGTTGGCCGCACTCGATGTGCTCGTGACGCAGACGGCGGCGTGGCCCGATGCAGCCCGTCCGAATTTGCAGGCACTCGTTTCCCGTTTCGAGAAGAAGGATACGCCCGCACGCAGTGTCGATCCCGGCATGGCAATGCCGGCGGCGACTGCTCCGGGAAAAACTGCGGCCGGCTCAATTGCGTCGGCGCGCGACCTGCTCGATCAAGCCCGGTCGATGTCGGTGTGGCTGCGGGATCAGGAAAACGGCTACTTGCCTTCAGTGCGGCTCGTGCGAAGCGTGCGATGGGACACGTTGCACGACGTGCCTCCGTCGGATGCCGCATCGCACACGCGTCTGGCGCCGCCACGCGCCGAGTTGCGGCAGCAGATGAAGCGCCTCGTGCTGCAGAAACACTGGCACGAGTTGCTGGAGCGAGTCGAGGGCGCGTTCATGGAAGGCGTGAATCACCTGTGGTTCGACCTGCAGTATTTCCAGCATGTCGCGCTCGACCACGTCGGTACGCCATACAGCGCGTGGCGAGAATTGCTGCGCGCCGACTTTGCGCTGTTTCTCGAACGATTACCGGGTATCGAACGGCTGGCATTCAGCGACGGCGCGCCATTTGCCGACGACACGACACTCGAATGGATCGCCCGCCATGCGGTCGTGCGCGACCTGGAAGCGGGCGAGACCGTTGCGCCGCTGCCTGTCTCCGCGGATGGCGAGAGCGATGCAACCGGCGACTGGCCGGAGATCGAAACCCAGGCTCGCGAACTGGCTACGCGCGAAGGTATCGAGACGGCTTTCGCCTGGCTCGAAGCGCTGCCCGGCATGAAAACCGATCGACATCGCTACCTGCAGCGCCTCGTGATGGCGCGCTTGGCCGACCATGCCGGCCGTCACGATGCGGCGCTCGCGCTGCTCGCCGAACTCGACGGAACGTCCCGCTCGCTGCCGCTGATGCGCTGGGAGCCGGCGCTGACGTTCGAGGTCAAGCAACAACTGGTCAAGGCACTGAAAGCGATGAGCAGCCGCAAGGACGCCGACAAGCCGGCGCTCGCGCGCCGCATCGGCGAGCTGCGTGCCGAGCTCACGGTGCTCGATCCCGCACGCGCATTGACCCTTTCGTAACGGATTCCCATGGACAACAACGATCCCATCCTGCGCTACTACGAAGCGGAAATGCGATACCTGCGCGAATCGGGCAAGGAATTCGCGAAGGCACACCCCGACCGGGCGCGCCTGCTCAATCTGGACCGCGTCGGCGATCGCGATCCGTACGTCGAGCGTCTTTTCGAGGGCTTTGCGTTCCTGACGGGGCGGCTCCGGCAAAAACTCGATGATGAGCTGCCGGAGCTGACCGAAGGACTCGTCAGCCTTTTGTGGCCGCACTATCTGCGGATGATTCCTTCGCTGTCGATCGTCGAGCTGACGCCGTTCGCGGAGAAACTGCAGAAAACCGAAGTCGTGCCGGCGGGTGTACCGGTGCGGTCCGCACCGATCAACGTGCCGTCGCCGGGCGGCGTAGAGGGCGTGACGCCGCGGACGGTGCAATGTCTGTACCGGACGACGCAGGCCGTTGCGCTGCAGCCGGTGTCGATCACGCATGCCGGGCCGGCCGTGCGCCACGACGGCCGCTCGGTGATTCGCCTCGGCTTCTCGCTGCATGGGTCGGCGCTGCGCAGCGAAACGGACCTGTCGCGGCTTCGATTGCATCTGAACGCGGATCTGCCGACCGCATTCGCGATGCATCTTGCGCTGACGCGTCAGGTCGATGCGATCGACTGGCGCGTTCCGGAAGTCCGCGACGGCGAACCGGTGCCGCTCGCCGGCGTGACGATCGAGCCGGCAGGGTTTTCGGCGGAAGAGCGGTTGTGGCCCAAGGCGGATGCGGCGTTCTCCGGATATCAGCTGCTGCTCGAATACTTCACGTTCCGCGAGAAATTCCTGTTCGTCGATCTGTGCGGGCTGGACATCTCGACGCTTCCTGAAAAAGCGGCTCGCTTCGAGCTGGAAATCCTCCTGACGGACGCGTATCCGTCGGACCAGCGTTTCCACGCGGAGAACGTGCGACTGTTCTGTTCGCCGGTCATCAACCTGTTCGAACTGGACGCCGAGCCGATCGAAATCGACCATCACGAAACCGAATATCGCGTGGTGCCGGCCGGTCACCAGGGCGAGCACGTCGAAACCTATTCGGTCGACGCGATCGCGACGTTCGATCACGATACGGCCGAACGATACGAATACGTGCCGTTCGCGACGTTCCGGCATCGTGGCGGCATGCTGCGGCACGAGGCGCCGGAACGCTATTTCCACACGCGCGTGCGCGCGGGCGTATCGGGTCTGCACGAAATGTGGGTGATTCTCGGCGGCCACGCGTGGGAAACAATGGATACGCTGCCCGAGGAAAGCCTGTCGCTGCGCGTGACGGGTACGAACGGGCTGCTGCCGCGCAAGGGGTTGCGCGAAGCGAGTCTCGACGAACTGGCGGCCAGCACGCCGAGCGTCGCGGGTGTACGCAATCTCGTGTCGCCGACGTTGCCGCTGTATCCGCCGACGGAAGATCGCTTCCAGTGGCGCGTGCTGTCGCATCTCGCGCCGAATTTCCTGTCGATGATGAACGCCGAGGTATTGCGCGGCGCCTTGGCGCTGTACGACTGGACGAACGAAGAACTGAACCGGCGGCGGCTCGCCGGCATCCTGCATGTGTCGCAGGAAATGATCGAGGAGGTATCGGGCGGAGCGGTCGAGCGCGGCGTGCTGATCGAAGTCACGCTCGATGCGCATGCGTTCTCCGGCGAAGGCGACGTGATGCTGTTCGGTGAACTGCTGCATCGGTTCTTCGGTGCGTATGCGGAGATCAATCTGTTCACGAAGCTGGCGATCGTCAGCCTGCCGTCCCGGTCGCGGACGGAATGGCCGCGCAGCAAGGCTCGGCGGGCACCGCTATGAGTGCATCGATCGATCGGGTGCGTGCTGAAGCCGCCGAGTCGAAAAGTCTGCCGGCGGTGGCCGGAAGGCTGTTCGAGCAGGCGCCGAAGATGACTTTCATGCAGTTCTGTCGTCTGCTGGAGGCATGTGCGCCCGAACGCCCCGGGTTCGGTACGCGCGATACGCCGGAGCATGAGCCGGTGCGTTTCCGGCCGCGTCCCCGGTTGGGATTTCCAGCGGGTGAAGTGGCTGCCGTCGAGATTGACGACGAACACCTCGATGCACCGCCAACCGTGCGCACGACCTTCATGGGCCTCTATGGCGTCGACGCGGCCATGCCGTCGCACATGATCGACGAGATCGTATTGCGGGAGGACGGGCACGAAGCGGTCGAGGCGTTTCTCGATCCGTTCAATCACCGGGCGGCGACGCTGCTGTATCGCGCATGGAAGAAATACCGCTATCCGGAGCGTTTTCGGGCCGGCGGCATCGACGATTATTCGCAGAGCCTGTTGTGTCTGGCGGGATTTGGATGGGGCGACAAGCCTTTGCGGGCAGGCTTGCCGAATTCGCGGATGCTCGCGTTGCTGGGGCTGTTGATCCAGCGTACGCGTACGTCGGAAGGGCTGGCTGGCGTGGTGGCGCTGGCCGCGCCGGGGGCCGGCGTACGCGTCGACGAATTCTGGACGGTCATGACAAGCGCAGGCAAGCCGCGGCCGTTGACTTCAACGCGTTCGACCGTCGATGCGCCGGCGGACGGCGCACGTGCCGGCCTCGGGGGCGGTTACGTACTCGGCAGGCGCGTCGCTTATCGCAGTCGTGCCGTGCGAGTGACGCTGCGGCCCGTCGATGCGCAGCAGGCGCACGATCTGTTGCCGGGTGCCTGGTTGCATGGCGAGTTGCTGGCGTTCATTCGGCTGTATATGGGCATCAAGGCCGATGTGCATCTGCGCATGGAGGTGTCGTCCGGATTCGTGCCGAAACCCGTTGTCGCGATCGGGCGCACGGATCCTGCGCCGCGTCTCGGCTGGACCACGGTCTTGCCGTCGTCGGAGGCACGCATGATCGATATCGCGCTCGGCGTCTACGAAGCGTTTCCGACGCCTCAACCCAACCCGCATCTCATGCATCGCACGATCTGATCTCGGAGACTCAATGTTCAATCGAATGAGCGCGGCAACGGTTGCCGCAGTGTTGCTTTTGTCTGGCTGCGGGGCCTGGCAGTCCGTGTCGGATGCGTCGTCGAATGCCTATCGCGCGGTGTTCTTCAAGCAGGTGAAAGTGCTGAAGGTGGATTTGACGGCGCGGGCCGCACTGAATCCCGATGAGGCGGGGCGGCCGACGTCGGTGGCTGTTCGCGTGTATCAGTTGAAGGATCGCAAGGCGTTTGATCAATCGTCATACGACGATCTGCTGAAAAATGACCGCGCTCTGCTTGCGCAGGACTGGCAAGCGGATACGTCAGCGGTCGTCAATCCGGGCGCGTCGGCAAGCCTGTCCCAGCCGATGCAGCGGGATACGAACTTTGTCGCGATCGTGGCGTTCTATCGGAATCCCGGGGACAACGGCGGTTGGAAGCGTGTCGTCGAAAAGAAGAAGCTCGATGCCGAAAAGCCACTGAAACTGGAATTGTCGAAGAACGACCTGCAAGCGGCTGGCACGGTGCCGGGCGTCAGGGAGGCGCGATGATCGGTGCCGGTCGGTACATCGGCTTATCGGCGGAAAGCGAAGAAGCGGCGCCACCGGGCCGCCCGCAGTGAAACGCGGCGGACCAGGGGAGTGTGTTTGCGTGTCGCGGCCACACCATGCAACACGCGGATTTCATGATGGACGCCGGCGTATGGCGACGGCATCCATCACACCCACTTACCGATCATCCTCCCGCACCGAAGAAGGATGCCGGCACAGCGCCCGCACGTCCATCTCCATATACGGAAACAACGGCAGCTGACTCAACAGGTCATGCAGTTGCTGCACGCTCTCGACATCGAAAATACTGACGTTCGCATACTGCCCCGCGATCCGCCACAGATGCCGCCAGACGCCTTCGTTCATCAGCCGCTGGCACATCGCCTTCTCTTCGGCCTTCAGCGTGGCTGCCTTGACCGGATCCATGTCCGCCGGCAGACGGACGGTCATTTCCACATGAAACAGCATTCTGCACTCCTTGCGTTGTCGATGCGTCGAACGGGACGGCCGCTCAGGCCTGCGCCCGCGCCCGCTCGACTTCGCTCGCCGGCACGTCCTGCTTGTCCTTGAGCAGCGAGAAATCGAAGTCGATCAGCGCGAACTGCCCGTCGACGCCATACGGCTTGCCTTCCGCGCCCTCGGCCTGCTTGATCGTCGGGATCAGCCCTTCGCGGGTCGCGAATGCGAAGTCGTCCCAGATATGCGGATCGCCTTCGATGTTGATCTGCGTCGTCAGCTTACGATATCCGTTCGCGGAAACGAAGAAGTGGATGTGCGCGGGACGATGGCCGTGGCGGCCGAGCTGGTCGAGCAGCTGCTCGGTCTTGCTGCCCGGCGGCACGCTGTAGCCGACCGGCAGCACGCTGCGGAAGCTGTAGCGGCCCTCGGCATCGGTGCGGATCGAGCGGCGCAGGTTGAACGCCGGCTGCGACTGATCGAAGTACGAGTAGTTGCCCAGATGGTTCGCGTGCCACACCTCGACGAGCGCATTCGCGATCGGCGCGCCGTCCTGACCGAGCACCTGGCCGCGCATGATCAGCGTCTGGCCCGGATCGGTGCCGTCGTCGAGACGCGCATGGCCGACCGATTCCGGCGCGCCCGCGACATACAGCGGCCCTTCGATCGTGCGCGGCGTGCCGCCATGGAAGCCGGCCTTCTCCTCGGCCTCGTCCATCCGCACGTCGAGGAAGCGTTCGAGGCCGAGGCCCGCGGCGATCAGCCCGAATTCACGGCCGGCTTCGTTCAGGTAGTTGAGCGCGGTCCAGAACTCGCTCGGCTGCACGTCGAAGTCCTCGATCGTGTAGCAGAGGTCCTTCACGATCCGGTTGACGATCGCGCGCACGCGCGGGTTGCCGGGCTGTTCCGCGGCGTCGTCGAAGGTCTTCAGCAGGGCGTCGATGGCTGGCTTGTTCATCTGTGTCTCCGGTTTCGGTTGTCGTGTCGTGTGGGATCAGCGGGCGCCGCGGCGCATCCGTTCGATGCGGGCCCAGTCGAAGGTGATGCCGAGGCCGGGCGTCGCCGGCAGGTGCAGCTTGAAATCCTGGTAACGCAGCGGCTCGACGAGGATTTCCTCGGTGAGCAGCAGCGGGCCGAACAGCTCGGTACCCCATTTCAGCGAGCCGAACGTGCTGAACAGTTGCGCGGACGCCATCGTGCCGGCCGCGCCTTCGAGCATCGTGCCGCCGTACAGGTCGATGCCGGCCGCCGACGCGATCGAGGCAACGCTCGCCGCGCCGAGCAGGCCGCCCGACTGCGCGATCTTCACCGCGAATACGTCGGCCGCGCGGTCCTGCGCGAGCGCGAATGCATCGACGGGGCCGTGCAGCGCTTCGTCGGCCATGATCGGAATCCGCGCGAGCTGCGTGAGGCGTTTCAGCCCCGCGCGATTGGTTGCGGCGATCGGCTGCTCGACGAGGCTCACGCCGGCGTCCGCGAGTCGCGCGGCGGCCCGGATCGCGTCGGTTTCGGTCCATGCCTGGTTCACGTCGACGCGGACGTCGCCGCGCTCGCCGAGCGCGCGCTTGATCGCGATCACGTGCGCGACGTCGTCGTCGACCGCGTTCGAGCCGATCTTCAGCTTGAATGCGCGATGGCGGCGCGCGTCGAGCATCGCCTCGGCCTCCGCGATGTCGCGCTGCGTGTCGCCGCTCGCGAGCGTCCAGGCGACGTCGACCGCGTCGGTCGTGCGGCCGCCGAACAGCTCGGACAGCGGCACGCCGAGGCGGCGCGCCTGCGCGTCGAACAGTGCGGTTTCGATCGCGCACTTCGCGAACCGGTTGCCCTGGAACAGCTTGCGCGCACGCGCCATCGCGGCGCCCGGGCGCGTCGCATCCATGCCTTGCAGCAGCGGCGCGAAGTAGGTGTCGATGTTGACCTTGACGCTCTCGGGGCTCTCCTCGCCATACGCGAGACCGCCGATCGTGGTCGCCTCGCCAACGCCTTCGATACCGTCCGTGCATCGAACGCGGACCAGCACGAGGGTCTGGCAATTCATCGTGGCGACCGACAATTTGTGGGGCCGGATGGTCGGCACGTCGACAAGCAGCGTGTCGATGCGTTCGATGGTGGCGGCAGTTGCTATCATGCGATTCCTCCTGTTGGTGCACATGGTAGGAATTCCCGCCCGGCGTCGTCCAACACTCTTTCCGACTACTTCCATACCTTTGAGGCATGAAATGGAATTGCGCCAGCTCCGGTACTTCATCGCCGTCGCGGAGGAAATGAACATCACGCGGGCCGCGGAGCGGCTGCACATGACGCAGCCGCCGCTGAGCCGCCAGCTCCAGGCGATCGAGGACGAGGTCGGGTTGCCGCTGTTCGAGCGCGGCGCGCGGCCGCTGAAACTGACCGACGCGGGGCGCGTGTTCTACGCGCAGGCGACGCGCGTGGTCGAACAGGCCGACGAGCTCGGCCCGCTGACGCGGCGGCTCGCGCAGTTGTCGGAGCGGATCGTGATCGGCTTCGTGCCGTCGACGCTCTATGGCGCGCTGCCGGACGTGATTCGCGCGTTTCGCGAGGCGCAGCCGAACGTCGAGCTGTCGCTGATCGAAATGTTCACGCTCGAACAGCTCGGCGCGCTGAAGGGCGGGCGGATCGACGTCGGGTTCGGCCGCTTGCGCTTCGACGACGACCAGCTCGTGCGCGAGGCGCTGATCGAGGAAAAGCTGATCGCGGCGCTGCCGGTCGGGCATCCGCTCGCGGATCCGGACCGGCCGCTGACGCTCGCGGACATCGCGAACGAGACGCTGATCGTCTATCCGAGCACGCCGCGGCCGAGCTTCGCGGACCAGCAGCTGTCCGCGCTGCGCGACGGCGCGCTGGTGCCGGCGGCCGTTCACGAGGTGCGCGAACTGCAGACGGCGCTCGGGCTCGTCGCCGCGCAGGTGGGTGTGTCGCTGGTGCCGGAAAGTGTGGAAGGCGTGCGCGTGAAGGGCGTCGTCTACCGGCGGCTGCCGGAACCCACGGCGACGTCGCCGATCATCATGAGCCGCCGGCTGCACGGCGAAAGCGCCGCGACGACGGCGTTCTGCGCGATCGCGCGGGCGATGATCGCGCCGGCGGGGTAGGGTCGGTCGCTCCCGTATAGATTGCAACTAACGGTCGATTTCGGCGCGCGACGCCGAATGCGGAGAAGCCGTCGCGATGCGATGTCATTTGCCGCAGATGCGGACGCGCAGCGAGCCGGCAAGCCGACCAGGCCGCCAGGCGTCAAGGCGTCAAGGCGTCAAGGCGTCAAGGCAGCAAGGCAGCAAGGCAGCAAGGCAGCAAGGCAGCAAGGCAGCAAGGCAGCAAGGCAGCAAGCCAGCACCGCACCAAGCCCCGCCCCCACCTACCGCTTCCCGTCGAGCGTCTCCGACGGCGATTCGCCGAACTTCTCCCGGTACGCGATCGCGAACCGCCCGAGGTGCGTGAACCCGCAATCGAGTGCGATATCGGCGATCCGTCGCTCGGACACCGACCCGCGCAGCAGCTCCCGCGCATGATCGAGCCGCGTCGCGCGCAGGTATTGCATCGGACTCATCCCGCGGAACTGCAGGAAGGCGTCGCGCAGCGTCCGCTCCGGCACGTTGGCGGCCTGGACGATATCGGCGAGCTGCAGCGGCTGCGCGTAGTGCGCGTTCACGAACTCCTGCGCGCGCCGCACGAAGCCGGGTGCCGGATCGTGGCGTGCGCTCAGTACCGACGGCGGGTGGCCCTCGATCAGCAAATCGATCAACAGGTGCTCGAGCTGCGACGCGACACGCGGGTTGGCATTCGCGCGTTCGAGCAGCTCGGGCGAGCGGGCGACGAGCATCAGCTGCTGGCGCCACGCGGCGAGCGCGGCATCGCTGATGTGCAGCACGGGGTCGAGCGTCGCGCGCGGGTCGCCGGTCAGCGCGCCGACGGTTGCGGCATCGATGCGCAGCACGAACTGCTCGCAGTCGGCGGACAGCACCGCGTCGAAGCGTTCGCCGGGCGCGCACAGCACGCCCGTCTGCCCGTCGACGCCGAGCCGGCGCCCCATCGCGCGGACTTCCGCCTGCCCGGACAGGCAGAACATCAGCAGGTAATAGCCGTCGACGGCGTCGACCTGCACGCGCATCGCGTCGCCGAACGCGATGGTGCCGATCCCGAGCCCGCCGAGCCGGACGAAATCCATATGCGATGCGCCTTGCACGCGGCCGCTCGGCAGCAGCGCGTGCGGCTGCATCACGCGCGAGATCCGCTCGCGCGTCTCGTCGAGATCGCGGGATTCGAACAGCCGGTGCGCGCGCAGCGCAAGCGGCTCGAACGACGTTGGGGACATGGGCATCGGCCTTGGTGTGGACGCGCGCTTCGATCCGACGAATGGGTCGCGATCGTGCGCCGGGTCGCGTGTGTCGCCATGCTAGCGCAGAAATCCGCCGAAAGTGGATATTGCGCCGCCGCAATCGCACTTTCCGGATAGACGCCGAATATTAGCTTTTCAAAAATCGGCTCCATGCCATCAACGAAACGGAACCACAAGGAGTCCGACATGGAGCAGACAGAATCGCCCGTCGTATTCGCCCCGCGCGACGACGCGTCCGATGTGCGCTTTCCGCACGACGACGGTTCGCGCGTGCCGTACAAGGTGTTCAGTTCGCGCGCGGTCTACGATCGCGAGCAGGAGCGCATTTACCGCGGGCCGACCTGGAATTTCGTCGCGCTGGAAGCGGAAATCCCGAACGCCGGCGACTTCAAGAGCACGTTCGTCGGCGACACGCCGGTCGTCGTCACGCGCACCGAGGACGGCACGCTGTCCGCCTGGGTGAACCGCTGCGCGCACCGCGGCGCGCAGGTCTGCCGCAAGTCGCGCGGCAACGCGAGTTCGCACACGTGCGTCTACCACCAGTGGAGCTTCGACAACCAGGGCAACCTGCTCGGCGTGCCGTTCCGGCGCGGCCAGAAGGGGATGACCGGGATGCCGGCCGACTTCGACCCGAAGCAGCACGGGCTGCGCAAGCTACGCGTCGACAGCTATCGCGGGCTGGTGTTCGCGACCTTCAGCGATGAAGTGATGCCGTTGCCCGAATACCTGGGCGAGCAGATGCGGCCGTGGATCGACCGGATCTTCCACAAGCCGATCGAGTATCTCGGCTGCACGCGCCAGTATTCGAAGTCGAACTGGAAGCTGTACCTGGAGAACGTGAAGGATCCGTATCACGCGAGCATGCTGCACCTGTTCCATACGACCTTCAACATTTTCCGCGTCGGGATGAAGGCGCGCTCGATTCCGGATGCGAACCACGGGCTGCACAGCATCATCACGGTGACGAAGACGGGCGACGACACGTCGGCCGCGTACAAGCAGCAGAACATCCGCTCGTTCGACGAGGGCTTCCATCTCGAGGACGAGTCGATCCTCGATCTGGTGTCGGAATACGACGAGGACTGCACGAACCACATCCAGCCGATCTTCCCGCAGCTCGTGATCCAGCAGATCCACAACACGCTGGTCGCGCGCCAGATCCTGCCGAAGGGGCCGGACAACTTCGAGCTGATCTTCCACTTCTTCGGCTACGCGGACGACACGCCCGAGCTGCGCGCGCTGCGCATCAAGCAGGCGAACCTGGTCGGGCCGGCCGGCTATATCTCGATGGAGGACACCGAGGCGACCGAACTCGTGCAGCGCGGCACGGTGCGCGATGCCGATGCGACGTCGGTGATCGAGATGTCGCGCGGCAATCCGGACCAGCAGGACACGGTGATCACCGAAAGCCTGATCCGCAAGTTCTGGGTCGGGTACCAGAAGCTGATGGGCTATTGAAGCGGGAGCGCGGAACGATGGAACACCTGACGGAAGACATGAAGACGTGGTTCGAGATTTACATGCTCCAGAACCGCTACATCGGCCACCTCGACAACGACCGGCTCGAACACTGGCCGGCAATGTTCACCGAGGACTGCACGTACGAGATCGTGCCGAAGGAGAACGCGGATCTCGGGCTGCCGGTCGGGATCGTCCACTGCACGAACCAGCGGATGCTGCGCGACCGCGTGGTGTCGCTGCGGCACGCGAACATCTATGAAGAGCACACGTACCGGCACATGACGTCGGGCCTCACGATCGTCGCGGAGCGCGACGGCGAGATCGACACCGAGAGCAACTACGTGGTCGTGCAGACGCGCAGCAACGGCGAATCGAACGTGTACCAGGCCGGCAAGTACTACGACACGGTCGTGCGCACGCCCGACGGGCTGCGCTACAAGACCAAGCGCGTGATCTACGACACGTCGCGCGTGCAGACGCTGCTCGCGACCCCGATCTGACAGCCAAGGAAACGACATGACCGAAGCACTGCTCGCCGAATGGCACCCGCTGGGCGCATTCGACGAATTCTCCGAAGACGAACCGGCGGCGCGCGTCGCCGGCCAGAAGCCGATCGCCGTGTTCCGGATCGGCGACGAACTGTTCGCGATGCACGACCTCTGTTCGCATGGTCACGCGCGCCTGTCCGAAGGCTATGTGGAAGACGGTTGCGTCGAATGCCCGCTGCACCAGGGGCTGATCGACATTCGCACCGGTGCGCCGAAATGCGCGCCGATCACCGAGCCGGTACGGACCTATCCGATCCGGATCGTCGACGGGCAGGTGGAAGTCAATGTCGGCTGACCCGTTCGTGATCGTCGGCGCCGGCCACGCGGCGCGGCGCACGGCCGAGGCGCTGCGCGCGCGCGACGCCGCTGCGCGCATCGTGATGATCGGCGCGGAGCGCGAGCTGCCGTACGACCGGCCCGCGCTGTCGAAGGACGCGCTGCTGACGGACGGCGGCGAGCAGCGCGCGTTCATCCGCGATGCCGCGTGGTACGACGCGCAGCACATCGCGCTGCGGCTCGGCACGCGGGTCGACGCGATCGAGCGTGATGCGCAGCGGGTGCGGCTCGACGACGGCACGACGTTGCCGTACACGCGGCTCGTGCTCGCGACGGGTTCGCGGGTGCGTGCGTTCGGCGGGCCGATCGACGAAGGCATCGTCCCGCATTACGTGCGCACCGTTGCCGACGCGCGTGCGTTGCGCGCGCAACTCGCGCCGGGGCGTCGCGTGGCGGTGCTCGGCGGCGGCTTCATCGGCCTCGAAGTGGCGGCCGCGGCGCGCCAGGTCGATTGCGACGTGACGGTGATCGACCCGGCCGAGCGCTTGCTGCAGCGTGCGTTGCCGGAAGTCGTCGGCGCGTATGCGCGGCAACTGCACGACGCGCGCGGCGTGAGCTTTCGGATGGCGACGCTGCCGCGCGCGATTCGCCGCGCACCGGGCGGCGGCGCGATCGTCGAGACCGATCGCGGCGACGTGCCGGCCGACATCGTGGTAGTCGGCATCGGCGTCGTGCCCAATGTCGAACTCGCGCAGGCGGCCGGCCTCGAGGTCGACAACGGGATCCGTGTCGATGCGGGATGCCGGACGGCCGATCGCGCGATCTTCGCGGCGGGCGAGGTGACGATGCACTTCAATCCGCTGCTCGGGCGCCACGTGCGGATCGAGTCGTGGCAGGTCGCGGAAAACCAGCCGGCCGTCGCGGCGGCGAACCTGCTCGGCGCGGACGAAACCTATGCCGAGCTGCCGTGGCTGTGGTCCGATCAGTACGACTGCAACCTGCAGATGCTCGGGCTGTTCGGCAGCGAGCGGACGACCGTCGTGCGCGGCGATCCGGCGAGCGGGCCGTTCACGGTGTTCGGGCTGGACGACGACGGGAAGATCGCGGCGGTGGCCGCGGCGAACCTGGGGCGCGACATCGGCGCATCGCGACGGTTGATCGCGGCAGGCGCCGTCCCCGATCCGGTGCAGCTCGCCGATCCGGCGGTGAACCTGAAGACGTTTCTCTGAGGCAGTGCGCGAACGCGGCCGGCTTGGCCGTGTTCGCGTCGGGTAGCGGGAACGTTGAAAGAAACCTGTTCCGGACAACCTTTCCGGCTCGTGCAACGCGCACGGGTTTGTCGCGGGCCGGCGATCGGTGCATATTAGCGGCATTGCCGTTTCACCGGTCGCCCATGACGCCAGACAAAGCCCTCGAACTGAAACGCAGCAAGCGCCGCGCGCTATGGCTGTTGCTGGCCGCCGTCGCGGTGTTCGTCACGACGATCCTGCTGCCGCGCGGCCCGTGGGTCGACGGTTTCAAGGCGGTGGCCGAGGCCGCGATGGTCGGTGCGCTCGCCGACTGGTTCGCGGTCGTCGCGCTGTTCCGCCGCGTGCCGATCCCGTTCGTGTCGCGCCACACCGAAATCATCCCGAAGAACAAGGACAAGATCGCCGACAACCTCGCGGTGTTCGTGCGCGAGAAATTCCTCGGCCCCGACGCGCTCGCCGCGCAGATCCGCCAGCACGATCCCGCGCAGAAGCTCGGCGCATGGCTCGGCGAGCCGGCGAACACCGACGCGCTCGGCGGCTACGTGACGAAGTTGATGAGCTTCGCGCTCGACATGACCGACGACGCGCGGATCCAGTCGTTCGTCCACGACGCGTTCCGCGCGGTGATCGACCGGATCGACCTGTCGCAATCGGCCGGCGCGATCCTCGACACGCTGACGAAGGACGGCCGCCACCAGGCGCTGCTCGACGACGCGATCGAGCAGGTGGTCGACGTGCTCGACAAGGAGGAGAACCGCGAGGTGATCGCGGGTTTCATCGTCGAATGGCTGAAGACGCAATACCCGAAGGTCGAGAAGATCATGCCGACGCAGTGGTTCGGCGAGAACGGCGCGCGCATGCTGGCGAGCGCGGTGAGCCGCGTGCTCGAGGGCGTGGCGGCCGATCCCGAACACGAGCTGCGGCAGCGCTTCGACCGCACGGTCGTGCGGCTGACCGAGCGGCTGAAGCACGACCCGGCGTTCATCGCGAAGGGCGACGAGATCAAGCGCTACATCCGCGACGGCGACGCGTTCAACGACTATGTGCGCGATTTGTGGGACCAGTTGCGCGCCTGGCTGAAGGCCGATCTCGCGCGGCCCGATTCGGCGCTGCACCGGCAGGCCGCGACGCTCGGCGGCTGGCTCGGCGCGCGGCTCGCGGAGAGCCCGGCGCTGCGTGCGTCGCTGAACGAGCACATCGAGAAGGCCGTGCACGAGATGGCGCCGGATTTCGCGGATTTCCTGATGCGCCACATCCGCGACACGGTGCGCAACTGGGATGCGCGTGAAATGTCGCGGCAGATCGAGCTGAACATCGGCAAGGACCTGCAGTACATCCGCATCAACGGCACGCTGGTCGGCGGGCTGATCGGGCTCGGGCTGTATCTGGTGTCGCTGGTGCCGCGCTGGGCGGCGGGGTGGCTGCATTGACGCGGGCGCGGCCATCGCGCAGATGGCGTGCAGCCGCGCGCCGTCGAATCACGCGTGCGCCTTCGCGCCGTGCAGTTGCAGGCCGAGCGCCTTGATCACCTTCAGGATCGTGCCGAAGCTCGGATTGCCATCGTGTGACAGCGCCTTGTACAGCCCCTCGCGCGACAGGCCGGCGTCGCGCGCGACCTGCGACATGCCGCGCGCGCGGGCGATCACGCCGAGCGCATGCGCGATGAAGGCCGGGTCGTCGCCGGCTTCCTGCAGACAGGCCTCGAAGTAGTCGGCCATGTCGTCGTCGGTTTTCAGGTGTTCGGCCGAATCCCACGGCCGGGTCTTGATCTTGTCCATCGATCACTCCAGGTCGAGCCGCGCGAGCATCGCGTGCGCGGCGCGGATGTCCGCCTGTTGCGTCGACTTGTCGCCGCCGCCGAGCAGGATCACCCATATCGTTCCGCGCCTGACGTAATAGACGCGATAGCCGGGGCCGTGGTCGATACGCATTTCGACGACGGGCGCGCCGGCGGATTTCCAGTCGCCCGGATTGCCCATCGACAGACGGTCGATGCGCGCCTGGATGCGCCGCCGGGCGACGCGATCCGGCAGGCCGGCAAACCACCTGTCGAAGCCGTCGGTGGTCCGGATACTGAATGTAGGCGCACTGTAGGACATGGATCGCAATATGTCAACCATGGTTCACAGGTTCGATGAATGGAATTCGATTGCCTCTACAGTAGGGCCGCGCGCGCCGTTTGACGTCGAATTGGCCGTCAGGCCGATCCTGTCGCGCGGCCGGACCCGGCCATTCGGTCGAAGCCGGAATTTCGCGAATCCGTCTACAATCAAAAACGTCCTTGCCGCCCGCGCGTGCTTGCCGCGCGCGGGCGGATCCGTTTGTCCTCCTGCACAGGGAGGCGCCGCCGCGCTTCGCACGGCGGGCAGTACCGTGGTCAGTGTCCAGTAGGTAAGCGTCCGCGTGCCGTAGGCCGGCGCGCGTTCTGAACGTCGCGCGCCCGTAAGCCGGGCAGGCGGCATCAACCGAGAGTCCCCCATGAAAGCATCGGATCTGTTCGTGAAGGCGCTGGAGGCCGAAGGCGTCGAGTACGTATTCGGCATTCCCGGCGAGGAAAACCTCGATCTGCTCGAATCGCTGCGGCGATCGAAGATCAAGCTCGTGCTGACCCGGCACGAGCAGGCGGCCGGGTTCATGGCCGCCACCTACGGCCGCCTGACGGGCCGCACCGGCGTGTGTCTCGCGACGCTCGGGCCGGGCGCGACCAACTTCGTGACGGCGGCCGCGTATGCGCAGCTCGGCGGCATGCCGATGCTGATGATCACCGGGCAGAAGCCGATCAAGTCCAGCAAGCAGGGCCATTTCCAGATCGTCGACGTCGTCGACATGATGCAGCCGCTTACGAAGTTCACGCGGCAGATCGTGTCGATCGGCAACATTCCGTCGGCGGTGCGCGAGGCGTTCCGCCGCGCGGAGGAGGAGCGCCCGGGCGCCGCGCACCTCGAACTCCCGGAGGACATCGCGCACGAGGAGGGCGACGGCAAGCCGATTCCGCGCAGCTACAGCCGGCGGCCGGTGGCCGAGGAGAAGGCGGTCGCGCACGCGGTCGACGCGATCCAGGCCGCGCGCCACCCGCTGTTGATGATCGGCGCGGGCGGCAACCGCAAGACCACCTGCAAGATGCTGCTCGAATTCGTCGACAAGACGGGCATCCCGTTCTTCACGACGCAGATGGGCAAGGGCGTGATCGACGAAACGCACCCGCTGTGGCTCGGCAACGCGACGCTGTCCGACGGCGACTTCGTGCACCGCGCGATCGAGCACGCGGACTGCATCATCAACGTCGGCCACGACGTGATCGAGAAGCCGCCGTTCTTCATGCGTACGGACGACAAGACCGTGATCCACGTGAACTTCCTCGGCGCGCAGGTCGATCCGGTCTACTTCCCGCAGATCGAGGTGGTCGGCGACATCGCGAACGCGGTGTGGCAGATGAAGGAAGCGGTGACGCCCCAGGCGCACTGGGATTTCGAGCGCTTCGCGATGATCAAGACGCATTTCGACGCGCACCTGGAGAAAGGCCAGCACGACCCGCGCTTCCCGATGTATCCGGTGCGGATCGTGAACGACCTGTACAACGCGCTGCCGGTCGACGGGATCGTCTGCCTCGACAACGGGATGTACAAGATCTGGTTCGCGCGCTACTGGCGCGCGCACGAACCGAATTCGCTGCTGCTCGACAACGCGCTCGCGTCGATGGGTGCCGGCCTGCCGTCGGCGATCGCGACGAAGATCGTGCATCCGCAGCGCAAGGTGATCGCCGTGTGCGGCGACGGCGGTTTCATGATGAATTCGCAGGAACTCGAAACGGCCGTGCGGCTGAAGCTCGACATCGTCGTGATGATCCTGCGCGACGACGCGTTCGGGATGATCCGCTGGAAGCAGGAAAACATGAACTTCCCCGATTTCGCGATGACGCTGAAGAATCCCGATTTCGTGTCGTATGCGCAGAGCTACGGCGCGCACGGGCATCGCGTCGAAGCGGCCGACGATCTCGAGCCGCTGCTGCGCGACTGCTTTGCGACGCCGGGCGTGCACGTGATCGACGTGCCGATCGACTATTCGGACAACGAGCGCGTGCTCAACCGCGAAATCAAGCGCCTGTCGGCGCAACTCTGAATCCGCCGTTCACCGGAAGGAGCGTGCCATGCTGAAGGATACCTATCCGTACTACCTGGCCAATGAGGCCGTCTACGCGAACACCGATCTGGAAGTGACCGACAAGTTCAGCGGCAAGGTCGCGACGCGCGTCGCGCTGGCCGACGCGCAGGCGATCGATGCGGCCATCGGCGCGGCGGTCGACGCCGCGAAGCCGATGCGGGAGTTGCCGGCCTACCGGCGGCAGGCGGTGCTCGACCACTGCGTCGCGCGCTTTCGCGAGCGCTTCGACGAGCTGGCCGAGGCGCTGTGCATCGAGGCCGGCAAGCCGATCAACGATTCGAAGGGCGAAGTGACGCGGCTGATCGATACGTTCCGCGTCGCGTCCGAGGAGTCGGTGCGCATCGACGGCGAAGTGATCAACCTCGAGATCTCCGCACGTGCGCAAGGCTACACCGGCTATACGCGGCGCGTGCCGATCGGCCCGTGCTCGTTCATCTCGCCATTCAACTTCCCGCTGAACCTCGCCGCGCACAAGGTCGCACCGGCGCTGGCCGCAGGCTGTCCGTTCGTGCTGAAACCCGCGAGCCGCACGCCGATCGGCGCGCTGATCATCGGCGAGGTGCTCGCGGAAACCGACCTGCCGAAAGGCGCGTTCTCGGTGCTGCCCGCGCATCGCGACGGCGCGGACCTGTTCACGACCGACGAGCGCTTCAGGCTGCTGTCGTTCACGGGCTCGCCGGCCGTGGGCTGGGCGCTGAATGAGAAGGCCGGCAAGAAGAAAGTCGTGCTGGAACTCGGCGGCAACGCGGCGGCGATCGTCGACGCGGATCAGCACGGCCAGCTCGACTACGTGGTCGAGCGCCTCGCGTTCGGCGCGTACTACCAGTCGGGCCAGAGCTGTATCGGCGTGCAGCGGATCCTCGTGCATGCGGACCTGTACGACGCGCTGCGCGACAAGCTGATCGCGAAGACGCGTTCGCTGAAGATGGGCGATCCGAAGGATCCGTCGACGTTCGTCGGTCCGATGATCTCCGAATCCGAATCGCGCCGGCTGTCGGGCTGGATGGATGCGGCCGTCGCGGCGGGCGCGAAGATCGTCGCGGGCGGCAAGGTCGACGGCGCGATGTTCGAGGCGACGCTGCTGGAAAACGTCGGCCGCGAACAGGACCTCTACCGCAAGGAGGCATTCGGTCCGGTCGCGATCCTCGAGAAGTTCGAGCGCTTCGACGATGCGCTCGCGCGCGTCAACGACAGCGACTTCGGGCTGCAGGCCGGCGTGTTCACCGATTCGCTCGCGCATGCACAGCGCGCATGGGACGAGCTGGAGGTGGGCGGCGTCGTGATCAACGACGTGCCGTCGTTCCGCGTCGACAACATGCCGTATGGCGGCGTGAAGGATTCGGGGCTCGGCCGCGAAGGGATCCGCTACGCGATCGAGGACATGACCGAGCCGCGCCTGATGGTCGTGCGGCGCCGCTAGCGCGACGCGCGGCCGCATGACGGCACGCGGGCGGGCGATCGCGCCGGCCCGCGTGCCGTTTTCGTTTCGGCGCACACCGACGGGCGCGGCGCCGCCCGCCGTGCGCCATCGTGGCGGCACCGGGTGCCGCGCCGGCCGAACGCGCTCGACTGCACGCATCGCATCGTGATGTAATCGCGCGAAATGGCCAACCGGGGTACGACACCGGCTGGCGTGCGCATTCATTCTTCACGAGGTCGATTCATGTCCCCCGTCTCGGCATTCAAGCTGGTTCTGTTGTCATTCCTCGCGATCGTCGCGCTCGAATGCATCGCGAAGCGGTTGCGGTTGCCGCCCGCGGCCGCGCTGCTGATCGGCGGCATCGGCATCGCGTTCATTCCCGGCCTGCCGCCGATCAACCTCGATCCGGAACTCGTGCTGCTCGTGTTCCTGCCGCCGCTGCTGATGGACGGCGCGTATTTCTCCGTGTGGGAGGAGTTCAAGCACAACGTCGGCGGCATCCTGATGCTCGCGATCGGCGCGGTGGCGTTCACGACGTTCGCGGTCGGCTTCGCCGTGCATTGGGTCGTGCCGTCGCTGCCGTGGGCCGCGTGCTTCGCGCTCGGCGCGATCGTGTCGCCGCCCGACGCCGTGGCCGCGAAGGCGGTGCTCGAACGCGTCGCGCTGCCGCGCCGGCTGATGGTGCTGCTCGAAGGCGAAAGCCTGTTGAACGACGCGGCGGGCCTGGTGCTGTTCCGCTTCGCGGTCGCCGCCGCGCTGACGGGCGCGTTCAGCCTCGAGCACGCGGTCGTGCGCTTCGCGGAACTCGGGCTCGGCGGTGTCGTGGTCGGCTTCCTGGTCGGCAAGCTCGTCGTGTGGTTCCTGAAGCTGCTCGACGACGACTATCTGGTGGTCACCGTCGCGGTGATCGCCGGCTGGATCGCGTACATCGCGGGCGAGATGGTCGAGGTGTCGGGCGTGATCGCGACGGTCACGGCCGGCATGATCGTCGGCTGGCACCAGCACGAGGTGTTCTCGGCAGCCGTGCGCACGCGCGGCACCGCGTTCTGGCAGGTCATCGTGTTTCTGCTCGAGGCGCTGGTGTTCGTGCTGATCGGGCTGTCGCTGCGCGGCGCGATCCACCGGCTCGGCGGCTTCGAGCAGGTGCTCGCCACGATGGTGCCGCCGGTGCTCGCGGTGCTGGCGGCGGTGATCGTGTCGCGCTTCGTGTGGATCTACGCGGTCGAGGCGCTGAAGGTTCCGGTGCGCGGGATCGTTCGGCGCGGTGTCGCGCCCGACTGGAAGGCCGCGACGATCATGAGCTGGGCCGGGATGCGCGGGGTCGTGACGCTGGCGATCGCGCTGTCGTTGCCGGAGGCGATGCCGGGCCGCGACGTGATCCTGGTCGCGTCGTTCGCGGTGATCCTCGTCACCGTGCTGCTGCAGGGCACGACGATCGGGCCGCTGATCCGGCTGCTGCGCCTGCCTCAGCACGAAGAGCGCGCCGCGCATCACCTGACCGAGCCGCAGGCGTGGGCGCATGTCGAGGCTGCGCAGCTCGCGGCGATCCAGCCGCTGGTGCGCGACGAGAGCGGCAAGGTGATTCATCCGCGCCTGCTGGAGCAATACACGTATCGCGCGGAACTGACCGAGCGGGCGAAGAACGAGCCGGCTTATCCGGCGGAGGTGCGCATCGCGCACTACGACGTCGTGCTGGCCGCGATCAAGGCCGGGCGTGCGGAACTGTTGCGCCTGCATCGATCGGGCCGCATCCACGACGAGATGCTGCACCTGCTCGAACGCGATCTCGACCTGCAGGAAGTGTCCGCGCAACACGCGCGCGGGTAACCGGCCACGCGGGTGGGCCGGGTACGCACGGCCGCCTTGTTGCGCCAACCGGGTTCGGCGGGCGGCGCCCCGGGCCTTCGCGTCGCGGCCGATCCGGTCACGGCGCGCGACTTTCCCCCTCCATCTCCCCGTTTCCGTCGCATCCGAATCCAGCCTCGACAGGTTCGACGCGAGGGCCTTGCAGCGCATGCAAACCTCGTGGCATCGGCTTCGCAAACGTTCTCGTCTTTCGCGTCCGGAAATGATCTGATTTATCTGAATCCCGCTCTTTCGCCATATTTGGCAAAACTAAACCGGAAGGAGATAGATGCTGTGTTCTAATTTCATTTAGAATCAGCCGGTTATCTTTATTGAGAGAAAGCGCGCAGAGGTAATGCGACCGTCGGCGGGGGAAAATCGGCGCTCGGATCTCCGTGAGGCAATGCCGACAGGCCAGATCGGCAACAATAGGCGGATTGCTCAGCCGCAAAATTAAGATGGCGTCCAAGTCGTATAAACAACTCCCATGAAAGAATCAATTGGAGATTTGGCGTTTGAAACGGTATTTATGAAAGAATCGAGCGGAGAAAATGCGCCGGATTGTCTCGAGTCGGGGCTATCGGTTCTGCTCGTCGACGATCAGCCGTTCGTCGGCGAGGTGATCCGTCGCGCGCTGCGCAGCGAGCACGATATCGACCTGCATGTGTGCACCGACGCACACCGGGCGATGGCGGTCGCGCGCGACGTGAAGCCGACGGTCATCCTGCAGGATCTCGTGATGCCGGAAATCGACGGCCTCGACCTCGTTCGCGCGTGGCGCGCGGACGCCGACACCGCACGCGTGCCGATCATCGTGCTGTCGGCGAAGGAAGAGCCGATCGTCAAGCGCGAGGCGTTCATCGCCGGCGCGAACGACTATCTCGTGAAGCTCCCGGACGCGATGGAGCTGACCGCGCGCATCCGCTATCACTCGAATTCGTACCTGATGTCGCGGCAGCGCGACGAAGCGCTGGATTTCCTGTCGCACGACATGCGCTCGCCGCAGACGTCGATCCTCGCGCTGCTCGAAGTCTACCGGACCGAGCACGGCGACATGCCGGCGATCATGGAGCGCATTGCCGGCCACGCCCGGCGCGCGCTCGCGCTCGCCGACGGTTTCATCCACCTGACCCGCGCGCAGTCGGAACGCCGCGCGCACGAGGTCCTGAGCCTCAACGAGATCGTGCTCGACGCCGTCGACCAGCTGTGGGAGAAGGCGGCCGGCTTCGGCAGCCGGGTCGTTGCCCACGTGCCCGGCACCGAGTGCGTGACGATGGGCGACCGCATGATGCTCACGCGCGCGGTCGCGAACCTGATCGACAACGCGCTGAAGTACGGCCCGGCCGGTACGGACGTGCATTGCACGCTGCGCGACGACGACGGTGCCTGGCTGATCGGCGTCGAGGACGGCGGCTCCGGCATCGCGCCCGGGCAGCGCACGGCCGCGACCGAGTCGTTCGTGCGGCTCGAATCCGTGCATGGCGCGGCGCGCGGCGGCTTCGGCCTCGGGCTTGCGTTCGTCCGCGCGACGGCCGCGCGGCATCGCGGCCAGATCCTGATGCGCAATACGGCGCGCGGCTTCATGGTCGCGCTTCGGCTGCCGGCGCAAGCGGAGCGATGATTTCGCGGCGCGGCCCGCCGGTGCCGCGTTGCCCGCAGACCCCGATGCGCTCGTGGCGCGCCGTCCGGCGCGCAGGCGGGCGCGGATTTTTTCAACGCTGATTTTGGAAAGCCCATAACTAACATGGCCACCGTGACACCTCGCGCGACCAATGAAAGCCTGCACCCGACGATCGGCGCCGCCCGGCTGACGCTCGGCAACCGTATCCTGCTCAGCTTCGGCGTGCTGTTCGTGCTGATGCTGGTGACGGCCGGCGTGTCCTACGAGCGCCTGCGCGCGATCAACAGCGAAGCCGTCAGCATCGAGCGCGATTCGCTGCCCGGCGTCTATCTCGCGGCGTCGCTGCGCGGGGCGGTCAACGAATCGTTCACGGCGCTGCAGCAGGCGACGTTCGTCGACACCGACCCCGAACTCGTGCAGCGCGATTTCGCGAGGATCTCCGAGGCGCTCAAGGAGGTCGAGTCGTTGTCGGTCGACTACCAGAACACGATGTTCCGCGATGACGACCGCCAGCGCTTCGCGACGTTTCGAGGCGCCTTCGACCGCTATCTGCCGCTGCTGAACGACGCGGTGCAGAAGAGCCGCGTGTCGCGCGAAGAGGCCGTCGCCGCCTATGCGAAGGTGCAGCCTTCGTGGGCCGAGGTCGTGCGCAACGCGAATATCCTGGTGCAGGAGAACCGCAAGTTCGCCGACCAGTCAGCGAAGCTGATCCGCGAATCCGTGCAGGACACCGAGGTCGTCCTCGCGACCGCGCTGGCGATCGTGCTGCTGTCCGCGCTGGGGCTGGGCTACGGTCTGTACCGTTCCGTCACCGTGCCGATGGCGCGGCTCGTCGAGGTGCACGACGTGATGCGCACCGGCAACCTGACGCGCCGCCTCGACCTGCGCCGCCGCGATGAATTCGGCACGCTCGAGACGGGCTTCAACCGGATGGCCGACGAGCTGACCGAGCTGGTCGCGCGTGCGCAGCAGTCGTCGCTGCAGGTGACGACGTCGGTCGCCGAAATCGCGGCGACGTCGCGCGAGCAGCAGGCGACCGCGAACGAAACCGCGGCGACGACGACCGAGATCGGTGCGACGTCGCGCGAGATCTTCGCGACCTCGCGCGACCTGCTGCGCACGATGAACGAGGTGGCCGGCGTGGCGGAGCAGTCGGCGACGCTCGCGGGCGTGAGCCAGAGCGGGCTCACGCGGATGGGCGAAACCATGCGCAGCGTGATGGACGCGGCCGGTTCGGTGAACGCGAAGCTCGCGATCCTCAACGAGAAGGCGCTGAACATCAACCAGGTCGTCGCGACCATTACCAAGGTGGCCGACCAGACCAACCTGCTGTCGCTGAACGCGGCGATCGAGGCCGAGAAGGCCGGCGAGTACGGCCGCGGCTTCGCGGTCGTCGCGACCGAGATCCGCCGCCTCGCCGACCAGACGGCCGTCGCGACCTACGACATCGAGCAGACGGTGAAGGAGATCCAGTCGGCCGTGTCGGCGGGTGTGATGGGGATGGACAAGTTCTCCGAGGAAGTGCGCCGCGGGATGCTCGACGTGCAGCAGGTCGGCGGGCAGCTGTCGCAGATCATCGCCGAGGTGCAGACGCTCGCGCCGCGCTTCCAGATGGTCAACGAAGGGATGCAGACCCAGGCGAACGGTGCCGAGCAGATCACGCAGGCGCTGTCGCAGCTGTCGGAAGCCGCGCAGCAGACGGCCGAATCGCTGCGCCAGTCGTCGCAGGCGATCGACGACCTGACGCTCGTCGCGAACCAGTTGCGCACCAGCGTGTCGCGCTTCAAGGTCGACGCGTGACGCGCGCCGAGTCGCACGGCGGCGCGCACGCGCTGTTCCTGATGTTCGAACTCGACGGCGAGCGCTATGCGCTCGACGCGGCCGACATCGACGAGGTGTTGCCGCTCGCGACCACCAAGGTCGTGCCCGGTGCGCCCGAATGGATTGCCGGGCTGCTGATGCGCGGCGGTCAGCCGGTGCCCGTGATCGACGTGCCGATGCTGGCGCTCGGACGGCGCGCGCATGCGCTGCGTTCGACGCGGCTCGTGATGGTTCGCTATCGCGTCGGGCAGTTCGACCGCGATCGCGTGATCGGCCTGATCGTCGAGCACGCGACGCAGACGCTGCGGATCGACCGCACGGCGTTCCGCGCCAGCGGCGTATCGACCGCGCGTACGCGCTGGCTCGGGCGCGTCGCGAACACGCCCGACGGGATCGTGCAGCAGGTCTCGGTGTCCGACCTGATCGATGACGTTGCGCGCCTGTATCTGTTCGACGGCCTGCCGGGCCACGGAGGGGAGTCCGCATGAAAGAGTCCGATTCGCGATTTCGCGGCTGGCTGCTGCGCGAGACCGGCATCGACCCCGATTCGCTCGGCAACGATTTCCTGAGCCGTGCGCTGACGGAGCGCGTGCAGGCGCTGCAGGGCGACGGCGAGCGGCTGCCGTCGGCGGCGCGGCCGCCCGTCACGCCGGAAGCGCTCGACGCCTATTGGCAGAAGCTCAACGCGTCGGCCGACGAACGGCGCGCGCTGATCGAACTGTTCGTCGTGCCGGAGACGTGGTTCTTCCGCGATCGCGAGGCGTTCGCGACGCTCGCGCGGCTCGCGGCCGAGCGGCTTGCCGCGATGCCCGGGCGCGTGATCCGCGTGCTGAGCGCGCCGTGCTCGACCGGCGAGGAGCCGTATTCGGCGGCGATGGCGCTGCTCGACGCCGGGCTCGAACCGGCCAGCTTCACGATCGACGCGATCGACCTGAGCGCGCGCGCGATCGACCAGGCGCGGCTCGGCTGCTACGGGCGCAATGCGTTTCGCGGCACGGCGACCGAGTTCCGCGGCCGCTACTTCACGCCGGCCGCCGACGGCTGGCTGCTCGACGAACGCGTGCGCGCCTGCGTGCAGTTTCGCCAGGCGAACCTGGTCGAACCGGGCGCCGATACGGGCATCCGCTACGATTTCGTGTTCTGCCGCAACGTGCTGATCTATTTCGACCGCGACGCGCAGGACCGCGTGATCGGCTTGCTCGAAAGCGCGCTCGTCGACGACGGGATGCTGTTCGTCGGTCCTGCCGAAACGGGCGTCGCGATGCGGCACGGGATGCGTTCGGCGCGCGTGCCGCTGGCGTTCGCGTTTCATCGCGTGCGCGGTGGCGCTGCGGCGGACGGCTACGCGGCCCGCCATGCGGCACCGATGCCCGCGGTTGCGCCATACCGGCGCGCCGAGCGTTTCGCGGTGGCGCCGCCGGCCGCGACGCGCCCGCTGCTCGCCGTCGTCCCGCCGACGTGGATCGATGCCGCGCCGTCGCTCACCGCGTTCGCGCCGGCCGAGCGCCCGACGGCGTTCGAGCCGCGGGCCGACTGGCGCGTTGATGCGCCGGCCAACATGCCCGAGCCGGCGGCCCCGGTTGCCGGCGGCGCCGCGCCGACGCTGGAAGAGGCGCAGGCGCTGGCCAACGCAGGCGCATTCGACGAGGCCGAGCGCGTGCTCGCGCAGTTCTCCGCGCACGCCGGGCCGCACGCGGACGCGTTCTACCTGAACGGGCTGATCGCGGATGCGCGCGGGCGTGTCGCGGAAGCGGGCGATTTCTACCGGAAGGCGCTGTATCTGCGGCCGACGCACCACGAAGCGCTGACGCATCTTGCGACCTTGCTGGACGTCGGCGGCGATGGCGCCGGCGCGCAATGGCTGCTCGAGCGTGCGCGGCGCTCGGCCGGATAATGAGAATACGGGTTGGGAGCCGACATCGGGATGACCGAGGAACGAATGAACCGCGACGCCGTCGCCACTGACGACACGACGATCGGCGTCGACGATTGCTGGAACCGGATCGGCACGCGCGGCGACCGCTCGTGCGAGCGGCTGGCCGACTGCCTGCGCTGCCTGAATTGTCCGGTCTACGCGTATCACGCGGCGAAACTGCTCGAACGCCCGCTCGGCGCCGCGGAGCTGGCCGACGCCACGCAGCGGATCAGCGCGTTCGACGCGACCCGTGCGCACGGCGACGACGATACGCACCAGGCGGCGCTGGCGTTTCGCGTCGCCGACGAATGGCTCGCGCTGCCGATCGGCGTGCTGCGCGAGATCGCCGGCACGCGTCCGATCCATTCGCTGCCGCATCGCCGCCATTCGGCCGTGCGCGGCGTGGTCAACATTCGCGGCACGCTGCGCATCGCGATCTCGATCGGCGCGCTGCTCGGCCTCGACGCGGGCAAGGGCGGCGAGGGTGGCGCGGACGGCCGTTTCACGCGGTTGCTGGTGGCCGCGCACCAGGGCGAGCCGGTGGTGTTTCCGGTCGACGAGGTCGAGGGCGTGCTGCGCTTCGGTGCGTCCGAATGGGTGCCCGTGCCGGCGACGGTCGGGCGCGCGAGCGCCGGCCTGTCGCGCGGCGTGCTGTCGTGGCGCGGCAAGTCGGTGGGCCTGCTCGACGACGATCGGCTGTTCGACGCCGTGACACGGAGCATGCGATGAGCGGCGATGACGATCTGAGCCACCTGTCGCTGCTCGAGCTGTATCGCGAAGAGACGCGCACGCAGACCCAGGCGCTGTCCGAACGCCTGCTCGCGCTCGAATCGGGCGAGCCCGATTCCGTCGCGCTCGAGGCGTGCATGCGCGCCGCGCATTCGCTGAAGGGCGCCGCACGCATCGTCGGCGTGCCGCTCGGCGTCGACATCGCGGGGCGCATGGAAGAATGCTTCGTCGCCGCGCAGGCCGGCACGATCGCGCTGACGGCCACGCACGTCGACGTGCTGCTCGCCGGCGTCGATCTGCTCGTGCGCGTTGCCGATCCGCAGGCGCAGCCCGTTTCGTCGACCGAGATCGAGGCGTTCGCGCTGGCGCTGACGGGCGCCGACGGCGCGCACGCGCTGCCGGCAGCGGCCTTCGCACCACCGCCGGCAGCGCCGTCCGTCATGCCGTTTCGCGAGCACGACGGTGCGGCGAACGAGCCCGTGGGGGCCGGCGCCGAGGTGCCGCCGCTCGCCGTGTCGGCGGCCGTGCCCGATCCGGTCCAGGCCGGCCGCGCGGCCGGCGCGGGTGCGATGCGCCGCGTGCGGGCCGATACGCTGAACCGGCTGCTGAGCCTGTCCGGCGAGTCGCTCGTCGAATCGCGCTGGCTCAAGCCGTTCGCGGAGTCGATGCTGCGCGTGAAGCGTGCGCAGCGCGATGCCGCCCGTTCGCTCGATCTGTTGTACGAACAGTTTGCCGATGATCTCGACGCGGGCGTGCTCGCGTCGATGAGCGAAGTGCGGCACATGCTCAACGACCTGCAGCGCTCGCTCGCCGAGCGCATGGACGAATTCGACCGCTTCGAGCGGCGCAGTACGCACATCGCCGAGCAACTGTACGACGAGGCGCTGCAGTGCCGGATGCGGCCGTTCGGCGACGCGACGCGCGCGTATCCGCGGATCGTCCGCGATCTTGCGCGCTCGCTCGGCAAGCAGGTGCGCTTCGCGATCGTCGGCGAAGGCACGCAGGTCGACCGCGACATCCTCGACCTGCTCGACGCGCCGCTCGGCCACCTGCTGCGCAACGCGATCGACCACGGTGTCGAATCGCCCGACGCGCGCCGCGCGCGCGGCAAGCCGGCGGAGGCGAGCGTGACGCTCGAAGCGCGCCACAGCGCCGGCTCGCTGCTCATCAGCGTGATCGACGACGGGCCGGGCGTGGACATGGACGCGCTGCGCGCGGCCGTCGTGCGCCAGCGCCTGACCGACGACGAGACGGCCGCGCGGCTGTCCGATCCCGAGCTGCTCGAATTCCTGCTGCTGCCGGGCTTCTCGATGCGCGATGCGGTGACCGACGTGTCGGGGCGCGGCGTCGGCCTCGACGCGGTACAGGAGATGGTGCGCGGCATACGCGGCGCGGTGCGCATCTTCAACGAGCCCGGCGCGGGCATGCGCTTCGTGCTGCAGCTGCCGCTCACGCTGTCGGTGATCCGCAGCCTGCTGGTCGAGGTCGGCGGCGAGCCGTACGCGTTCCCGCTCGCGCACGTGCGCCGCACGCTCGAACTGTCGCACGACGACATCGACGTGCTCGAAGGCCAGCCGCATTTTCCGTTCGACGGCCGGCGTGCGGGCCTCGTCGCTGCGCACCAGTTGCTCGATGCCGGCGAGCCGGGCATCGCGCGCACAAGCACGGCGGTCGTGGTCGTCGGCGGCGAGCCCGAGCTCTACGGCGTCGCCGTCGACCGCTTCCTCGGTGAACGGATGCTCGTCGTGCAACCGCTCGACAGCCGCCTGCACAAGATCCAGAACATCGCGGCCGGTGCGTTGCTCGAGAACGGCGACCCGGTGCTGATCGTCGATGTCGAGGATCTGATCCGCTCCGTCGACAAGCTCGTGCGCGGCGGACAGCTTGCGAAACTCACGCGCGATCCGCAGCTCGCGCTCGCCGACCGGCGCCGCCGCGTGCTCGTCGTCGACGATTCGCTGACGGTGCGCGAGCTCGAACGCAAGCTGCTGGAAAAGCGCGGCTACGACGTGACCGTCGCGGTCGACGGGATGGAAGGCTGGAACGCGGTGCGCAGCGACGCGTTCGACCTGGTCGTCACCGACGTCGACATGCCGCGCATGGACGGGATCGAACTCGTCACGCTGATCAAGGGCGACCCGATGCTCAAGCGCGTGCCGGTGATGATCGTGTCGTACAAGGATCGCGACGAGGATCGCCGGCGCGGGCTCGATGCCGGTGCCGACTACTACCTCGCGAAGAGCAGTTTCCACGACGAGGCGCTGCTCGATGCGGTGCATGACCTGATCGGGGATGCACGCGGATGAACATCGGCATCGTCAACGATCTTCCGCTGGCCGTCGAGGCGCTGCGCCACGTGATCGCGCTGCGCACCGATCACCGCGTGCTGTGGGTGGCGACCGATGGCGACGAGGCGGTGGATTTCTGCGTCGCGCATCCGCCCGACCTCGTGCTGATGGATCTCGTGATGCCGAAAGTCGACGGCGTGGCCGCGACACGGCAGATCATGGCGCGCGCGCCGTGCGCGATCCTGGTCGTGACCGCGAGCGTCAGCGCGAACACGTCGTCGGTCTACGAGGCGATGGGCGCGGGCGCGCTCGACGCGGTCGACACGCCGACGCTCGCGCTCGGCCTGCCGTCGGATGCGGCGCGGCAGCCGCTGCTCGCGAAGATCGACCAGATCGGCCGGCTGCTCGAAAGCCGGACCGCGACGTTCGTGCCGCCCGGGCCGGCGCTCGCGCGCGGCCAGCCGACGCTGATCGCGATCGGCGCGTCGGCGGGCGGGCCGACCGCGCTTACCGCGCTGTTGCGCGCGCTGCCGGCCGATTTTCCGGCTGCGCTCGTGATCGTCCAGCACGTCGACCAGGCGTTTGCGGTCGGCATGGCGGACTGGCTCGACGGCTATACGCGGCTGCCCGTGCGCGTCGCGCGGCAGGGCAGCGTGCCGCAGGCGGGCGAGGTCCTGCTCGCGGCGACCAACGATCACCTGTACATGTCGCCGCGTGGCGTGCTTGGCTATACGCGGCATCCGGCCGAGACGCCGTACCGGCCGTCGATCGACGTGTTCTTCAACAGCGTCGCCGACGGCTGGCAGGGCGATGCGCTCGGCGTGCTGCTGACGGGGATGGGGCGCGACGGCGCGCTCGGGCTGAAGGCGATGCGCGCGAAGGGGTGCTACACGATCGCGCAGGACGAGGCGACGAGCGCCGTCTACGGGATGCCGAAGGCGGCCGCGGCGATCGGCGCGGCGTCGGCGATCGTGCCGCTCGACCGGATCGCGCCGCAACTGATCTCGCGCGTGATGCGCATGCCGCTCGACTGACGGTGCGCAGCGGCCCCGGCGGGGCCGCATTGCGCGCGACACGGGGCGTCGCGTACAATTGCCGCCTGCGGAGATGGCATGCCTCCCTGCGGTCGATCCCGGCGCGTCGCGCGCGGTTCGGCCCTCAACCGCCGGTTTGCCCGGCTGATGATGCCTGCGTGTTCCTGGGTCGTCAGGAGGTCGCAGGCCGTCCATGCGGTATTCTGCCGCCCAGGTTTTGATGTCCTGTCGAATCTGGAAATCATGTTTTTCTCGACTTCTGCCGATTTTTTCGCGACCGTGCGCTACGTGTGCCGCTGGCTCGCGCTCTCGGCCGTGCTCGGCGCGCTGGCCGGCACGGCTTCCGCGTTGTTCCTGATCGCGCTCGATTGGGCGACCGGCACGCGCGTCGCGCATTCCTGGCTGCTGTGGGGGCTGCCGGCCGCCGGTTTCGCGACCGGCTGGGTCTACCACCGGTTCGGCCAGTCGGTCGCGCGCGGCAACAACCTGCTGATCGACGAGATTCACGACCCGAAGGCGCTCGTGCCGAAGCGGATGGCGCCGCTCGTGCTCGTCGCGACCGTCGTCACGCACCTGTTCGGCGGGTCGGCGGGCCGCGAGGGCACGGCCGTGCAGATGGGCGGCGCGCTCGCCGATCGCATCACGCACCTGTTCCGGCTCGATCGCGAGCATCGGCGCGTGCTGCTGATGGGCGGTATCGCGGCCGGGTTCTCGTCGGTGTTCGGTACGCCGCTCGCAGGCGCCGTGTTCGGGCTCGAGGTGCTCGCGATCGGCCGCGTTCGGTACGACGCGCTGCTGACCTGCGTCGCGTCGGCGATCGTCGCGGATGTCGTGTGCCGCGCGTGGGGCGTGCATCACACCGCTTATGCGATTCCGTTCGTGCCGGCCGTGTCGGCGACGGGGCTGGCCGCGACGGTCGTCGCGGGTGTCGCGTTCGGCGTCGTCGGCCGGTTGTTCGCATTCGCGACGCATGCGCTGACCGCATGGTTCCGCCGCGTCGTCCGTTATGCGCCGCTGCAACCGGTGCTCGGCGGCGCGCTGGTGGCCGTGGCCGCCACCGTGCTGAACGTGCCGCAGTATCTCGGCCTCGGGATTCCGACGATCGAGGCCGCGTTTCACGGGCCGCTGCCGGCTTACGATTTCGCGGGCAAGTTCGCGTTTACCGTCGTCACGCTCGCGTCGGGATTCAAGGGCGGCGAAGTGACGCCGCTGTTCTACATCGGCGCGACGCTCGGCAGCGCGCTCGGCCAGGTGCTCGCGCTGCCGGTGCCGGTGCTCGCGGGGCTCGGCTTCGTCGCGGTGTTCGCGGGCGCGGCCAACACGCCGATCGCGTCGACGATCATGGCGATCGAGTTGTTCGGCGCGGATGTCGGTGTGTATGCGATCGTTGCCTGCGTGGTCGCCTATCTGTTTTCCGGGCACGCGGGGATTTATCGAGCGCAGCGGGTGGCGGTGGAGAAGCGGGCGCAGGTGGAGGCGGAGTGAGGGGGGCGTGCGGGTTGGCCGATCGGCGCGTGTCGGCGGCAACCGACGCCCGGTGATCCGGCGGATCACCGGGAACGGGGGCGTGCGTTACGCCTTCGGCAGCCGCGCGACATTCCGCGCGAGCAGTTCCTCGATATCGATGCCCTTCTCCGCCAGCAGCGCGGTGACGACGCCGTTCAATTCGCCGAGCGTTTCCTTGACCGATTCGCGGATCGTGTCCACGACGACCTGCGTGCTGCGCTCGATCTCGATATTGACCTTGTCGGCGACACCTTTCGCATCGAAGGTGGTCGCACGGCGCGTTTCGGGAATCAGCCAGACTTCGAACCAGCCTTCGTCGCGATTGACGTCCGATACGGTGAGGCTGCAGCCGTTGATCGCGATATAGCCCTTCGCGAACACGTAGCGTTTGAAATCGGCCGGCACGCCGATGCGGATCATCCGGTTGTGTTCGGACGACGCGATGTGCGCGATCGTCCCCATGAAATCGACATGTCCGGACAGCGGATGTCCGCCGATTTCAGCACCGTCCTTCGCGGCCCGCTCGACGTTGATCCGGGCGCCGGTCGTGAGGTCGGCGAGCGTGGTGATTCTCAGGCTCGGCAACATCACGTCGAAGTCGATCAGCTCCGGCGAATGGATGGTCGTCACCGTCAGGCAGACGCCGTCGACCGACACGCTCGCGCCGATCTCGATATCGTCGGTGAATCGCTCGGGGAATTCGATGCTGAACGTTCTCAGCTCGCCGTGATCCTTGACGGCCTTGATGACGCCAACACCCTGAACAATGCCTGTAAACATGATCTGCCTTTCGTCGCAAATTGCCTGGCCGGTATGATAAGTGATCCCGGCGGGCGGTGTCGGGGCCGGATGCGTCGGCGTCGCCTGACGGACGGCGGCGTATTATTCTCCAGCGCCGGCTGGAATACGGCACGAGGCGACGGCGCGCGGTTGCACGATGCGCGTGCATTGCGGGCGTGCGGAACATGCGCTACGTGCGGTACCTGCGGACAACGTCCGGCTCGACCCTCGGGGATCGACAGAAAAGAACGAGAAAAGGGGTAGGTCGAACAATATGCGCAAAATCTACGTGACCGCGTGGTCGGTGACCATCATGCTGATAATCGTCGACGTGATCTGGGCATACCGCGTCGATTTCCGGATTGCGGAGGGCAGTCTGGTGCAAAGCGTACAAATGCTGTTCGTCGTTCTTGTCCTCACCGGAGCGTCCTGGCTCGCATCGCGTCCATCATACAAAGTGCCGGCCAGAAAGGCGTTCTACGAGAACGTCGCGCAATCGTTCCAGTGGATCGCGTTGTTGTCGGTGTTCACCCATGCCGGCGCGCTCTTTCAGTATCTGGCTGTGGCGACCGATCTGCCGCTCGTGAGTGATGCGTTGATATCGATCGATGCCGCGCTCGGGTTTCACTGGCTGCAAACGTATCGATGGGTGACCGCAAATCCGGGTTGGCATGCCGTGCTCGGATTCGCGTATGCATCCGGCAGTGCCCAGCTCCTTGCGATCCCGATCATCCTGGCGCTGACGTCGAATTCGAAAGACTACGCCGAGTTTGCGGTGCAATTTATCGTCGCCGTCTTCGTGTCGATTCTGATCGCCGCATGGCTGCCGGCCGAGAGTGCGTTTCTTCACTTCGACATTCGCGATCCCGGAACGATTTCCACCGTATCGGACTTTGCGCCGTTGCGAAGCGGAGCCGTCCGGGAGCTGGCATTCGCGTCGTCCCAAGGGCTCATTTCCTTTCCGTCGCTTCACACCATCCTTGCACTATGCTTCGCGTATTCGCTGCGGCATGTGCGTTTCGTCTTCCCGGTCGGGATTGTGTTGAACGGCATGATGATCGTGTCGACCCCGACGCAGGGCGGGCATTACCTGTGCGATGTATTGTCAGGGCTGGTCATCGGCGTAGTGGTGATTTACGTCGTTCGCAAGTGGTTTGCCGGGCAGCGCTTGTCGGCTCGCGTGGCGCCCGAGAATGGAATCGACGACGCCCGCAATGGACTGGTGAATTCCTGACGATCGCGTCGACGTCCCGCGTGGCGCAACCGGGCGCGCGGTGGCGGTGTGCCGCGCGCCCGGTTGCGACCGGGTTTCCATCAAGCCTCCGCCGGCTCTCCCAGCGGGCCGGTCTCACCGTCCGCCATGCGCCGCGGCGAATCGGTCAAGCCCTTCGCCAGCTCCAGCGCCTGCCGCTCGAACAGCCGGCGATACGTCCCGCCGACGATGCGGATCAGCGCGTCGTGGCTGCCTTCCTCGATCACCTTGCCGCGATCGAGCACGAGCAGGCGGTCGAGCGAGCGCACCGTCGACAGCCGGTGTGCGACGACGAGCGTCGTGCGCCCGACCATCAGCCGCTCCATGGCCTGCTGGATCAGCACCTCGCTTTCACTGTCGAGGCTCGACGTCGCTTCGTCGAGGATCAGGATCGGCGCATCCGCGAGGAACGCCCGCGCGATCGCGACGCGCTGGCGTTCGCCGCCTGAAAGCTTGATCCCGCGCTCGCCGACGAGCGTGTCATAGCCGTCCGGCAGCGCGACGATGAAGTCGTGCGCGCTGGCGAGACGCGCGGCGCGCTCGATCTCCGCGCGGCTCGCGTCGGGACGCGCATACGCGATGTTCTCCGCGAGCGTGCGGTGGAACAGCACGGGTTCCTGCTGGACGATCGCGATCTGGCTGCGCAGCGATTCCTGCCGCACCTGCGCGATGTCCTGGCCGTCGATCGCGATGCGGCCGCCCGACACGTCGTACAGACGCTGGATCAGCTTGATGAAGGTCGTCTTGCCCGACCCGGAATGACCGACGAGGCCGACGCGCTCGCCGGGCGCGATGCGCATCGAGAAGTCGTCGTACAGCGGCACCGGATGGTTGCCGTAACGGAACGTCACGTGCTCGAAGCGGATCTCCCCTTGCCCGATCCGGATCGCCGGTGCACCGGGACGATCGTCGATGCCGAGCGGCTGGCGCTCGAGCGCGACGAGTTCCTCCATGTCGTTGACCGAGCGCTGCAGGTTGCGGATGTGCATGCCGACGTCGCGCAGGTAGCCCTGCAGCATGAAGAACATCGTCAGCGAGAACGCGATGTCGCCGACGCTGGCTTCGTCGTTCGCCCACAGCCGCAGCGCGACGCCGATCATCGCCGCCTGCATCGCGACGAGCATCGCGCCCTGCAGCCCGCCGTTGAACGTGCCGCGCACCCACGTGCGGCGCGTGCGCTGACGCCACTTGCCGATCACGCGCGCGAGCCGCGCTTCCTCGCGCGTTTCCGCGCCGAACGCCTTGACGACCGCGTTGCAGCTCACGGCGTCCGCGAGTGCGCCGCCCATGCGCGTGTCCCACAGGTTGCCGAGCCGCGCGGCCGGCGCGACGATGCCGAGCGACACGGCGACCGTCACCGAGATATACAGCAGCGAACCCGCGCCGACGACGAGCCCCATCACCGGCCAGTGCGTGCCGAGCAGCACGGTCGCGCCGACGAGCATCGTGACCGACGGCAGCAGCGCGATCAGCACCGTGTCGTTCAGCAGGTCGAGCGCCCAGATCCCGCGCGTGATCTTGCGCACGGTCGACCCCGCGAAGCTGTTCGCGTGCCAGTCGGTCGAGAAGCGCTGCACGCGATGGAACGACGCGGCGGCGATCTCGCTCATCATCTTCAGCGTGAGCGTGATGATGTTCAGGTAGACGCCTTGCCGCAGCAGCGTCGCGCCGATGCCGAGCGCGGCCAGCGTGCCGAACGCGGTGACGGCCGAATGCCACGCGGCGGCACGGTCGGTCAGGCCGGTCGACAGCGCGTCGACGAGTCGCCCGGCAAACAGCGGCGTGAGCACGTCGGCCAGCGCGCCGAGCAGCGCCAAGGTCGCGATCGTCGCGATGCGCGCCGGCTGCTTGCGCCAGTAGCGGAACGTGAAGCCGAAGACGGCCTGGAATGCCTGGCCGCCCGGATGGGTGGTTTTTCTGGTCATGTATCGTTGCCCGGCGCATCGCGCGACGGGACTTTCCGGTTCGGAGAACGTCGAAAACGCAACAGCCGGGCCGCGCGAACAACGCGGGCGGAACGAAACGGGCTGTCGGGAAAATGCGCGGGCTGGCGGGCTAACGGAGCACTCGGGGAGCACTCGCAGGCCGGCGCGGACGACGGGCGGGATCAGCCGCGTCGTGGGACCACGTTCGGGAAGGTTGCTGGCATTCGGAACATCTGCACCTCCCTGAAGTGAACGGTTGAAAGGACGCCGAAAAGACGTGAAGGGATTTTATCAGCAGTGCCGGACTCGCCGCAACGTCTGACGAATGCGGCGTTGCCGCGTCGATACGGTTAGTATTCGGGGTTTAGGCCCTTTTAATGCGTGTTCCGCGGTGCGGTGCCGCACGGGTCGGCGGGCGGCATCGATTACACTTGGCCGTTGCGCGCCGGCCGCTGCGGCCCCGCGGATTCACCCCGACACATTCCTGAGGAAACGATGAGCGACGTTCAGCAAGGCATCCTGGCTCCGATCGACACGGCGGCCCGATACCTCACTTTCACGATTTCGAACAACGCCGATGTGGCAGCGGCGCTGACGGCATTGCGCGAGCTCGTCGACGGGCGCGATACGGTCGCCGGCTTCGGACAGGCGCTGGCCACGCACCTCGGGCGCCCGGTCCCGGGCCTCACCGAATACCCGGCGTTCGCGGTGAACGACCGCACGCTGCCGGTCACGCCGGCCGACGTCTGGGTCTGGCTGCGCGGCGACGATCGCGGCGAACTCGTGCTGCGCGCGCGGGCGATCGAGCGGGCGCTTGCGCCGGCGTTCGCGCTGCAGGACGCAGTCGACGGGTTCCGCTATTCGACCGATCGCGACCTGTCGGGTTACGAGGACGGCACCGAGAACCCGACCGGCGACGACGCGCTGGCCGCTGCGGTCGTCACGGGGCAGGGCGCGGGGCTCGACGGTTCGAGCTTCGTCGCGGTGCAGCAATGGCTGCACGACTTCGACCGGATGGAGCGCATTGCATCGGGCGACATGGATCACATCATCGGCCGCCGCCGCTCGGACAACGAGGAACTCGACGACGCACCCGAGTTCGCGCACGTGAAGCGCACCGCGCAGGAGAGCTTCGAGCCGGAGGCATTCATGCTGCGCCGTTCGTCGCCGTGGTCCGATGCCCGCCGCGCGGGACTCTACTTCGTCGCGTTCGGCTGTTCGTTCCGCGCGTTCGACGTGCAGATGCGCCGGATGAGCGGCGCGGACGACGGCATCGTCGACGGCCTGTTCCGCTTCACGCGACCGCTGACGGGCGCGTATTTCTGGTGCCCGCCGGTGAAGGACGGCAAGCTGGATCTGTCCGCGCTCGGGCTGTAAGCGCCGGACGGCATCCGCAAACGGGCGGGCCGCGCACGATGCGCGGCCCGCCCGTTTTGCTTGTCACGGATCGATCGCGTGCGGCGCCGCACGCCGCCGGTCAATTCAGCGTCGTTTCGATGCGCGTGCCGCGCTTGATGAACAGCGTCACCGGCGTCTTTTCGCAGATTTCCGCGAGCCGCTGGCGCTGCGCGTCGTCGAGCGGGCCGTCGAGCGTCACGACGCGCCGCACGTATTGCTGCCCTTCACGATCGGCATGCAGTTCGGTGCGCACGTCGATGCGCACGGCCGGCCACGTCTTGCGCTGCATGTACATGCGCAGCGTCGCCGCCGTGCATTGCGCGAGGCCGGCCAGCACGAACTCGAACGGCGCCGGCCCGAGGCCCTGTCCGCCTTCGCGCGGCGCTTCGTCGCCGGTCAGCGCGTGCGTGCCGGCCTGCAGCTGGACGACGTAGTCGGGCGCGTCGGCGGCGAGGGTGGCGGCAGCGTGGATGAGCGGCATGGCAAGTCTCCGGTAAGCGGGAAAGAGGCGGCCGCGACGACGCGCGGCGTGCGAGCCGTCAGCATACCGTCTCGACGGAAATCGCGGGCACCACGCACGTCGCGGGGGCGCGTCAGGGTCAGCCTGCTACGCCGACGTTCCGGCGCTCCTGCGCACGAGCGCCGCCACGCGCTCGCGCACCCACTGGTGCGCGCGGTCGGTCTCGCGCGACTCGTGCCAGTACGCGAGCAGCGGAAACGGCTTGAGCCGCAGCGGCAGCGGCTGCACGGCGATCGGCAGCATCGCCGCCATGCGCAGCGCATACGTGCGCGGCAGCGTGAGCAGCAGGTCGCCCGCCGCGACGATCTGGCAGGCGGCGAAGTAATGCTGGCAAACGAGCTGGATGTGGCGGAAGCGCCCGTCGTTGCCGAGCAGCACGTCGAGCGATTGCGGTTCGCCGAGCGACGACACCACAACATGACGCGCGGCGAAATAGTCGCCGCGCCGCAGCGGACCGCTCGCCAACGGATGGTCGTGCCGCATCGCGACGACGAGCGAATCGTCGAGCAGGTGCTCGGTCGCGATGCGCGGACCGGTCTGCACGCGTCGATCGACGACGAGATCGAGATTGCCCGACGCGAGTTCGCGTTCGATGTCGTGCACCGCGACGCGCCGGCTCACGAATCGCAGGCCCGGCGCTTCGCCGGCGAACGCGGCGACGATCTGCGGCAGCGCGATCGATTCGAGCACGTCGCGAATGCCGACGGCGATGCTCAGGTCGAGCGTCGCCGGGTCGAAGGCCGCCGGGTCGCGCGCGGTGCGTTGCAGGCCGGCGAGGTGAAGCTGTACGTCCGCGATGATCGCGCGCGTGCGCTCGGTCGGCACGACGCGGTTGCCCTGGCGGACGAACAGCGGGTCGTCGAAATGCGCGCGCAGCCGGTTGAGCGCATGCGTGACGGCCGGCTGCGTCAGGTGCAGCGCGCGGGCGGCCGCGCCGATGCCGCCGTGCACGTAGACGGCGTCGAGCACGCGGAACAGGTTCAGGTCGAGACGATGATCGGCGGGCACGGACGAAGTCGGCGTGGTGGACGGTGGAGCGATTCTAATGGATGCGCCAACAACGGAACGCGGGTGCGTGCATTAGCGGGACGATCGATGCCGTTCGATGCGTGTCGGTGACGATCGTCTCGATACGTGACGCGATGCATGCGCACGATGCGAGCCTGCCCGTCGGCATGCGTATTTCCGCGCGGCCCGGCCGTCGGCCGGCGACAGCCTGTAGAAATCCGCCATCATGCTGTCCCTGTCGGCCATTTCGTGCCAAAGACACGACCCGTTCGGCTAAGATGCCGTCGCTTCATATTTCGAGATAGCCGTCCTGTCGCACGCGTTCAAACCAAATATAAGCCTGACAGTTCGACGGTATTAAAAGAAGTCGAAACAGTCCGGGGGCTTGGCAGTGGAAGCAGCAGATCAGAGGTGGGTCGTAATCTATTTGAGTACGGGGTTTTCCTTGGCCCAGGCCGCGCGTCTCGGCGAGGCCTTCAACCTGGCGAATCGCCTGCACGCGTTCAGTGCGGATTACCAGCTGAAGTACGTATCCGAAAGCGGGGGATTGCTGCAGTCGTCGTCCGGCGTGCAGATCGCCGCCGATCCGCTCGGCGACGAGCACGGCGAGCGTGCGCTCGCGTTCTTTCATCTTCATGGTGAGCGCGCATCGGTCAACTGGACCGATGCATTGCGGCGTCGCCTGAGCGACATTCGCCGGCATGCGCGATGGATCGTCGATGCGATGGACCTGTCGACGCTCGCGGCGTCGCAGCGACAGGCCGACGCCGGACACGCGCAGACGGATCGCGCGCGCCGTGCGACGGCCACGATCGAACTGCAGGCCGGCGAGACCGACGTGTTCGCGGCCGTGCTCGACATGTTCCGCGCCGATCTCGGCGACAGCGCCGCGCAGGAGATCGCCAGCAACCTGATGCGGCCGGTCGAGCAGCGCTATGCGCAGTCGATGTGGGCGTTTCGCGAACTGAGCGCGAGCCCGTCGATCCGGATGTCGGTGCAGCGGCTGCGTGCGCAGAGCGCGAACCGCATTTCGATCGCGGAAGTCGCGCAGACGGCCGCGATGAGCGAGCGCAATTTCCTGCGGCGTTTCAAGAAGGAAATCGGCGTGACGCCGACCGAGTTCGTGCAGCACGTGCGGCTCGAGCGCGCCTGTCACATGCTGATTCACACGACGCTGCCGGCCGACAAGGTTGCGCGGCGCACGGGCTTCGGCAGCGGCGAGCGTCTGGCGAAGCTGTTTCGCCAGCGCCTCCTGGTGTCGCCGACCGAATATCGCGTCGCCGAGCGCGAGCGGATCCTGACGAACGGCGCCGGGGCGCCGGACCCGCAGGCCGAACTGCAGCCCGCGCCGCGGCTCGCGAAAGCCGACGGCGAGCGGGCAAGCCGGAGCGTGCGCGCCGACGCGCGGGAGAAAGCGGGGCGGATGACCGTAAAATCACCGTGTCGCGATCACGATCCCCGGTTTCCATGCCCTTGCTCCCCACTACCGCCACAGCCCCCTTCTGCCCGTCGGAAGTAAAGGGCAGTATCACGATCGACGCCGGCGCGTCGCGCTGGATGAAGCTCAAGCGCTTCTTCGGCCCGGGCCTGCTGGTGGCGATTGGCTATATGGATCCCGGCAACTGGGCGACCGACATCCAGGCCGGTTCGCAGTTCGGCTATTCGCTGCTGTGGGTCGTCGCGTTCTCGAGCCTCGCCGCGATCTTCCTGCAGATGCTCGCCGCGCGGCTCGGCCTCGTTGCGGGCATGGATCTCGCGCAGGCCAGCTACGACCGCTATGGCCGCTTCGGCCGCATCGTGCAGTGGGTGACCGCCGAGGTGTCGATCATCGCGTGCGACATCGCCGAAGTGCTCGGCTGCGCGCTCGCGTTCAAGCTGCTGCTCGGCGTGCCGCTCGCATGGGGGATCGTGCTGACCGCGCTCGACACGCTGATCGTCCTCGGGCTGCAGGGCAAGGGCGTCCGGCAGATCGAGGCGATCGTGCTCGGCCTGATCGCGACGATGGCATTCTGCTTCGTCGCGCAGGTCGCGATCACGCCGCCCGACTGGCATGCGGTCGCGAAGGGGCTCGTGCCGGGCGATCCGGGCCACGACCGCAAGGACGCGATCGTGCTCGCGCTCGGCATCGTCGGCGCGACGATCATGCCGCACAACCTGTATCTGCATTCGTCGGTCGTGCAGACGCGCCATGTCGTCGGCGGCGCACGCGGCCTGGTCCGCGACACGCTCGCGCTGGTGCGCATCGATACCTGCGTGTCGCTGTTCGTCGCGATGCTCGTCAATGCGGCGATCCTGGTCGTGGCCGGCGCGGCGTTCCATGCGACCGGCCAGCACGACGTGACCGACATCGAACAGGCGTACCGGCTGATCACGCCGATCGCGGGCGGCGCGGCCGCGCTGCTGTTCGGCATCGCGCTGCTCGCGTCGGGGCAAAGCTCGACGCTGACCGGCACGATCGCCGGGCAGGTGATCATGGACGGCTTCCTGCATACCAGGATCCCGTGCTACCAGCGTCGGCTGATCACGCGCGGGCTCGCGCTGGTGCCCGCGCTGATCGGCGTGCTGTGGCTCGGCGACGGCTCGGTCGGGCAACTGCTGGTGTGGAGCCAGGTGCTGCTGAGCCTGCAGCTGCCGTTCGCGATGTGGCCGCTGATCCGCTCGGTCAGCGATCGCAACACGATGGGCGAGCACGCGATCGGCCGCCGGATGCAGGTCGTCGCGTGGGCGCTGTTCGTCGTCATCACCGGCACGAACCTGCTGCTGATCACGGGTGTCGCGGGCTGATACAGCCTGTCACAGGCTGAAACCGGCGCGCGGCGCGCGTGGGGTAAACTGCGCCTTTTGCCAGCCGTTCGACGTTCGTTATGTGGAGTGAAATCAGCAACATCGGCGACGCCGCGCTGACCCTGCCGGTCGCGCTGACCTGCGCGGTCTGGCTCGCGTTGTCCAACTGGCGGCTTGCGGTGCGCTGGATCGTGCTGCTCGCGGCCGGCATGAGCCTGGTCGGGGCGACCAAGATCCTCTATGCGGGCTGCGGTGTCGAGATCCCGCAGTTCGATTTCCGCGTGATCAGCGGCCATACGATGCTGTCGACGTCCGTGTGGACCGTCGCGCTGTCGATGCTGTGGCAGGCGTTTCGTCCGGGCAAGGTGCCGGGCATGGCCGCCGGCCTCGCCGTCGGCGCGGTGACGGCCATCGCGCGCGTGTTCGACCATTCGCACACGATGCCCGAAGTCGTCGTCGGCTGGCTGCTCGGCGCGCTGGTCGCGCTGGTGTTCCTGCGTGCCTACGACCGGGCGCGCCAGCGCGCGTTCTCGCCGCGCATCGCGGCCGTCTGCCTGCTCCTCGTGTCCGGCATCGCGTACGGACATCGCGCACCGTTCCAGCAGATGATCGACACGCATTCCCCGCAGTTCTGCGCGTTCATGCGCGGGTCCGGCGACGGGTTCTGACGGCTGTTCGTTGCGGGGCAGCGGTGCCCCGTCGTGTCGGATGCGGTCGTCGCCACGGCGGCTGCCCTCGCGTCTCATCCCATTCGTTCCCCGTCAGTGTCAAAAGCCGGCGTCCGGCCTTCATTGAGCGTGTATTCGCGGTGATCCGGCGCGCCGCACAGGCACGTCCCGCCGCCCGCGGATACGCGAGTCATGAGCCGCGTCTATGGCTGGGCATTACGAATATTCATTTCATCGATTGGCGGCAATCGCGTACGCTGGCGTTCGATCGATCGGGGCCGGCAGCGGCGGCCTGCCGGATTTGTCCGGCACGATGCGGCCGGCTCGCTATACTCGCGCAAACCGCGCGGCCGTCGGCCGGCGCACGGCAACGGCCGTCGCGGCACCGGTCCGCCACGACGATTCACGATAGGAGCAGGTTCCATGACAGTCGTTTCCTCGCGCCTCGCAGGCAAGTGCGCGTACATCACGGGCGCCGCCGGCGGCCTCGGCCGCGCGATCGCGCGGCGGATGGTCGAGCAGGGCGCGCGCGTGTTCCTGACCGACATCGCCGACGCGGCGGTGCTCGACGCGTTCGCGCACGAACTCAATGCGGGGCACGCGGCGCCGGTCGCGTTCGCGGCCACGCAGGACGTGCGCGACGAGGCGCGCTGGCAGGCGCTGCTCGCGCAGGCGAACGAAGCGATGGGCGGGCTGTCGGTGCTCGTCAACAATGCGGGCGTCGGGTCGATGGGCGCGCCCGCGCAGATCGAGCTCGACGAGTGGCGGCGCGTGATGGCGATCAACGTCGAGAGCATCGTGCTCGGCTGCAAGCATGCGCTGCCCTACCTCGGCGCGAGCCGCCCGGCATCGATCATCAACATCTCGTCGGTGGCCGCGTTCAAGGTCGAGCCGGATTTCACCGCGTACAACGCGTCGAAGGCCGCGGTCGCGTCGCTGACGAAGTCGGTCGCGATCGACTGCGCGCGCCGTGAACTCGACGTGCGCTGCAACTCGATTCACCCGGCGTTCATCCGCACGGGAATCGTCGAGCCGCTGTTCCAGTCGCTCGGCGAACGCGATGCGACGCGCAAGCTCGCGCGCGGCATTCCGCTGCGCCGGCTCGGCGATCCGGACGACGTCGCGCATGCGGCCGTCTATCTGGCATCCGACGAAAGCCGTTTCGTGACGGCCGCCGAACTCGTGATCGACGGCGGCATGTGCGCGGTCTGACGCGCATCGAGAACAACAACCGGAGGAGAACATCGTGTCGACACCCGTGAACCGCCAGCTGCTGCTGAAGACGCGCCCGGAAGGGCGGGTCGGCCGCGAACACTTTTCGCTCGTCGAAACGCCCGTGCCGGCGCTTGCCGACGGCGACGTGCTCGTGCGCGTGCTGTATCTGTCGATGGACCCGACCAACCGCGTGTGGATGAGCGACGTGCCGCAATACCTGCCGCCCGTCGCGATCGGCGAAGTGATGCGCGCGCTCGGCATCGGACGCGTGGTCGCGTCGCGCCATCCGGGTTTCGCGGAAGGCGATCTCGTGCAGGGGCTGATCGGCTGGCAGGACTATGCGGTCGTGCCGGCCGACCAGGCCGCGCAGCTCGTGAAGCTGCCCGCGCAGTCGGGCCTGCCGCTGCCGACGCTGCTCGGCGCGTGCGGGATGAGCGGCCTGACCGCGTACTACGGGCTGACCGACATCGCGCCGGTGCAGCCCGGCGAGACGCTCGTCGTGTCGGCGGCGGCCGGGTCGGTCGGCTCGATCGCCGGCCAGATCGGCAAGATCCACGGCGCGCGCGTGGTGGGTATCGCGGGTGGCGCGGACAAGTGCCGCTACCTGACCGAGACGCTCGGCTTCGACGCGGCCGTCGATTACAAGGCCGACGATTTCCGTCAGCAGCTGAAGGCGGCGACGCCGGACGGCGTGCACGTGAATTTCGAGAACGTCGGCGGCGAGGTGATGCGCGCGGTGCTGTCGCGGATGGTGATCGGCGGGCGCGTCGCGCTGTGCGGCGTGATCTCGAACTACAACAGCGGCCGCGCGGCGGACGACGTCGGCGTGCTGATCTCGAAGCGCATCACGATGCGCGGCTTCCTGATCCTCGACTATCGCAAGAGCCGCGAGGCGGTGCAGACGCTCGCCGGATGGCTGCGCGACGGCCGGCTCAAGGCCGAGGAAACCGTCGCCGACGGGCTCGAAAACGCCCCCGACGTGCTGAATCGTCTGTTCGACGGCGACCATCGCGGCAAGCTCGTGCTGCGTGTCGATCCGGACGCATGAGCCGCGGCGCTCATGCGCCTTGAGTCCGAATAGTCCGGCATCAATTTAGGACTTGTCCCATATATTGTTCCGGCCGCTCTCCTTAAAGTAATTGCCAGCAAACGGCGGCGTGACATGCGCGTCACGCCGCCGTTTTTATTTTGCGCGGCGAGCAGGGAGGCGAAACATGCAAACGAAGACGAGGCGGGCGGCACCGGCGGTGGTGCGCGATCGAACGAAGCGGCGCATCGGCGCGAGGCTGCGGATCGTCGCGACGGGGATCGGCATCGCGTGCGCGATGTCGGGCGCCGACGCGGCCGGGCACGCGAACGCGGACGGCATCGTGCGCTTCACCGGCGCGCTCGTCGATCTGTACGACGTGACATTCGACGCGCCGTCGATCGGGGCGTCGAGCAGTGCGAGCGCGGCGACGCTCCGGTTCGATGCGCATGGCCGGCGCTTGCCCGGCGCGCATGTGGCGCTCGTGGGGCTGGACGGCCAGCCGCTGTCGCGGTCCGCGGGAGCGGAGGTTCGGGCGACCTGGCGCGATGCGCGCGACGATCGGATCGTGCGGCTGGAATCGGGGCGCGCACATCGTGTCGGCCCGTATGGCGGCGTGATGACGGTCGCGGGGCCGGACATGGAAACGGGCGCCGTGGCGCCCGTCGTGATCAGGATTCGTCATCCGTGACGCGTTGCGTCATTCCCCTTGTTCGGCGCGCGCGTAGATGTCCCAGCTCGCCATGAACAGCGCGGCGACGAGCGGCCCGATCACGAAGCCGTTGATGCCGAACAGCGCCATCCCGCCGAGCGTCGAGATCAGCACGACCCAGTCGGGCATCTTCGTGTCCTTGCCGACGAGGATCGGGCGCAGCAGGTTGTCGACGAGGCCGATCACGCCGACGCAGAACGCGACGAGGATCACGCATTTCCAGATCGCGCCGATCGCGAGGAAGTAGAGCGCGGCGGGCACCCATACGAGGCTCGCGCCGATCGCCGGCAAGAGCGACAGGAACGCCATCAGCGCGCCCCACAGCACGACGCCCTCGATCCCGAGGATCCAGAAGATCAGGCCGCCGAGCGCGCCCTGCACGAGTGCGACCGCGATGTTGCCCTTCACGGTCGCGCGGACCACCGTCGTGAACTTCGCGAGCAGCAGGTTCTTGTGCTCTTCGTCGAGCGGCATCGCGCGGCGCACGCGGCGGCCGATCTCGCCGCCGTCGCGCAGCAGGAAGAACACCATGTACAGCATCACGCCGAAGCTGACGACGAACTGGAACGTGTTCTGGCCGATGCTGAGCGCCTGGGCCGCCGCGAACTGGCTGATCTGCGCGGCGCCGTCGGTCAGCTTCTTCTGGATGCCGGGGATGTTGGTCAGCCCGTATTTCTGCAGCAGGTTCTGGATCGACGTCGGCAGCGCATGAATGATGTCATGGAAGTACTGCGAATAATTCGGCTGTGCGCTCTTCAGTTCCTGGTACACGTACGCGATTTCCTGCACGAGCGTCGCCGTGACGAACACGAGCGGCAGGATCACGATCAGGATGATCAGCGACATCGTCACGAGCGCGGCCAGGTTGCGCCGCTTGCCGAAGCGCGCGGCGAGCCAGCGCTGCACCGGCTGGAACAGGATCGCGAGAATGGTGCCCCAGAAGACGGCGCCGGAGAACGGCGCGAGTATCCAGCACAGTCCGACGGTGACCGCGAACAGCAGGAAATAGAAGAATTTTTGGTGATCGTGTCCGCTATCCATGGATGGTTCGCGCAGATTGATGCCTGGTTTGATTGAATTTCGTTGCCTCGGGCGCGATCGGCTCGCGAACGTCACGGATGTCGCGGCGACGTGCGCAGCAGGGCGGCCCGATCGGCAGTATGCCCGCAAAGGTGCCGCCATCATAGCCGCTGCGCGCGGCGCATGCGAAAACGCCGCGGCCGGGGCCGCGGCGTTGCCGGCAAGCGACCCGGCCCGGGGGCCGGGTCGTCTCGTCAGATGTTGAGCCGGGTGACCTTGGTGCCGTTCACCGACAGGTCGCCCATCAGGCCCGCGTTGGTCAGCACCAGCACCTCGACCGGTGCGGTGGCCGTGTTGGAGTCGACCGCGCCGTTCGCGCCGACCTTCACGACCGCGACCGACGCGTCCGCTCCGGCGGCCCAGCCTTCGGACTTGCGGAACGAGTCGAGCGCGTCCTGCGTCATGAACAGGAACACGATCGCCTTCGATTGCGCACCGGCCTGCAGGCCGACCGACAGCGACGACGTGTTGTAGTAGCCGACGGTGCTGCCGCCGACGCGCAGCGCGCCGTTGCCGGACTGGCCGCCGACGATGAAGCCGGCCTGCAGCACGTTCGGGAACACGAGCACGCCGCGCGATTTCGCGACGAGTTCACGCGAACCCGGCACCGTCGAATAGAGGCGCGACAGGGTGGCGTTCACGCTCGCGTCGATCGACTGGCGTTTCGACGCGCTGGCCGCTGCGGTGTCGGGCTTGTCAGGCGTGGTGGTGCAACCGGCAAGTGCGAGACTGCCGAGCATGACCGCGGCGGCGGCTTTCAGGGCGAGGGACTTCTGCATGGCGATTCTCCTTCGTTGTCGGATTGAGGACGGTCGGGGCGGTCGCCCCGTTCAACGGCGGGAAAGGAGCAGGCCGGCGACGAACGCGAGGCCCGCGACGACACCAGCGGTCTGCCACGGATTGTCGTGCACGGCTTGCGACACGCGTTCGGCTGAATCGCGCAGCCGGGCGGCCGCGGTGCCCGACGCATGGTCGAGCGTGCTGCGCGCTTCGTCGAGCCGCGACTGCACGCGCTTGCGCAGCGCGGCGATATCGCCGTCGCCGTCGTTCTTCAGCAGGTCTTCCAGTTCATCGACCAGCCCGCGCAGATCGTCGGTCACGTCCGCATGCAGGTCGCGGGCGGCCGAGCGCGCCGTGCGTCCCACGCGCCGGCCGGTGCGACGGATGTCGGACAGGCCGCGGTCCAGCTTGTGTTCGATCGAGTCGGTGAGCGCCATGGTGTTTATCCTCCTTCGATTTGATTTGCAGGCCAGATTTGCAGGCCAATTTGAAGATAAGACGAATCCCTGCAACCAGTGTGATTCACATCAGCCAATTGAGTTTCGAGACAAATTTTCAATTCGTCGGCAAGTTTCCCGGGAAGCCCCGCGCGATGGGGCGGGGCGGCGTTTGAAAAAATTTCGCGCGGCGGGCGAAGCGACGTCGCGCGCCATTGCGTGGCGTGAAGGTCCGGTAAATATGGCTTCGCCCGGTGCGTCAGGTAAATAGTGCCGTTGCACGCGTCGTGCCGATGCAATTGCACTGATCGCCATTGCTTCTTCGAGCAGGGTTTGTGCCCGCGGCGGCTCAGGTGGCGGCTTCGTCCAGCGCGAGGTCGATGACGACGGGATCGTGATCCGACGAGCGGTATGCATCGGGTGCGTAATAGGCGGCCCGTTGCGCCGGGGTCTTGTAATCGGGCACGGATTGCAGCGCGAGCGGTTCGTCGGCGTTGATGTGCCAGGCATGCACGGCCTTCACGCGGGCGGCGAGCGGTGACGTGGCGAGTGCGTGGTCGAGGTTGCCCGCTTCGCCGCGGAATACATAGCTGTAGCCGGCATGGCCGGCGAAGCGGGCGACGAGGTTCGCGTAGCCGCGCGATTCGAGCGCGCGCAGCGGGTCTTCCTTCGCGTAGCTGTTCAGGTCGCCGATCAGCAGCACGCCGTCGGCCGCGGCGCCGGTCGGCGACGTGGCGAGCCACCCGGCGACGCGTTCGGCCGCGCGCGTGCGTGTCGCGTTCCAGCAGCCCTGGCCGTCCGACTGGTCGAGATCGGGGCCGGTTGCCCGTGGGCAGTTCTTCGACTTCAGGTGATTGACCGCGACCGTGAACGCGCGGGCGCCGCCGATGCGACGGAACGTCCGCGCGAGCGGCGGGCGATTCCGGCCGTCGAGCGCGACGGTGGCGGCGCGCCCGACGGGTTCGACCGTCCGGCTGTCATACAGCAGCGCAACCGCGATCGCATCGCGGCCGAGTCGTGCAGTGCCGGGGTCGACCGCGCGCCAGCCGTCGCCGAGCCCTGCCGCGAGACGCTGCACGGCGCTCGCGGGGCCGTGGCCGTTGTTCGCGATTTCCATCAGGCCGATCACGTCGGCGCGCAGCGCACGCAGCGCGGCGACGATCTTCGCTTCCTGCCGGGCGAAGGCGGCGGGCGTCTTCGCGCCGCGGTTGGCCGGATCGTCGAAGCCGCCGCCCGTGCCGTCGCCGTTGAAATAGTTGAATACGTTGAACGACGCGACCCGCACATCGGCCTGCGGATGCCGCGCCGGCGCATCGGTCCGCGGGTTCGATGCGGCGTCGAAGACCGGCGGCGCGGCTGGCACGGGCTGCAGTCGCCACGTGCCGTAGCGCTTCTCGAGCACGCCTTCGACGCCGCGCACCGTGTAGCCCGCGCGCAGCGTGTTGGCGGCGCTCAGCGCAGGCGGCGGATAGCGGGCGGTCGCGGGGTTCACGCGGCTCGAACCGTCGTCGAGCACGATGCGGTTGCGGGCATTGGCCGCGGCCTGCGCAGCGGCTCGGGCCGGCGGGACCACGTGCGTCGGCATGTACAGGCGGCCGCGGCTGAGCACGATGCTGCCGTAGCGGCCGAGTTCGTAGGTATCGCTGACCGTCAGCGTTTGCGGAAAGCGCACCCGCATGCCTTCATGCGCGGCGAATACGGCCTCGCTGTCGACCGGCAGCACGAGCGCTGCCGGCGTGACGCTCTGCCCGCGCGCGCAGACGGCCACCTGGCCCGACAGCGCGAGTTGCGTCCGGCCGTACTTCTGCTCGATCCTGCCGGTGAGGTGCACGCGCTCGCCGGGACGGGCGCGCGCATGCGGCGCGTAGACGAACAGGCCTTCCGGGACGCCCGGCCGGTGGCGCCGCTGCGCGTCCGCCTGCTGGACGAAGAATCCGCCGAAGCCGTCGGCGCCGGCGAATGCCGCGGTGACGACCGCTTCGATCGACGCGGTGCGCCCGGCCAGCGGCGACCGGCCGCCGGGATCGCGGATGTCGGCGATCAGCGTGGTGGGGCCGCCGCAGCCCGCGCCGACCGGCAGCGCGGCGGTGGCGGGCGCAGCGGCAAGGACGAGCGTGGCGGCGAGCGCGAGCGGGGGCGGCAGGCGTGACATGGAGCGCTCCACAGGAAGAAAATTCGAAGGTTCGGGCAAGCATCTTGACGGCAAAATCGCGTGCTGAGATCGAATTGGCCATCAGGCCAGTGCCGAATGGCCAACGATGACGGCAGGGCCGGCCGGGGCTGCTAGGCTTCGCATCTGACGCGTGATCCCGGCCTGCGATCCGAACGCTCGCGCGCATGGCCCCCACAGGAGATTTCCATGTCCTACATGCTGTTGATTGTCGAACCGACCGGCCAGCGCGCCGAACGCACGCTCGAAGACGGGCAGGCGCTGTACGCGCGGATGGTCGATTTCGCCGAGACGCTGAAAGCGCGCGGCGTGCTGCGCGGCGTCGAGTCGCTGGAGCGCTCGGAGCGCGCGACGCGCGTGCAGGTGCGCGACGGCGAGACGCGCCTCGTCGACGGCCCGTTCGCCGAGGCGAAGGAAATGGTCGGCGGCTTCTTCATCGTCGACGTCGACACGCGCGACGAAGCGATCGAGATCGCGCGCCAGTGCCCGGCCGCGCAATGGTGCACGGTCGAAGTGCGCGCGGTCGGCCCGTGCTTCCTGTGACGGTCGCGCCTAGGTATTTACCCTGGTTCGTCGCGCGGCACGTCGATCCGGCCGTCTGCCGCCCGTCGTCCGGATAAGGCACCGATGAACGGGCGCCCCTTTCCACCCATGACAAGGAGTGAGCGATGCGATTCATGATCATGATCCGGGCAAACGCCGTCAGCGAATCTGACGCGTTGCCGGACAACCGGCTGGTCGAGGCGATGACGGTCTATCACGAGGAACTGACCAAGGCCGGCGTGCTGCTCGACGCGAACGGCCTGCGGCCGAGCGCGCGCGGCTGGCGCGTGCGTTACACCGGCGGCAAGGGCACGGTGGTCGACGGCCCGTTCGCGGAGACGAAGGAACTGATTGCCGGCTACACGCTGATCCAGGTGCGCTCGCGCGACGAGGCGCTGGAATGGACGCGCCGGTTTCCCGCGCCGTTCGGCGCGGAGATGGACTGCGAGATCGAGGTGCGTCCGCTGTTCGAACTCGACGACCTGACACCCAGCGAAGCGGTCGAGCGGTTTCGCGACCTCCACGTCGGCCGCACCCACGCCTGAATCCCCCGAATCCAATTTCATCGGAGCATCCGTCATGCACAAGATGGTTTTCATCAACCTGCCCGTGGCCGACCTGCCGCGCGCGAAGACGTTCTACCAGGCACTCGGTTTCGAGGTCGTACCGGCCTATACCAACGATCAGGCTGCCTGCATCAAGATCAGCGACACGATTTTCGCGATGCTGCTCGTGCGGCCGTTTTTCCAGACCTTCACCGGCAAGACCATCGTCGATCCGGCGACGCAGGTGCAGGTGCTGTCGTGCCTGTCGTGCGACAGCCGCGCCGAGGTCGACGCGATCGTCGCGAAGGCGCTCGCGGCCGGCGGGTCCGCGCCGCAAGCGCCGCGCGAGTATCCGAACATGTACGGCCACGGGTTCGACGATCCGGACGGCCACGCGTGGGAGCTGATGGCCATGCCGCTGGATGCGTCCGCCGAGGGGCAGGCGTCGTGACGCATGAGGCGACTCACCGTGCGATCGAAGCGGTCTGGCGGATCGAGGCGCCCAAGATCATCGCGCGCGCCGCGCGCGTGGTGCGCGACGTCGGCGTGGCGGAGGAACTCGCGCAGGACACGCTCGTCGCGGCGCTCGAGCACTGGCCCGTCGACGGCGTGCCCGACAACCCGGCCGCGTGGCTGATGACGGCCGTGCAGCGGCGCGCGCTCGACCGGGTCCGGCAGGAGTCGCTGCATGCGGCGAAGCGCGACCAGCTCGGGCATGAAATGGACGCGCTCGAAGCGCACGTTGTCCCCGACATCGCGGACGCGCTCGCCGACGCGCGCGACGACGACATCGGCGACGACCTGCTGCGGCTGATCTTCACGTCGTGCCATCCGGTGCTGTCGACCGATGCACGCGTCGCGCTGACGTTGCGGCTGCTCGGCGGGCTGACCACGAGCGAGATCGCGCGTGCGTTCCTGTCGCCCGAGCCGACGATCGCGCAGCGCATCGTGCGCGCGAAGCGCACGCTCGCGGCGGCGCGCGTGCCGTTCGAGGTGCCGGCCGCCGATGCGCGGCCCGCGCGGCTCGCGTCGGTGCTCGAAGTGATCTACCTGGTGTTCAACGAAGGCCACGCTGCCACGGCGGGCGACGACTGGACGCGCCCGGCGTTGTGCGACGAGGCGCTGCGTCTCGGCCGCGTGCTGGCCGGGCTCGTGCCGGACGAAAGCGAGGTGCTCGGGCTTGTCGCGCTGATGGAACTGCAGGCGTCGCGCATCCATGCGCGGACCGATGCGCAGGGGCAGCCCGTGCTGCTGCTCGACCAGGACCGCAGCCGCTGGGATCCGCTGCTGATCCGGCGCGGCCTCGCGGCGCTCGAGCGGGCGACGCAACTCGGCGGCGTGCTCGGCCCGTATGCGCTGCAGGCCGCGCTGGCGGCGTGCCATGCACGCGCGCGGCACGCGTCGGAGACGGACTGGGCGCAGATCGTCGCGCTGTACGACGCGCTTGCCGAGGTCGCGCCGTCGCCGGTCGTCGAGCTGAACCGCGCGGTGGCGGTGGGGATGGCGTTCGGGCCTGCCGCGGCGCTGGAAATCGTCGACGTGCTGCGCGACGATCCGGCGCTCGCGCGCTATCACTGGTTGCCGAGCGTGCGCGGCGACCTGCTCGCGAAGCTCGGCCGCGCCGACGAGGCGAAGGTCGAGTTCCGCCGCGCGGCGGAACTGACCCGCAACGAGCGCGAAAGGGAATTGCTGCTGAAGCGTGCGACGGATGCGTGACGCATGACGAGCGACGCCGGTGTGAATGCACCGGGCGTCGCATCGACCGCCGAGCGCCGAGCGCCGATCGCCGAGCGCCGAGCGCCGATCGCCGATCGCCGATCGCCGACCGCCGACCGCCGACCGCCGACCGCCGACCGCCGACCGCCGACCGCCGACCGCCAAACGCCAAACGCCAAACGCCAAACGCCAAACGCCAAACGCCACCCCAGCCACCACCCCGTCTCCCCCGTCAACCGTCCCCCATTCCCGCCTTCCACTATCACGCGGATTGAAAAAGCCTATTGGGGGATGCGAACGCCAGCGCCTAGATTAAAAGGCACGAAGCGTGCGCGTCCGGCATGCGCTTCGTTCCCCACATACATCATCGGCCCGGCTCCGCACCCGGCCGCGCCGACTCGAACGGAGGCGCAAATGGCTCAACTCAAGGGCAGCAAGACCGAAGAGAATCTGAAGTTCGCGTTCGCGGGCGAATCGCAAGCGAACCGGCGCTATCTGTATTTCGCTTCGAAGGCCGACGTCGAAGGCCAGAACGACGTCGCCGCGCTGTTCCGCTCGACTGCCGAAGGCGAAACGGGCCATGCGCACGGCCACCTCGAATACCTCGAAGCGGTCGGCGATCCGGCGACGGGTCTGCCGTTCGGCCCGTCCCGGCTGAACCTCGAATCGGCGATCGCCGGCGAGACGCACGAATACACCGACATGTATCCGGGCATGGCGAAGACGGCGCGCGACGAAGGCTTCGACGAAATCGCGAACTGGTTCGAGACGCTCGCGAAGGCGGAACGCAGCCACGCGAACCGCTATACGAAGGCGCTGGACGCGCTCGTCGACTGACGCGGGCCCTGCCAAGGCAGCACGGCCCGGCCGGGCATGTCCCGCGGCCGGCCGTGCGTTGATCGCTGCCCGCATTGCGCGGGCGGCGCGTCCGCGCGCATGCGCGCCACGCTGGAGCGCCCCATGCCCCACAAGGAAGGCAGTCTCGAAGCCCCGACCCGGCATCCGCTCGACTGGCAGTCCGAAGTGTTCTACGACCAGGCCGCGATCGATGCGGAAATGACGCGCGTGTTCGACATCTGCGCCGGGTGCCGGCGCTGCGTGTCGTTGTGCGGCGCATTTCCCAAGCTGTTCGATCTCGTCGACGACACGCCGATGGGCGACATCGAGGAAGTGCCGAAGGCCGCGTTCGGCAAGGTCGTCGACCAGTGCTACCTGTGCGACCTCTGCTACATGACGAAATGCCCGTACGTGCCGCCGCATGCATGGAACGTCGACTTCCCGCACCTGATGCTGCGCGGGAAGGCCGCGCGCTACCGGCGCGGCGAGGCGCCGTTGCGCGACAAGGTGCTGTCGAACACCGACGCGCTCGGTCATTTCGCGGGCATTCCGATCGTCACGCAGACGGTGAACGCGGTGAATCGCACGCCGCCCGCGCGCCACGCGCTCGAAGCGGCGCTCGGCGTCGATCGCAACGCATGGCTGCCGGAGTTCGCGCCGCGCAAGTTCCGGCGCGCCGCGAAGCGCTCGGACGGCCCGCCGGTACGCGACGGCGAACGCACGCCCGGCAAGGTCGCAATCTACGCGACGTGCTATGTGAACTTCAACGAACCGGGCATCGGCCACGACCTGCTCGCGATCCTCGCGCACAACGAGATCCCGTACGAGCTCGTCACGCGCGAAGCCTGCTGCGGGATGCCGCTCCTCGAGCAGGGCAACCTCGCGGGCGTCGCCGCGAAGAAGGCCGTCAACATCCCGGTGCTGGAGCGCTATGCGCGCGAAGGGTATGCGCTGATCGGTGCGATCCCGAGCTGCGTGCTGATGTACAAGAGCGAACTGCCGCTGATGTTCCCCGGCGACGAAGCCGTGCGGGCGGTGGCCGATGCATTCTGGGATCCGTTCGAATACGTGATCGCGCGGCATCGCGACGGTTTGCTGAAGACCGATTTCAAGCAGGGCCTCGGCACCGTGTCGTATCACGTGCCGTGCCACGCGCGCGTGCAGAACATCGGCCGCAAGACGGCCGACACGCTGTCGCTCGTGCCCGATACGCGCGTGAACGTCGTCGAGCGCTGTTCGGGGCACGCGGGCACGTTCGGCGTGAAGAAGGCCTTCCATGCGGACGCGATGCGGATCGGCGCGCCGGTGTTCAAGGCAATGGCCGAGCCGAAGCCGGATTTCGTGTCGTCGGACTGCGCGCTCGCCGGCCATCACATCGTGCAGGGCATCGACGAGAAGGGGTTGCCCGCCGCGCCGCTCGCGCATCCGCTGACGCTGCTGCGCCGCGCGTACGGCATCTGAACCGCTCGCTCCACGAAGACATCGACGCTATCCGAGGACATCCCATGACGCTGACCCGCGACTCGCTGCTGACGCTCGAAGCGTACGCGAAGATCCGCAAGACCGAACACGCGCGGCTCGTCGCGCACAAGCGGCGCCGCGCGGTGGCGCTCGGCAATCATCTGCGCTTCCTGTTCGAGGACGAGACCACGATCCGCTACCAGATCCAGGAGATGCTGCACATCGAGAAGATTTTCGACGAGGCCGGCATCGAAGGCGAACTGGAAGCCTATCTGCCGCTCGTGCCGGACGGCACCAACCTGAAGGCGACGCTGCAGATCGAATACGAGCACGAGGCCGAGCGGCGCGCGGCACTCGCGCGGCTGATCGGTGTCGAGGATCGCGTGTACCTGCAGGTCGACGGGCATCCTGACGTCTATGCGATCGCCGACGAGGATCTCGACCGCGACAACGCGGAGAAAACCTCGGCCGTGCATTTCGTGCGCTTCGAATTGAGCGGGCCGATATGCGCGGCGCTCAAGGACGGCGCGACGCTGTCGATCGGTTGCGATCACCCGGCCTATACGGTGGCGCCGCAACGCATCGCGGCGGACGTGGCCGCGTCGCTGGCCGGCGATCTGCACTGACACGCGGCCGCGCGATGCTTCCCGTATCGAGCGGATGGCGCGGATGGCGCGCCGTTGCGACCCGAAACGCGGCGGCCCGACCGTCGCGCTGCCGCCGTCGGCCGCTCGTTACCCGGAGAATGTAACAAACCCGTCGACGCTTGCATGCCGGGAAACAATGTGCATCGTGGGTCGGACCGCTTTCATCACTCGCGGAGAAACAATAAAAAGATTGTGCACGGAGATAATTCAGTTCAGTGGAATTTGAATGATTTACCGATCCGTGAATATCTTGTTACGAAATTTTCCCTGATTTACCGATTTTAGGCGGCAATTCAAGAGATTGTTACCTGCAAGGGTCGGAACACCTCCGGAAGCCCGCCTGTCAGGCCTCGACCACATCCCGCAGAGCCCCGCCGGACGGGGCTTCCCAGCATCGCGCATAACGATCGCGTAAAAAAATTCAAGCGTAAATAGATTGCGCACCCATGGCAGGTTGTTTCAGTGCGTAACATTAAGTCATTGTCATATTGAGATAAACCCTAGGGATGGTATGCTTCGTGCACAAAAATTCCCACATTGGAGTGAGACCGTGATTTGTGCGCCATTGCCGGGAATGGCGGCACCGTGAAAGTGCGGTGTCGCACCGGGGTGCACAACAATCGGATAACCATAATGTGCAACCGGGCCGCCCCGTGACGCGATGCGTGACGACGGCGCCGACAATCGCAGCCCCGGCCTGGCTGTGTGGAGAAATCAACTATGTTCTTCGATGAGCTTAACGATGAAGAGTGGTTTCGACTTTCAACGCTGATCGCCGATGAACCCATCCGGCTGAACCGTCGAGGCCGTCCACGTGCCGAGCCGCGCGTCGTCGCCAACGCGGTTCTCTGGATCCTGACGACCGGTGAAGCGTGGTCCAAACTGCCCGGGCGCTATCCGTCCGGGCCGACGTGCCGCCGCCGCTACGAGGAGTGGCTCGCGAACGGCACGCTGCTGCAGATGATCGACGTGCTGACCCAGTTCAGCGGGCGCACGTTCGCGTATGTGCCGCCGCCGCCGGTGCCGGTCACGCCGGCATGCCGTGCCGAGCCGGTGCCCGACAACGACCGTCTGCGCGGCGTGTTCTGGCAGAACCCCGAGTCGTGGCAACTGCCGGTTGCTCAGGCAAACGTTTGGGAGGGCGAGGGCGCGACGCTGGCCGCGCTGTCGAACGACGACGCCGACGTGTCGTCCGGTTCGTCGTTCGCGGTGCCGGGCGCGCAGCCCGCGGCGCTGCGTCACGGGCGTCCGTCCGCCGCGAGCTTCGCCGCGGCCGAGCCGCAGGTCGACGAATACCGCGGCTACACGATCTGCGGTAGCGCGCAGCCGGTGCAGAACCTGATGTACCGCGCGTGGGCCGAGATCACGCAGGACGACCGGCGCGTCGAGCGCTCGGGCCTGATCGGCCCGCGCTTCACCGATGCGGAAGAAGCGGAGCAGTACGCGCTCGACTGGGCGCGTCAGTGGATCGATCGCCATGGTGCGAGCGACGAACCGGCGCGTGCGCCGCAAAGCGAAGTGCTGGCCGGCCTGTCCGCGCTGGCGCGCGCCGAGTCGGACATCAAGCGCTTCATCGCCGAGCGTCGCGCGGGTGCGCTGTCCGAGGGCCGCAACGACCCGGTGCAGTCGGACCGGCGCGAATACGCGTACCGCGTCGGTTGATCGTCGTCCGAACGAAAACGCGCGGGCCGTCGTGTGTCACGGCGCCCGCGCGTTGTTTTTTGTCTGTCCCGTGCCCGTGATGCCGGGCGCACCGTCGAGACGGCGCGCCCGGCAGGCATGGCGTCACTGGCGTCCGTAGGTATCGTCGAAGCGGACGATGTCGTCCTCGCCGAGATACGCGCCCGACTGCACTTCGATCAGCTCGAGCGGCATCTTGCCCGGGTTCTCGAGCCGGTGCGACACGCCGAGCGGGATGTACGTCGATTCGTTTTCGGACAGCAGGAAGGTGTCGTCGCCGCGCGTGATGCGCGCCGTGCCGCGCACGACGATCCAGTGCTCGGCGCGGTGGTGGTGCATCTGCAGCGACAGTCGCGCGCCCGGCTTCACGACGATGCGTTTCACCTGGAAGCGCTCGCCCATGTCGACCGAGTCGTAATGCCCCCACGGGCGATGGACCTTGCGGTGATCGGTCGCTTCCGCGCCGCGTGCGGCCTTGATGCGCCCGACGATTTTCTTCACGTCCTGCACGCAGGACTTGTCGGCGACGAGCACGGCGTCGGGCGTTTCGACGACGACGAGGTTCTGCGTGCCGACGCATGCGACGAGCCGGCTTTCCGAATGCGCAAAGGTCGATTCGGCGTTTTCGAACAGCACGTGGCCGCGGCCGACGTTCTCGGCTTCGTCCTTCGGCAGGATCTGCCAGATCGCGTCCCACGAACCGACGTCCGACCAGCCTGCGTCGAGCGGCACGACGACGCTTTCGCACAGCTGCGGCAGGCTCACGAGCCGTTCCATCACCGCGTAGTCGATCGAGTTCGACGGCGACGCGGCGAACGCGTCGCGGTCGACGCGGAAGAAGTCGCCGTCGTCCTTGCCGCGCGCGACGGCCTGCTCGCAGGCTGCGTGGATCTCCGGTTCGAGCTGGCGGATCGCGTTCAGCCACACCGACGCGCGCACGATGAAGATCCCGCTGTTCCACCAGTATTCGCCGGAGGCGACGTACTGCTGCGCGAGTTCGAGATGCGGCTTCTCGACGAAGCGGTCGAGGCGGCGCACGTCGAGGTTGCCGGTGGCGGCGTCGCCGAGCGGCGCGCCGACGCGGATGTAGCCGTAGCCCGTTTCGGCCCGGCCCGGCACGATGCCCATCGTCGCGATCTTGCCCTGGGCCGCGCAGTGCACGCCGGCCGCGACGGCCGCATGAAAGCGCGGCTGGTCGGCCACCGCGTGGTCGGCCGGCATCACGGTCATCACGGCATCGCCGCCGCCGGCGACGATCCGCAGCGCGGCGAGCGTCAGCGCGGGCGCGGTGTCGCGGCCGAGCGGCTCGAGCATGATCGCTGCACGCTTGCCGGTCAGGCGCAGTTGCTCGGCGGTCGTGAAGCGGTGATCCTCGCCGCACACGATCAGCACGTCGTCGTTCAGCGGATGACCGGTCGCAAGGCCGTCGAGGCGCAGCGCGGTGGATTGCAGCAGCGAATGATCGCCGAGCAGGCCGATCAGCTGCTTCGGATAGTGTTCGCGCGACATCGGCCACAGACGCGTGCCCGAACCGCCGGCAAGGATCACCGGCTGCACTGCGACGCGGGTCGCGGCGTCGGTGGCGGCGGAAGAAGAAGGGCGCGTATCGGCTAGCACGGCCGGAGCATTCATGATGACACTCTCCTCGATTGAAGTCAGTGCCTGTTTGTAGCACGAAGTAAATCGACAATAAAACCGGGCGCTTTGCACGATATTCGTCGCGAGCGGATCCGGGAAAATTTTCCGCGATAGCATCCGATGCAAATAAAAAAATAAAAAATAATTCGATGGATCGGGCTGTCATCCAAACCAGTAAAGGCTTGGCTGGAACCGTAAAGTTTTCGAAAAAATCCCGATTCGCGATCGATTCGGGAAAACGTGCCGATTTAATTCGAGAATGTCACGGCAAGAATTTCCGATTATTTTTCGAAATACTTGTGCGCTTGAGGAGAGATTTTCTTACCGCTTCAATAGCGTCATGCAACGTTTGAATCGAATGTGCGGCACGGGCTGCGCAAGGAGCTGTTCGGCAAACGCCTGTTCAAAGAGGAAGCAGACATGTTGAGCGTGCTGGCGAGAGTCATCGATATCGCGATGGTCGTGTTGGGGGCGTTGATCGCCGCCGCGCTGCACGGCGGCAGCATCTGGCTCAACGACCTGCAGCGCACGACGGTGCTGTTCGACTGCCTGCTGGTGGTCGTGTTCTTTCCGGCCATCGGCATTTACCAGTCGTGGCGCGGCAAGCGTCTCGTCGGGCTGGTGGGGCGCGTTGCGTTCGCGTGGCTGGTGGTCGAGCTCGCGGGCATCCTGATGAGCTTCAGCTTTCACCAGTCGGGCGACCTGTCGCGGCTGTGGCTGGGCTACTGGGCGGGCGTGACGATGGCGCTGCTCGCCGGCTCGAAGGCTTGCGTGCACGTCGTGCTGCGACAACTGCGCCGCGGCGGCTACAACCTGAAGGCGGTCGCGGTCGTCGGCGGTACGCCGGCGGCGCGGCGGCTGATCGCGCAGATGCGGGCGCGTCCGGAGGCGGGCTTCAACCCGGTGTGCGTATACGACGAAAGCGAAGCGCCGGGCGAAGTCGCGCTCGACGACGTGCGCATCGAGCGGCAGTTCGAATCGCTGGTGTGGCTGGTGCGCAGCCGCGCGATCAGCGAGCTGTGGCTCACGCTGCCGATCACGGAGGAGCGCCGGATTCACCAGATCGTGACGGTGTTCCGCCACGACTTCGTGAATATCCGTTTCATTCCGGACGTGCGCACGCTGTCGTTCTTCAACCAGGAAGTGGTCGAGGTGCTCGGCGTGCCGGCGATCAACCTCGCGGCGTCGCCGATCACCGACGTGCGGATCCTGCCGAAGTTCGTGTTCGACCGGCTGTTCGCGCTGGCGGCGCTCACGGCGCTCGCGCCGGTGATGGTGCTGATCGCGTGCCTGATCAAGTTCACGTCGCGCGGGCCGGTGTTCTTCCGCCAGAAGCGCAAGGGCATCGACGGGCACGAGTTCGAGATCTACAAGTTCCGCTCGATGAAGGTGCATCAGGAAGTCGCGGGCCAGGTCACGCAGGCGACCAAGCACGACACGCGCGTGACGCCGGTCGGCCGCTTCCTGCGCCGCACGAGCCTGGACGAACTGCCGCAGTTCATCAACGTGCTGAAGGGCGAAATGTCGGTCGTCGGCCCGCGGCCCCATGCGCTCGCGCACGACGACATCTACAAGGATCTGGTGAAGGGCTACATGTTCCGCTACCGGATCAAGCCGGGCATCACCGGCTGGGCGCAGATCAACGGCTTTCGCGGCGAGACCGACCAGATCGAGAAGATGATGGGACGCGTGAAGCTCGATCTGTACTACATGCAGAACTGGTCGTTCTGGCTCGACATCAAGATCGTCATGCTGACGCTCTGGAAAGGCTTCACCGGCAGCAACGCTTACTGACGCGGAACGCACCGACACTCCGGTCTTACGAATTTCGAATCATTGGTCACGAGGTCCGACACATCATGAATCTGACTATCATCGGCAGCGGTTACGTAGGTCTTGTCACCGGCGCCTGTCTCGCCGACATCGGGCACGACGTGTTCTGTCTCGACGTCGATCAGGCGAAGATCGACGTCCTGAACAACGGCGGCGTGCCGATCCACGAGCCGGGCCTCAAGGAAGTCATCGCGCGCAATCGCGCGGCGGGCCGCCTGCGCTTCTCGACCGACATCGAGGCCGCGGTCGCGCACGGCGACGTGCAGTTCATCGCGGTCGGCACGCCGCCCGACGAGGACGGCTCGGCCGACCTGCAGTACGTGCTCGCGGCGGCGCGCAACATCGGCCGCACCATGAAGGGCTTCAAGGTGATCGTCGACAAGTCGACGGTGCCGGTCGGCACGGCCGAGCGCGTGCGCGCGGCGGTGGCCGAGGAGCTCGCGAAGCGCGGCGACGATCCGATGTTCTCGGTCGTGTCGAATCCGGAATTCCTGAAGGAAGGCGCGGCGGTCGACGATTTCACGCGGCCGGACCGCATCGTGATCGGTTGCGACGACGACGTGCCGGGCGAGCGCGCACGCGAGCTGATGAAGAAGCTCTACGCGCCGTTCAACCGCAACCACGAACGCACGCTGTACATGGACGTGCGCTCGGCCGAATTCACGAAATACGCGGCGAACGCGATGCTCGCCACGCGCATCTCGTTCATGAACGAGCTGGCGAACCTGGCCGACCGCTTCGGTGCGGACATCGAGGCCGTGCGTCGCGGGATCGGCTCCGATCCGCGCATCGGCTATCACTTCCTGTATGCGGGCTGCGGCTACGGCGGCTCGTGCTTCCCGAAGGACGTCGAGGCGCTGATCCGCACCGCCGACGAGCACGGCCAGTCGCTGCGGATCCTGAAGGCCGTGTCGTCGGTCAACGCGACGCAAAAGCGCGTGCTCGCCGACAAGATCGTCGCGCGCTTCGGCGAGGACCTGACCGGCCGCACGTTCGCGATCTGGGGGCTCGCGTTCAAGCCGAACACCGACGACATGCGCGAGGCGCCGAGCCGCGAGCTGATCGCCGAGCTGCTGTCGCGCGGCGCGCGCATCGCGGCGTACGACCCGGTCGCGCAGCAGGAAGCGCGCCGCGTGCTCGCGCTCGATCTCGCGAATCATCCGAGCTGGCTCGAGCGCCTCTCCTTCGTCGACGACGAGGCGCAGGCCGCACGCGATGCCGATGCGCTCGTGATCGTCACCGAATGGAAGATCTTCAAGAGCCCCGACTTCGTCGCGCTCGGCCGTCTGTGGAAGTCGCCGGTGATCTTCGACGGTCGCAACCTGTACGAGCCGGAGACGATGAGCGAGCAGGGCATCGAATACCACCCGATCGGCCGCCCCGGCTCGCGCCAGGCCGTCGCCGCCCGTGTGCCGGGCGCCGCGCGCGCGAACGCCTGAGCCGCGCGTCACCGTTACCCGTAACCCGAATCGAGACGCCATGTTCCGCAACATCCTGATCGTCTGTCACGCGAACGTCTGCCGCAGCCCGGCGGCGGAAATGCTGTTCAAGTCGCACGCGGCGTCGCGTGGCGGCCCGCGCGCGACGTTCCACTCCGCCGGCGTGCGTGCCAACGACGGCGACGGCATCGATCCGGTGATGCGGCAACTGCTCGCCGAGCGCGGCGTCGATGCGACGACGCACCGGTCGCGGCGGCTGTCGCGCCGGATCGTGCGCGACGCCGACCTGATTCTCGTCAGCGAGCGCGAACAGATCAAGGCCGTCGAATCGGTCGATCCGTTCGCGCGCGGCAAGGTCCACCTGCTGGGCAAGTGGGAGGACGCCGAGATCGCGGATCCGCATGGCGGCCCCGAGGCCGACTATCGCGAGAGCTACTCATTGATCGAACGTCTGGTTCAAGGATGGCTGCAAAAACTATGCTGAAACGTCCCATGCGCCCGCTGGCGCTTGCCGTCGCAATGACGACATTCCTGTCGGCCTGCGCGACCGCGCCCGGCAACTATCTCGACTCGTCGAACCTGAAGGACGAAGGCCGGCAAGGCCCGGCCGAAACCTATCCGGTTCATTACATCGACGCGAAGCTGGTGATGGATCAGCTGCAGAAGCAGCAGGTCGAGCACCCGCTGCCGCCGGGCCGTTATACCGATCCGTCGCAGTATGTGTACCGCGTCGGCCCGCAGGACATCCTCGGCGTCACGGTGTGGGATCACCCCGAGCTGACGACGCCGCAGGGCCAGTCGTTCTCGAGCGGCGGCACCTCGACGCAGTCGGTCGCGGGCGCGCTGCAGCAGCCGTATACGTCCGCGCAGCCGGGCCAGGCCGATCCGTACGGCCAGACCGTGGCCGCCGACGGCACGATCTTCTTCCCGTTCGTCGGCCGCATCCGCGTGGCGGGCAAGACGGTCGCGCAGATCCGCGACCAGATGGCGTCCACGCTCGCGCGCTACGTGAAGAATCCGCAGCTCGACGTGCGCGTGCTGTCGTTCCGCAGCCAGAAGGTGCAGGTGACGGGCGAGGTGAAGCAGCCGGGCCCGCTCGCGATGAGCGACGTGCCGCTGACGCTCGTCGACGCGATCACGCGCTCGGGCGGCTCGAGCAACGAGGCCGACCTGCAGCGCGTGCGCCTGACGCGCGACGGCAAGCTCTACACGCTCGACGCGAACGGCGTGCTCGATCGCGGCGAAGTGAAGCAGAACGTGATGCTGCAGCCGGGCGACATCGTCAACGTGCCGGACCGCAGCGACAGCCGCGTGTTCATCATGGGCGAGGTCAAGACGCCGGTCACCGTGCCGATGCTCAAGGGCAAGCTGACCATCGCCGACGCGCTGACGGCCGGCGGCGGCATCCTCGACACCGATGCGAACCCGCGCAAGATCTACGTGATGCGCGGGATGCGTGACAACCCGACGAAGCCGGAAGTGTTCCGTCTCGACATGACGCAGCCGGATGCGCTGATGCTGTCGAGCCGCTTCCCGCTCCAGCCGCTCGACGTCGTCTACGTCAGCACGGCCAGCTCGGTGCAGTTCAACCGCGTGCTGCAGCAGGTGTTGCCGACGATCCAGACGATCTTCTACATGCGGCAAATCACGCGCTGATAGCCCGCCGGGGCGGCGCCTCCGCCCCGGCACCACTCAAGCGGGAATGAATGGTGAACACGCAAGCGAAACACTCCTACGCGGATCTGACCGCGAAAACCGAGGACGAGGACGTCGTCCTCGGCCAGCTGCTCCAGGTGCTGATGGACGACATCTGGCTGCTGCTCGGCATCGCGGTGACCGTCATCGCGCTCGCCGGCCTCTACTGCTTCGTCGCGAAGCCGGTCTATCAGGCCGACGTGCACGTGCGGGTCGAGGGCAACGACAACACGTCGCAGGCGCTCACGCAGACGCAGACGGGCGCGACGATCAACAGCGGCCCGCAGCAGGCGCAGACCGATGCGGAAATCGAGATCATCAAGAGCCGCGGCGTCGTCGCACCGGTCGTCGAGCAGTTCAAGCTGAACTTCTCGGTCGTGCCGAAGGCGCTTCCGGTGCTCGGCAGCCTGGCCGCGCGCGTCGCGACGCCGGGCGAGCCGTCGCGCGCGTGGTTCGGCCTGCGGTCGTACGCATGGGGCGGCGAAGTCGCCGACATCGACACGATCAACGTCGTGCCCGCGCTCGAAGGCAAGAAGATGACGCTGACGGCCGGTCCGAACGGCACCTACACGCTGGTCGACCCGAACGGCAACCGTCTCCTGTCGGGCCGGGTCGGCGAATCGGAGCAGGCAGGCGGCGTGACGCTGCTCGTGCAGAAGCTGGTCGCGCGTCCGGGCACGCAGTTCACGGTGGTCCGCTACAACGATCTCGATGCGATCAGCGGCTTCCAGTCGGGCATCCAGGTGTCCGAGCAGGGCAAGCAGACGGGCGTCGTGCAGATCTCGCTCGAAGGCAAGGATCCGGACCAGACCGCCGCGATCGCGAACGCGCTCGCGCAGTCGTACCTGAACCAGCACGTGATCGCGAAGCAGGCCGAAGCGACCAAGATGCTCGACTTCCTGAAGGGCGAGGAACCGCGCCTGAAGTCCGACCTCGAGCGCGCGGAAGCCGCGCTGACGCAGTATCAGCGCACGTCCGGCTCGATCAACGCGAGCGACGAGGCGAAGGTCTACCTCGAAGGCAGCGTGCAGTACGAGCAGCAGATCGCCGCGCAGCGCCTGCAGCTCGCGTCGCTCGCGCAGCGCTTCACCGATTCGCATCCGATGGTGATCGCCGCGAAGCAGCAGCTCGCGGAACTGCAGGGCGAGAAGGACAAGTTCAGCAACCGCTTCCGCAGCCTGCCGGCGACCGAAGTGAAGGCCGTCCAGCTCCAGCGCGACGCGAAGGTTGCCGAGGACATCTACGTGCTGCTGCTGAACCGCGTGCAGGAACTGTCGGTGCAGAAGGCCGGCACGGGCGGCAACATCCACCTCGTCGATTCGGCGCTGCGCCCGGGCGATCCGGTCAAGCCGAAGAAGGTGCTGATCCTGTCGGCCGCGGTGTTCCTCGGGCTGATCCTCGGCACCGGCGTCGTGTTCCTGCGCCGCAACCTGTTCCAGGGCATCGAGGATCCGGATCGCGTCGAGCGCACGTTCAACCTGCCGCTGTACGGGCTGGTGCCGCAAAGCGCCGAGCAGGTGAAGCTCGACGCCGTGGCCGAGAAGGGCGGCGGCCGCGCGCGGCCGATCCTCGCGAGCCTGCGCCCGAAGGACCTGAGCGTCGAAAGCATGCGCAGCCTGCGCACCGCGATGCAGTTCGCGATGATGGACGCGAAGAACCGTGTGGTCGTGCTGACCGGCCCGACGCCGGGCATCGGCAAGAGCTTCCTGACCGTCAACCTCGCGGTGCTGCTCGCGCATTCGGGCAAGCGGGTGCTGCTGATCGACGCCGACATGCGCCGCGGGATGCTCGACCGCTACTTCGGCCTCACCGCGCAGCCGGGCCTGTCCGAATTGCTGAGCGATCAGTCGCCGCTCGAGGAGGCGATCCGCGAGACGCCGGTGCAGGGCCTGTCGTTCATCTCGGCCGGCACGCGCCCGCCGAACCCGTCGGAACTGCTGATGTCGACGCGTCTGCCGCAATACCTCGAAGGGCTCGGCAAGCGCTACGACGTCGTGCTGATCGACTCGCCGCCGGTGCTGGCGGTGACCGACGCGACCATCATCGGCCGCATGGCCGGCGCGACCTTCCTGGTGCTGCGCTCGGGCATGCATACCGAAGGCGAGATCGCCGACGCGATCAAGCGCCTGCGTACCGCGGGCGTCGATCTGGAAGGCGGGATCTTCAACGGCGTGCCGCCGAAGACGCGCGGCTACGGCCGCGGCTATGCGGCCGTCCACGAATACCTGAGCGCCTGACGGCATTGCACGAAACCGGGCCGGCGTGCGCAGCACCGGCCCGGCCGACTGGAGAACCCTCGATGAAAATTTCCGTGCTCGTTCCGACCTACCGGCGTCCCGCCGACCTCGCGCGCTGCCTGCTGGCGCTGCAGCGCCAGGAGCGGCTGCCCGACGAGGTGATCGTCGTCGCGCGCCCGGAGGACGATGCCACGCACGAGCGCCTTGCCGATCCGTCGGTCGGCGGCACGCTGCCGCTGCGGATCGTGCCGGTCGACGTGCCGGGGCAGGTTGCCGCGCTGAACCAGGGGCTCGACTCGGCGAACGGCGACATCGTCGCGATCACCGACGACGACGCGGCGCCGCGCGCCGACTGGCTTGCGCGCGTCGAAGCCGTGTTTCGGTCCGATCCGCGCGTCGGTGCGGTCGGCGGCCGCGACTGGGTGCACGAGAAGGGCCGCGTGCTCGACGAATCGCGCGAGCTCGTCGGCCAGCTCACGCTGTCCGGCAAGATCATCGGCAACCATCACCTCGGTGTCGGTGGCGCACGCGAAGTCGACATGCTGAAAGGCGCGAACATGAGCTATCGCCGTGCGGCGATCGAGCGGCTGCGCTTCGACACGCGGCTGCGCGGCGCCGGTGCGCAGGTGCACAACGACATGGCGTTCAGCATGCACGTGCAGCGTGAAGGCTGGAAGCTCGTCTACGACCCGGCGATCGCGGTCGACCACTTTCCGGCCGAGCGTTTCGACGACGACCGGCGCGATGCCGCGTCGCTGAATGCGATCAGCAACGGCGCGTACAACCTGCACCTGATCCTGCGCGAGCATCTGCCGCCGGTGCGGCGCGAGATCGCGTGGTGGTGGTGGACGCTGGTCGGCACGCGCGTCTATCCGGGCATCGCGCACGTGCTGCTGTCGCTGCATACCGCGCGGCGCGACCGCGTGCGCGAGCACTGGCGCGCGGTGCGCCGCGGCGCACGCGAGGCGCGCCGCGCCAACCTTGCCCCCCATCGTGCGGCGATGCCGCCGGTGACGTCTTGAACGGGCTGCGCGCATTGCGCATGGCTATTCCTGGAGGGCTCGAAATGAAACAACCCCCACGCGCGCGTTGCGCGCTGCCCCCCGAGGGGGCGGTCAGCCTCCTTGGGGCGGCCCGGCGGAGGCTGACGATGAAACAACCCCCACGCGCGCGTTGCGCGCTGCCCCCCGAGGGGGCAGTCAGCCTCCTTGGGACGGCCCGGCGGAGGCTGACATGACTGCCACGAAAGTTCACGTTCACCTGTTTTACGGCGCCGATCCGCGGACTTACCGGAAAGGCGAAAACATCGGCTGCCTGTACGGCTATCACCACGCCGAGTCCGACGAATTCGCGCTGACCTATTCGCAGGACCGGCGCGAGAGCCGCGTCGCGAGCCTCGCGCGCCGTGCGCTGAAGGCGGCGCTCGGCTTCGACGCCCTGCACGCGTGGCGCAATCGCGCCGCGCTGCTGGGCACCGACGTGATCTGGACGCACACCGAGCAGGAGCACCTTGCCGCCGCGCTGATCCTGAAGCTCGCCGGTGCGCAAGGCAAGCGCCCGCTGCTGCTTGCGCAGAGCGTGTGGCTGTTCGACAAGTGGAACACGTTCGGCGGCCCGCGCCGCTGGCTATACCGCAAGCTGCTCGCGCGCGCCGACGCGCTGACGACGCTCGCCCGTGACAACGCGGAGCTGTGCCGCCGCTATCTCGGGCGCGAAGCCGAGTTCGTCTACTACGGGCTGAACACGCAGGATTTCCCGCCGATCGAGCCGCTGCAATGGAAACCGGGCCGGCCGCTGCGGATCGCCGCGATCGGCAACGACCGCGACCGCGACTGGCGCACGTTCCTCGCCGCGTTCGGCGGCGACGAGCGCTACGACGTGCGGCTCGCGACGCGCCGCCGCGTGCCGCGCGAGTGGCATGCGCCGAACGTGAGGATCGGCGCGGCATCGGGCCTCGCGAAGCAGCACGAGCTGTACGCGTGGGCCGACGTGATCGTCGTGCCGCTGCGGCCGAACTTCCACGCCTCGGGCATCACCGTGATGCTCGAGGCGGCGGCGGTCGGCAAGCCGATGATCGTGTCCGACGTCGGCGGGCTCAGCGACTACTTCCCGCACGAAACGGCCGCCTACGTGCCGGCGTTCGACGCGCAGGCGATGCGCCAGGCCGCCGATCGCTTCGTGGCCGATCCGGCCGCCGCGCTCGAATGCGCGCGCGCCGCGGCCGCGTGCCTGCGCGAGCGCGACCTGACCACCCAGGCGTTCGCCGAACAGCACGTGCGGATCACGCGCGACATGCTGCGCCGGCGTCGCACGCCGGCCGCCGCGGGCGTGGCGATGCCGCTCGCGGATTCGCGTCCTTCGTCGCGGTGAGAGCGGATCGATGAGTACGATTGCCGCCGAACGCGCACCATCGCGCAACCGCAACTGGTTGCCCGAGCCGAAGCACTGGGTCGGGCAGGCCGGGCTGTGGACGTTTACCGCCGCGCTGATCGCCATTCACCAGGGCAAGGTGCTGACGCTCGCGTTTCCGGTGCTGGCCATCGCGGTCGGCATCTGGCTGTATTTCAAGAGCCCGGCGCGCTACGTCGGCTTCATGTGGTGGGTGTGGTTCCTGAGCCCCGAAGTGCGGCGTCTCGCCGACTGGTCGAAGGGCTCATTCACGCCGACGAGCCTGATCCAGGTCGCGCCGCTCGCGGTGACGATGATCGCCGGGTTCGGGCTGCTCAGGCATTACCGCGTGCTCGCCCAGCGGCGCGGGATTCCCGTGCTGCTGATGCTGTTCGGGCTGACGTATGCGTATCTGGTCGGGATCGTGTCGAGCGGCGTGATGGCCGCGACCTACGACCTCGCGAACTGGGTGTACCCGGTGCTGATCGGCTTTCACATCATGGTCAACTCGCGCGATTACCCCGAGTACCGCGACGTGCTGCTGTCCACGTTCATGTGGGGCATGCTCGTGATGGGCGTGTACGGGGTCGTGCAGTACTTCGTGATGCCGCAGTGGGACGTGCTGTGGATGATCGGGTCGGACATGGGTTCGCAGGGCGAGCCGGTGCCGTACGGCGTCCGGGTATTCAGCACGATGAACTCGTCGGGGCCGTTCGCGTTCGCGATCATGGGCGCGCTGGTGTTCGTGTTCGCGGCGCCGCAGAAGGTCCGCTGGTTCGCGGGCGCCGCCGGCTTCGTGTCGTTCGCGCTGTGTCTCGTGCGCTCGACCTGGGGCGGCTGGGTGATCGCACTGGCGATCCAGCTCGTGCAGTCGAGCAACCGCGTGCGGATGCGAATCCTGATCAGCGGTGTCGTGCTGGTCGGGCTGTGCGTGCCGCTCCTGACCGTCGGGCCGGTGGCCGACCGGCTCGGCCAGCGTCTGCAGTCGATCACGAACCTGAAGGACGACCGCAGCTACGACGACCGCAACAAGTTCTACGCGACCTTCGCGCAGACGGCGTTCACCGACGTCGCCGGCGAAGGGATGGGCGCGACCGGCGCGTCCACCAAGCTGTCGAGCGACAGCGGCGAGCTCGGCAAGTACGGCAGCTTCGACAGCGGCGTGATGAACGTGCCGTTCGTGCTCGGCTGGCCCGGCACGCTGCTGTACCTGTCGGGCGTCGTGATGCTGCTTGCCCGCACGCTGCGCGCGGCGTTCAAGCTGCGCAAGGACAAGTTCGTCGGCGCGTGCCTGAGCCTGTGCCTGTCGGTGTTCGCGATGCTCGTGTTCACGAACTCGCTGATCGGCACGGGCGGCCTGCTGCTGTTCACGGCCATTTTTTCCATACTATCCGCGGCGCACTGGCAGAAGGCGCAGCGCCTGCTGGCCGCCGCGCGTTCACGGGGAGGCGACCATTGAGAATCGCGATCGTCACGCACGTCGTGCGACATAACGACGGGCAGGGCCGCGTCAATTACGAAATCGCGCGCGCGGCGCTGGCCGAAAACTACGAGGTCACGCTGGTCGCGTCGCATGTCGCGCCCGAGCTGCTGGCCGACCCGCGCGTGCGCTGGGTGCCGATCAAGGTCGGCGGCTTCTGGCCGTCGAATCTCGTCAAGCAGCAGGTGTTCGCGCTCAAGAGCGCGGCCTGGCTGCGCGCGCATCGCAGCGAGTACGACGTGCTGCACGTGAACGGCTTCATCTCGTGGATCAAGGCCGACGTGAATACCGCGCACTTCGTGCACGGCGGCTGGTTCAAGAGCCCGTACTACCCGTTCGGCCCGACGAAGGGGCTGTGGTCGGCCTACCAGTACGTCTATACGCGTGTGAACACCTCGCTCGAGCGCTGGGCGTACCGGCGTTCGCGCGCGATCACCGCCGTGTCGCGGAAGGTGGCCGACGAGATCGCCGGGCTCGGCATCGACAGCCGCAAGATCAGCGTGATCTACAACGGCGTCGACGGCAGCGCGTTCGCGGGCGCGCAGGCCGATCGCGCGGCATTCAAGCTGCCGGACGATGCGTTCCTGCTGCTGTTCGTCGGCGACCTGCGCACGCCGCGCAAGAACCTCGGCACCGTGCTGAAGGCGCTGACGAAGCTGCCGGAGAACGTCCACCTCGCGGTGGCCGGCTATCTGCCCGGCAGCCCGTATCCGGACGAGGCGCGCGCGCTCGGCATCGCATCGCGCGTGCATTTCCTCGGGCTCGTGAAGAACATGCCGACGCTGATGCGCTCGGTCGACGCGTACGTGTTTCCGTCGCGCTACGAAGCGATGAGCCTGTCGCTGCTGGAAGCGATGGCGGCCGGGCTGCCGGTCGTCACCGCACGCACGGCCGGCGGCGCGGAGATCATCACGCGCGACTGCGGGATCGTGCTGGAAGACCCGGACGATCCGGCCGCACTCGCGCAGGCGATCGGCTCGCTCGCGGCATCGCGCGACACCTGTCGCGCGATGGGCGACGCGGCCCGCGAACTGATGACCCGTTTCGGCTGGGCGCATATGGGCGCCCAGTATGTCGCGCTTTACCGGCGCATCGGCCAACCCACGCAGCCGTCCGCCTTCGAGCGGGTCGAGCATGCAATCACGCAGGAGCAACCGTGACGTCTCAATCTTCCCGGCCGATCAAATCGCTGCAAATCGGCATGCACTGGTTCCCCGAACGCGCGGGCGGCCTCGACCGGATGTACTACTCGCTCGTCGGCGCGCTGCCGGGGGCCGGTGTCGAGGTGCGCGGGCTCGTTGCCGGCTCGCCGAAGGTTGCCGACGACACGGGCGGCGCGATCCAGGGCTTCGGTCCCGCGTCGCAGCCGCTCGCGCGCCGGATGCTCGCCGCGCGGCGCGCGCTGCGCGACGAGATCCGCAGCGAACGGCCGGACGTGATCTCGTCGCACTTCGCGCTGTACACCTTCCCGGGGCTCGACGTGACGCGCGGGATTCCGCAGGTGTCGCACTTCCAGGGGCCGTGGGCCGACGAAAGCCAGGTCGAGGGCGCCGCGTCGCTCGGACAGCGCGCGAAGCGCTATCTCGAACAGGCCGTCTATACGCGCTCGTCGCGGCTGATCGTGCTGTCGCAGGCGTTCGGCCAGATCCTGACGAACCGCTACGGAATCGAGCCGTCGCGCGTGCGCGTGATTCCCGGCTGCGTCGATACCGCGCAGTTCGATACGCCGCTCACGCCCGCCGAGGCGCGGCACAAGCTGCAACTGCCGCAGGACCGGCCGATCGTGCTGGCCGTGCGCCGGCTCGTGCGGCGCATGGGGCTGGAGGACCTGATCGACGCGATCGGCCTCGTCAAGCACCGTCACCCGGACGTGCTGCTGCTGATCGCCGGCAAGGGCAAGATCGGCGAGGAACTGCAGCAGCGCATCGACGAGGCGGGGCTGCAGGACAACGTGAAGCTGCTCGGTTTCGTGCCCGACAACCATCTCGCGGCGCTGTACCGCGCGGCGACGGTCAGCGTCGTGCCGACGGTCGCGCTCGAGGGTTTCGGGCTGATCACCGTCGAATCGCTCGCGTCCGGCACGCCGGTGCTGGTCACGCCGGTCGGCGGGCTGCCGGAGGCGGTCGCCGGGCTGTCGAACGATCTCGTGCTGCCGTCGACGGGCGCGGATGCGATCGCGGAAGGGCTCGGCGGCGCGCTGTCGGGTGCAATCGCGCTGCCCGACGAGGCCGCATGCAAGCGCTACGCGCGTGACCATTTCGACAACGCGGTGATCGCGCGACGCGTCGCCGGCGTGTACGAAGAGGCGATCCAGGCGGCGGGGTAAGCGAACGCGGCACATCGCCGCGACAGTCGAGCCGGCACACGCGTCCGGTTCGCAGGCCGGCCGCCCGATCCGGGCGAGCCGGCTTTTTGTCGTTCGAAGCCGGGCACGCGGTGGTTGGCGCGCCGTGCTCCGTGCTTTGTGCTCGACACGCGTCATTCATGCACGCCTGAGCGTCACGGCCCATACGCCGAACGCGGCGACGCTGACCGCCGCGCCGAGCGCGCAGACGCCCGTCCATCCGGCACGCGCATACATCATTGTCGATGCGATCGCGCCGAGTCCGCTGCCGGCCGAGTAGAACAGCATGTAGCAGCCGACGAGGCGCGCGTGCGCATCGGGCCGCGCGCCAAGAATCATGCTCTGGTTGACGACGTGGACGGCCTGCCCGCCGACATCGAGCAGCACGATGCCGACGACCAGCAGTGCAATCGACGTATCGCCGAACGCGAGCGGCAGCCACGAGCCCGCGAGCAGCGCGAGCGCGGCGCCGGTCGTCGCTTCACCGCGCCCGCGATCCGCGAGCCGGCCCGCGCGGGCGGCGGCCGCGGCACCCAGCGCGCCGACGAGGCCGAATGCACCGATCTGCGTATGCGACATCGCGTGCGGCGGCGTGCTCAGCGGCAGCACGAGCGCGCTCCAGAAGATGCTGAACGCCGCGAACATCAGCAGCGCGATCGCACCGCGCACGCGCAGCACGCGCTCACGGCGCAACAGCGACACCATCGACCGCAGCAGCGCTGCGTACCCGACGCGTTCGCGCGGCCCGTTCGGGTCGGGCAACAGCCGTGACAGCACGACGAGCATCGCGATCGCGAGCGCACCTGACACGAGGTAGACGGCCCGCCAGCCCGCGATGTCGGTGACGATGCCGGCCAGCGAGCGTGCGGCCAGCAGCCCGACCACGACGCCGCCTTGCGCGGCGCCCACCACGCGGCCGCGCTCGCCGGCGCCCGCAAGCGCGGCCGAGCAGGCGATCAGCCCTTGCGTCATCGCGGTGCCGAGCAGCCCGACCGCGACCATGCCTGCCAGCAACGCGCTGCGCGTCGACGCGGCGGCCACGCCGATGCAGGCCGCCGTCAGCAGCAGAAGCTGAACGGTGATCAGGCGCTTGCGGTTCAGCAGGTCGCCGAGCGGCACGACGAACAGCAATGCGAGCGCACAGCCGAGTTGCGTCGCGGTGATCACGCCGCCGACCGCCGCCTGCGATACGCCGAAATCGCGGGCGATCGAATCGAGCAGCGGCTGCGCGTAGTACACGTTCGCGACGCTCGCCGCGCAGCAGGCGGCCAGCAGCGCGACGAGCGCCGTGGATACGTGCGCGCCATTGGCCGGGCGCGCCGCACGCGATGTCGCGTTGGACGCGACGGTTCCTGAACGACAAGACGATTCCATGGGTTGCCTCACGCTCACGTAAGTAGTTGCAATTTGAAACCAGTGTGAGTGTAGGAAAAGTAGTTTTAAAATGCAACTTGAGTGGCGGCGGGCGACGGGCCCGCGCACCGACGGGCCGGGCGCGTGCGAAGGCGACCGGCGCGACAGCGGAGAAAAACATGGCCAGGCAGAAAAGTCTTGCGGATTCGCCGTGCCCGGTGGCGCGGGCGACCGATATCGTCGGCGATCGCTGGGCGTTGCTGATCGTGCGCGACGCGTTCGACGGCGTGCGCCGGTTCGGCGATTTCCGCGCGAGCCTCGGCGTCGCGAGCAACATCCTGTCGGACCGGCTCAGGATGCTGGTGGACGCCGGCGTATTCGAAGCCGTGCCGGCCTCGGACGGCAGCGCGTATCAGGAGTACGCATTGACGAAGAAGGGCGAGGGGCTGTTTCCGGTGATCGTGATGCTGCGGCAGTGGGGCGAGGCGAACCTGTTCGGGCGCGGCGAGCCGCATTCGGTGCTGGTCGAGCGCAAGACGGGCCGCGCGATCCGCAAGCTCGCGCTGCGGCACGACGATGGTCGGCCGCTGAAGGCGGCGGATACGGTCGTGCGGAAGGTGGGCGAAGAGCGGGCGTGACACGCGCGTGATGACCCGGTCGCCGTGCGACGCAAGGGCCATGTCGTTTCCGTTTCGCGGCGTCGCCGCATCGGTCGCGTGCCCGGTGACGGCCGACCGTACCGTTCAATCGGCTGCCGACATCGCCCGACGCGCCCCCGATGCTGCCCGTCGCGCCCTACGATGCGGGCGAGCGCGGGCGGAAAGGCGGGGGAGGCGAGGGGCGTGTCCATGTTCCGCATCGTAGGGCGCGACGGGCAGGCGATGTTTCAGGGCGCCGTGAAGCGTCGATACCGTGGTGATGCGGTCGCGATGCGGTCGGCTCGCTGGCGGGAGCGCGACAGGCGTCCGGGCGGCTCAGCGAGCCGTGACGCGGCTTTCGGGCAGGCTGGGGCGATGCGCGTGAGCGCTCAGTGCCGTTCGCCGCGCCAGCGCCCCGGCGCGACGCCGAAGCGCTTCGTGAACGCGTGCGTGAAGGTGCTCTGGTCGGCGAAGCCGACCATGCCGGCGATGTCGACGAGCGGATGGCGGCCGTCGGCGAGCAGCACGACGGCGGCGTCGAGCCGCAGCCGCTGCAGGTAGCGATGCGGGGTTTCGCCGAACGCGTCGACGAACAGTTGATGAAACCGGCGCATCCCGTAGCCGCAGTGCGCGGCGAGATCGGCGATCCGCAGCGGCTCCGCGAGCCGCGCGCGCAGCCAGCGGTCGATGCGCGCGAAATCGAGGCCCGCCGCGGGGGCGGCGAGGCCGGCATCGCCGAGCAGTGCGTCGCACAGACGCGCGGCGGCCTGCCACTGGAAGCGATGCGCGCGTCGCGTGTCGCCGGCCGGGCCGTCGAGTTGCGCGGCCGCTGCCGCGACCTGCGCGACGAGCGACGTCAGCGCCGGGTCGATCGACACGGCACGCGCGTTGTCGAACAGCCGCTGCGGCACCGCGAGCGACGCGGCGGGCAGGTCGAGCACGAGCTGGCGATTGTCGCCGAGGCCCGCGTAATCGTGGCGCGAGCCGGCCGGAATCAGCCAGGCCGCGTGCCGGTCGATGCGCTGGCCGACGCCGTCCACCGCCATCACCATCGCGCCGTCGATGCCGAGCACGATCTGGTGAAAGTCGTGCACGTCGGACGCTTCGCACGTGTCGTAGCGGCGCAGCGCGATGGCGGGAGACGGAATGCGTTCCATCGGAAGGCGTCGGCCGGCGGCGTCGTCAGACGGCGAGCAGTTCGACTTCGAACACGAGCGTCGCGTTCGGCGGGATCACGCCGCCTGCGCCGCGCGGGCCGTAGCCGAGTTGCGGCGGGATCGTCAGGCGACGCACGCCGCCGACCTTCATGCCCTGCACGCCTTCGTCCCAGCCCTTGATGACCATGCCGCCGCCGAGCACGAACGCGAACGGGTCGTTGCGGTCCTTGCTCGAGTCGAATTTCTGACCGTCGGTCAGCCAGCCCGTGTAGTGGACGCTGACGGTCTGGCCGGCTTGCGCTTCCGCGCCGGTGCCTTCGGTCAGGTCTTCGAATTTGAGGCCCGATTCGGTCGTGGTGACAGACATGAATGCTCCTGAAAGGGTTGGGTAAAACGCTATTGTAGGCGAGCGGGCAGGGGGCCGCTGCACGCGGCGAAGGCCCGGCGGCGTGCCGATCGCGCGTCGTTCGCGGCCACGCTCACACCGCTCGCCCGAAACGCGAACGGAACGCGCGTTTGAATGTTTCGCGGACCGGATCGGCGGGGTTGCGCCGCGCGAACGGGGCGCGCGTATGAAGCGGTGCTACCCGAGCGCTCGGCGTTGCGTCGAACGCCACCGCACGATCCTGCGAAACGCCCGTCGCGCGGGGCTTTCGGGCCGATTACGGCCCGCACGTGCCGTGCCCGCCAGCCCGTCGCGCGCCGGTGTGTGCGTTCGAATCGCGGGCCGCCCGAATGCCGGTCCGGCATCGTTTTTTCGGTGCTGCCGACCGTGCCCTGTTTGGAAGTGCGCGTCTACCGCGCGGCTTGCGCGCCGCGTCGCCCGCGGCCTATCTTTACAGCTATCGATGTCAAGATTTCGGCGTGGCGCGATGCGCCGCCCGGGCCCGCGCGGCAAGGCCGCAACGGCTGCCGGGTCGCCCGAAAACAAGGAGAACGACGAGCATGAAGTCAGCCGCTTCCGCCACCGCGGCCGAGGTGATGCCGGTGCGCCGCGACCTGCGCTTCGACCTGCCGGTCGAACGCGCGAAGGACTGGCACGCGCTCGGCCCGCACGTGACCCACTTCTTCAATGCGCTGTCGCTGCTGTTTCCGGCCGGCGAACGCTTTTTCATGGATGCGGTGCGCAACTATCGCGACCGGATCGACGATCCGGTGCTGAAGCGGCAGGTGCTCGGCTTCATCGGCCAGGAGGCGATGCATACGCGCGAGCATGTCGAATACAACGAGTTGATGCAGGCGAACCGCCTGCCCGCGCGCAAGCTCGACCAGCGCATCTGGACCGTGCTCGGTTACCTGAAGCGCAAGCTGCCGGATTCGGTGCAGCTCGCACATACGGTCGCTGCCGAGCATTACACGGCCATGCTTGCCGACTGGCTGCTGCGCGATCCGACGCGCCTCGAAGGCTCGGTCGACGGCTACCGTCAGATGTGGGTGTGGCACGCGCTCGAGGAAACCGAACACAAGGCCGTGTCCTACGACGTGTGGAACGCCGTGATGAAGCCGGGCCCGCGCCGCTACCTGATCCGCATCGGCGTCTATCTGCTGACGACGCTGACGTTCTGGCCGACCGTGTTCCTGCTGCACACGACGCTGTTGTCGCGCGATCGCGACATCCGGCATCGCGTGCGCGGCATGCTGCGCATGATCGCGTTCCTGTACGGCCCGCGTCGTGGGGTGTTTCCCCGGATCGCGGGCGAGTGGCTGAGCTTTTTCCGGCCCGGCTTCCACCCGTGGGACCACGACAACCGCCATCACCTCGCGCGGGTCGACGCGCTCGTCGCCGCGTACGGCGAACACGACGGCGCGTCGGCCGGCCGTGGCCGCGCCAACGCGCTCGCGCCGCTCGCATCGGGACGCTGACCCGGTCGCCGCGCCGCCCGGCGCGTGTTGCATTCCTGCATCGTCCCCGTTTTATCCGACGATTGACCGGCGTCAAGCGGAAAACGGTTGCGTGTACCGGGCCGGGGCGCCCCGCGGGGCGTGCCGGCCTGTGCCGCCGGTCCGATCCCGCGTGCCCGGCGCCGCGTGCCGGCCCGGCGCGCCCGCACCGGCGCGGCTTCGCGCGTTCGATACCCGTGCGCCCGTGTTTCGCGCCCGCCGCGCCACCGGGATAACACCCATCTAGCCGCGCGTCGGCGGCGTCGATATACCGTTCATGAAAGGGCTCGCCCGGCACGCGATTATTGCCCGAGGGGATTTTATTCGGACGGAAATGCGGCCAATATGTCGGTTCGATCGAGGTCCGTCGGACGCGGCGGCAAGCCGACGCACGATACCAACGCCAAGCGGGGAACAACGATGGTTGCAAGGTCACCCGACGCAAGCGGGACGGCGGCGTCCGAGATGCCGCTCGTATCCGTTACCGCTCCCGAGGCCGGACGCAAGCTGTTCGTGATCATGCGTTCGCCGGACGAGCCGTTGCTGGCGCAACTGCGCGGGCTCGGCTGGGATATTTCGGTCGCGAAGACGGCCGGCGCCGCGCAGAACATGACGTCCGGCGTGAACGTCGCCGCCGGGCTCGTCGATTTCTCGGGCTTCACGTCGCGCGACTATCCCGCGCTGAAGGCGTGCCTGAGCCAGCCGGCGATCGGCTGGATTTCCATCGCGCAGGCCGGCATCACGATCAGCGCTGCCGTGCGTGAACTGATCCGCAGCTACTGTTTCGATTACGTGACGCTGCCGCTGCCGTACGAATGGATTTCGCACGTGCTCGGTCATGCACGCGGGATGGCCGCGCTCGATCGCGTCGACGGTGCGGCGTACGCGGCGTCGATCGGCGAGCACGGGATGATCGGCAACTGCGAAGCGATGCAGCAGCTGTTCAGCACGATCCGCAAGGTCGCGAAAACCGACGCGAGCGTGTTCATCTCCGGCGAGTCGGGCACCGGCAAGGAGCTGACGGCGCTCGCGATCCACGAGCGCTCGGCGCGCGGCAAGGGGCCGTTCGTCGCGATCAACTGCGGCGCGATTCCGCATCACCTGCTGCAGTCGGAACTGTTCGGCTACGAGCGCGGCGCCTTTACCGGCGCGAACCAGCGGCGCGCGGGCCGGATCGAGTCCGCGAACGGCGGCACGCTGTTTCTCGACGAAATCGGCGACATGCCGGTCGAAAGCCAGGCGAGCCTGCTGCGCTTCCTGCAGGAAGGGAAGATCGAGCGGCTCGGCGGCCAGGAATCGATTCCGGTCGACGTGCGGATCATCTCGGCGACGCACGTGGATCTCGACGGCGCGGTCGAAGCCGGACGCTTCCGCGCGGACCTCTATCACCGGCTCTGCGTGCTGCGCATTCACGAGCCGCCGCTGCGCGCGCGCGGCAAGGACATCGACATCCTCGCGCATTACGTGCTGCAGAAATACAAGGCCGACAGCGGCCGCAAGATCAGCGGCTTCACGTCGGCCGCGCTCGACGCGATGCGCCGCTACGAGTGGCCCGGCAACGTGCGCGAGCTCATCAACCGGGTGCGCCGCGCGATCGTGATGGCCGAGAGCCGGCTGCTGACGCCGCACGATCTCGGGCTCGAGACCCCGGGCGAAACGGAGCCCGTGACGCTCGAGCAGGCGCGTTCGCACGCGGAGCGCGTCGCGATCGAAAACGCGTTGCTGCGCAACGATCACCGGATCAACAAGGCCGCCGCCGAACTCGGCATCTCGCGCGTGACGCTCTACCGGATGATGATCGAGCACGGGCTCAACGACCACGACAACAACGGCGACAACGGCGGGAAGGACGGCTCGCCGCCCGACGACGCCGGCCACCAGCGAGTCGGCTGAACGGCGCCAGGAAGCGTCCGCGGCCGGCCCGTGCGCAGGCGTCCGGCGGCATGTAAAGGGCGTGAAACGTTTCCTGCCGGCGGCCGTGCCAATCGACCCGGTAAATGCGGGCGGCGGCGTGCCGCCCGTGCCGGGAAAATTTTCCGCATGGTCCGTGCGCCTTGCCCGGCAAGGCGCTGCCGTCACGCGTCCGAGGCCGCCTGCGCCCGGCATGTTTCAGTTTCGCAACGTCCGGCATGTCCCGCCCGTTCCGGCCGCGGGCTTGTCCGATGAAAGCCTTGTGCGGCCGGCCTCGAACGAAGCTGGCCCGCTCCTTGCGGCGGTTGGGGGGCGAGAGTCGACGACGTGGCGTCAGGCCGGTTCGGCAGCGAACCATGCGAAGGCCGGCAAGGACGCAGTCCGCGGGGATGACCGGTCGGACGGGCAGCATGGCCCCGTTCCGGGCGGCACGGGCCGTCGTCGTCGGATCGTCGGGGCACCGGCGTTGTCCGGTTGCCGGCACAAGCAACGACTCGAATACGGGGTAGAAAAATGAACGATCGCCACACGCCGCGGCCGGCAGGCCGCGATCGCAGTGATTCGACCCATCGCCGGTCGACCGCGCATCTTGCTGCCGGCCGGCATGCTTCGACAGGCCACCTCTCCGCGCCCGGTGCGAGGCGGATCCGGCTGATACCCGGACATCCGCGCCGGGCCGGCGCTTTCCCGCTCGCCAACCCGATCCGCATGGGCATGTGCACGCGGGCACCGGTACCCCGGCGCCCGCTCTTCGCTTATTGACGACGTCGAGCGCCTGCGGTCGCCAGCGCAGGCGATCCGTTTGCAATGCGAATGATGCGCGGCATCCGGTTGCGCGACACGGGAGATGAAACCGGCGCGACGGCAAACGTCAGGGAGGCGTCGCCGTCCGGCGAGCCGGGGAGGGGCGGTCGGACCGCGCGCGACGGGCATTGCACCCGTCCGCGCGCGGCGCCGCTTCAGCCGCCGTAGATGTCGAAGTCGAAGTACTTCGACGCGAGCCGCTTGTAGGTGCCGTCCTTGACCATGTCGAGGATCGCGCGATCGATCTTCGCCTTCAGGTCGGCGTCTTCCTTGCGCAGCCCGATGCCGGCGCCGATGCCGAGCACCTTCTCGTCGACGAGTTCGGGACCGACGAACTGGTAGCCCGCGCCGCGCGGCGACTTCAGGAAGCCGATCGCGGCCTGCACCTCGTCCTGCAGCGCGGCGTCGAGGCGGCCCGACGTCAGGTCCGCATACACGCCGTCCTGGTTCTGGTACGACACGACGTTCGCACCCTGCTTCGCCCAGTACGCCTTCGCATACGCTTCCTGCGTCGTGCCCTGTTCGACGCCGATCGACTTGCCCTTCAGCGATTCGGCCGTCGGCAGCAGCGGCGAACCCTTCTTCACGACGAGCCGCGTCGGCTGGTTGTAGATCTTCGTCGTGAAGCCGATCTGTTCCGCGCGCTGCGGCGTGATCGACATCGACGACAGCACCGCGTCGAACTTCTTCGCCTTCAGCGCCGGGATCATCCCGTCGAAATCGTTCTCGAGCCACACGCACTTCGCCTTCAGCCGTGCGCAGATCTCGTTGCCGAGGTCGATGTCGAAGCCGACGAGCTTGCCGTCAGGCGCCTTCGATTCGAACGGCGCATAGCTGGCGTCGGTGCCGAAGCGCAGCGTGGTCCAGTCCTTCGCGACGGCGGGGCCTGCCGATACCGCGAGCAGGGCGATCGAAACGGCGGCAATCAGTCTCTTCATGGTGGTTCCTTGGCGTGGTCTATCCGGTTCTGGGCGACACGGTTGCTGCGGGGACGCATCGCGTCCCGGTGCGCTGTCCGCACGGTCATTAACGCAGAAAATAAAATCGTAGTCCAGAATGGACAAAAAATATCGTTCGGTCGGATGGAATGCCGGCATCGCGGGGGGTGACCCTTGCAAAAATACGAAAATGGACTAATCTTGTTAGTAAATTCGTTTCGAGACTAACGATCATGTCACAGCCCGCCTTCGACCCGCATTCCGCCCCGCGGCAGGCTTCGGTCGCGCAGATGTCGGCGGCCGGCCTGCGTGCGTTCTTCAACATCGCGCGCGACTGGGAGCTGACGATCGACGAACAGATCGTGCTGCTCGGGTCGCCCGGCCGCTCGACGTTCTTCAAGTGGAAGGCCGCGCCCGAATCGGCGCGCCTGCCGCGCGATACGCTCGAGCGGCTATCGCTGCTGCTCGGCATCTACAAGGCGCTGCAGATCCTGCTGCCGCAGCCGGCCGCGGCCGACACCTGGGTCAAGCGGCCCAACGATGCAGCGCCGTTCGGCGGCAAGCGCGCGCTCGACCGGATGCTCGCCGGCAACGTCGGCGACCTGGTCGCCGTCCGGCAATATCTCGACGCGATGCGGGGTGGCTGGGCGTGACGATATCGACCGAAGTGCAACACTGGCCCACCGCCGTCGTCGACTGGGCACCTGCCTATCGCGTGATTCCCACCCGTTTTCCAGCCATCAACCTGTTCGACCGCGTCGCGTCCGCCGAGGATTTCGATGCGCTCTATGCGCTCGAATCGCTGACCAACGACCGCATCCGCCACGAAGTCGGCACGCTCGAACTCGTGCCGCCGGCCGAGCGCCGCTACGGCCAGGGCTGGGGGCCGATCATGGCCGCGTTCACGCACCTGAATCCGCAGGGCAGCCGCTTTTCCGACGGCAGCTACGGCGTGTTCTACTGCGGGCGGTCGCGCGATACGGCGATCGCCGAAACGCGCTATCACAGCGGGCTGTTCCTGGCCGCGACGAAGGAGGCGCCGATGCGCCAGCAGATGCGGCTCTACACGGTGGTCGCGCAGGGCGATGTCGCCGACGTGCGCACGTGGCCGCAGCGCAACCCGTCGCTGCTCGATCCGCGCGATTACAGCGCAGGGCAGGCGCTCGGCCGCGCGGTGCGCAATGCGGGCGGCGCGGGGATCGTCTATCCGTCGGTGCGGGACCCGCGCGGCGAGTGTCTCGCGGCGTTTCGCACGACGCTGCTGCGCGACTGTCATCACGCGGCGTATCTCGAATACAACTGGAACGGTTCCGCGATCGATGCGGTGTTCGAGCTGAACCAGGTCGGTTAGCGCGATACGCGTGCGCGCGGGTTCGCGATGAGCGTTGCCGGCCTGGCGCCCATTCCCCGGCTGGACGGAATCATGCTGGTGGCCTGCGCAGCCCGTTACTGGCGTGAACGCGCCCTACGGCAGCGGCAGGTCGCCCGCATGACGCGCGCGCGCGTCGGCCTGGGTGAGCGACCACGTATCGCCCGTGCGCGGCTCGACGATCGTCAGTCGTCCGGACGGTGCGAACGCGCCGGTGTCGATGAACCATTGCGCGCCGATGCGTTGCGGCGCACGCACGGGCGTGTGGCCGCTGCAGGTCAGCGACAGGCCGGCCTGGCGGGCCGGGTCGACGAGCCCCTGGACCAGGTCGCGCCCCCAGATCAGCCGCTCGCGCACGTCGTGCGAATAGTTGCCGGTATCGAGTTCGGCGTCCGGACCGAAGAATTCCGCGTGCAGCACATTGAAGCGGGCAGGGCCGTCGCCGATCACGCGCACGAGCGGCAGCGCGTCGACGCGCGCCGCGTGCGCGTGCAGCCGTTCCGGCGGCAGGTCGGCGCCCCAGTCGCCGCCGATCCCGCGCCACGCATCGGGCGACAGCTTGCCGCGCGCTACGAGGCTCAGCACTTCTTCGTGATTGCCGCGGACCACATGGCACCACGGGCGGTCGAGCAGCTCGAGCGCGGTTTCGGACGCGGGGCCGCGGTCGACGAGATCGCCGACCGAGAACAGCCGGTCGCGCGCCGGGTCGAAGCCGATGTCGTGCAGCAGCGCGCGCAGCACATCCACGCAGCCGTGCAGATCGCCGACGACGAAGTCGCGGCCGGCCGCGTTCGCGGGATGATGGCAGAGGGCGGGAGTCATGCCGATATCTTAGGCGCTCACGCCCATCGCAACGTCATGCCGGAATGGCGATAATCGGGGCGGTACCCGCCGGCGCGGCGCAGCGGGCCGTCCGCACGCCGGCCGAACGCTTTCCATCCGCTTTCGGAATCAAACGATGACGCTTTATCCGCAGGTATTACGCAACCGGCCGCGCCTGGTCGCCGCCTTCGTCGCGGGCGTGCTGTGCGCGGTGCTGCTGCCGTTCCAGCTGAGGCCGACCGCGCGTGCGCTGATCGGCTGGGATTGCGCCGTCTGGTTGTATCTGGTGCTGATGTGGGTGCGCATGGTCACCGCGCATCACCACAAGGTGCGCGAGATCGCGATCCGCGAGGACGAGAACGCGACGACCGTGTTGACGGTCATCTGCATCGCGACGGTCGCGAGCGTGGCCGCGATCGCGATCGAGCTTGCCACCGCGAAGAACGTCGGCTTTCGCGCGGGGCTCGGCCATTACGCGGTCACGGGCGCGACGCTGTTCGGCGCGTGGTTCCTGATCCCGACGATCTTCACGCTGCACTACGCGCGGCTCTATTACGGCTCGCCGAGCGGCGATCGCGCACTGCGGTTCCCCGACCGCAACCCCGAGCCCGACTACTGGGATTTCCTGTATTTCGCGTTCACGCTCGCGGTCGCGTCGCAAACGGCCGACGTGTCGCTCGCGAACCGTTCCGCGCGTCGCGCGGTGCTCGCGCAGTCGATCCTGTCGTTCTACTTCAACATGGCCGTACTCGGACTGTCGATCAACGTCGCGGCAGGGTTGCTGAGCTGACGCGGATTACTTGAGCAGTTCGTACGGGCCGCCTCGCACCGTTTCACACCATCACGCGCTGCGCCGCACCGCGATCCACGCGCCCCAGAACAGGCTCGAGAAAAAGCGCAGCGGCGCATCGAAGCCCGCATCGTGCAGCAACGCGAACACGGCTTCCTCGGTGGCCGGCGGATCCGCGCCCTGCAGGATTTTCGCAAGCTGCGCACGCACGGCGTCGGGCGTCGCGCCCTTCATCCGCCAGCGCTGCTGCCACGCGTCGAGCAGGCGAGGGTGGTCCGCGTAGCGGCGATAGTTGCCCGCGATCACGAGCGGTGCGCCCGGTTTCAGGCGGCGCGCGATCGCGTCCAGCAGCGCGGCCTTCGCCGCGTCGCCGGGGACGTGATGCAGCACGCCGATCAGCGTCGCGCCGTCGAAGGCCGGCGCATCGGGCAGCGCATCGACGCCGGCCTCGACGAATTGCGTGCGGGCGGCGAAACCCGCCGCTTCGACGTTGGCACGCGCGAGCGCGAGCATCGGCGCGGACGGATCGACGGCCGTGAACCGCCAGCCCGGTTCGAGCGCGGCGGGCACGCAGATTTCCTGCCCCGTGCCGCCCGCCCCCACGACGAGGAGCCGCGCATCGGCCACGCCGATCGCCGCCGCGAGCATGCACGCGGCGAGCTCGTGGCACGCGTCGTAGCCGGCGAGCGCGATGCGGGATTGTTCGGCATATTCGTGCGCGCGTGCCGGATCGAACTTCGCGGCGCTGGCGGGGAGCGACATGGCGGATTCCTCGGATTCGGGCGCGGACGGGGTGTCCACGCGCATCGCACCGAGCGTAAGCGCGAGGCTGCGGCGCAACAAGGCGAGCGGCCATTCCGGTATGCGGACTACCCGACTCGCCGCACATCGCACACGAGCGTCGGCGGGGTCGATTCGTATTTAAAAAGGTGAGGATTCGATGCATCGCGATGGTGAATCCGGCGCATACTTTTCTTCCTCCCCCCTGCCTGGCCGTCGCATGCCGGGCCCCGATGCGCCGCGCGGATCGCGCGGCCATGCCGCTCGGCACGCACGAGGAGCGCATCATGTCCGATTGTCCGCACGATCCGTATGCGCAGCACTACATTCACTGCCTGCCGTCCGGCGCGCAGCCCTGCGGCGCGCTCGGTACGTCGCCGCGCACGCATTTCCGCGTGTGGGCACCGGGCAGCACGCACGTTCAGCTCGAACTCGATACCGGCAACGGCCCGACGCTCGTCCCGATGACGGCAGCCGGTCCGCACTGGTTCGAAGTGTTCGCCGAATGCGGTGCAGGCGCGCGTTACCGTTACCGGCTCGACGATGTCGAGTCGATTCCCGATCCCGCATCGCGTTCGCAACCCGACGGGCTCAATGGCCCGAGCGAGGTCGTCGATCCGCGCGCGTTCACGTGGCGCAACACGTTCTGGCGCGGACGCCCGTGGGAAGACATCGCGCTGTACGCGATTCGTCCGCACGCGGTGGGCGGCTTCGACGGCGTGCGCCGCCGGCTGCCGCAGCTCGCGCGTCTCGGCGTGACCGCGCTGGAGTTGCTCGCGTCGCCGCACGACAGCCTGCCGTTCGCACCGCTCGCGGCCGAGGGTGGCCCCGACGCATTGAAGGCGCTGATCGACGACGCGCACGGCTTCGGTCTCGCGGTGCTGCTGGAACTCGATTACGCGCGTTTCGGCAGCGGCACCGACGCGTTGCGTCATTACGCTGCGCCGTTCTTCCATACGCGCGACGATCCGCTGCAGGCGGCGCCGCTCGCGCTCGACCATCCGGAAGTCTGCGACTTCTTCTGCGACAACGCGCTGTACTGGATCGACGAATATCGTTGCGACGGCTTGCGGCTGCGCGAGGCCGACCGGATCGGCACGTCGTGGCTGCGCGAGATCGCCGACCGCGTGCGCGCGGCCGTGCCGGCCGACCGGATGATCCACCTCGTGCTCGGCAGCGAGCGCCATCCTGTACATCTGGCCGATACGCATTTCGATGCGCAGTGGAACGGTTGCGGAGAACGCGCGCTGCATCGGCTGACGGGGCGCGACGCGTCGGCTCACGAAGGGATTTCGCCCCACCAGTCGATCCACACGCTCGCGCGCGCGCTGACCGCGGCCGGCGCGGCGTTCCAGCCGGCCACGGCGGGCGACGGCCCATGCGCGGAAGGGTTGTCGCTGACGTCGCTGGTGCTGTCCGACGGCGCCTGGCGCGAGAGCGAGCATGGCGACCGCGAGCAGGCCCCGGGCCTCGCGGCGCTTGCGCTGTCGCTGCTCACGCCGCAGATCCCGCTGATCTTCGACGAAACCGCGCGCGATGTCGATCGTGCGCATTTCGTGCAGTCGGCACTCGCGGTGCGCGCGAAGCTGATTGCGCCGCGGCTGTCCGATTGCCGGCCGCAGGATGCGCATACGCTGAAGGCGAGCGGTGACGGCGATGCCGATGCGCTGCTGGCGTCATGGCGGCTCGCCGATGACGAGACGCTGACCATCGCGTTGAACCTGTCGCCCGACGCGGTGCCGTTCGATGCGCCGCGAGGGCAGGTCGTGTTCGAGACGCCGGCACGCGCACGCGACCGGGTCGATGAAGGGGAGTTGCCGGCGTATGCGCTCGTCGCGTGGCTGACCGGTGACGTCAACCGCTACGCGCTGACGCACGACGTGCGCCGGATAGACGACAGCGCATGGCGCGAGATGCGTCCCGATCCGCGCGCGTGATGCCCGGAAGGTCGGGCGCCGCGCGCCCGGCCGCCCTTACCAGAAGCTGCGAATGCCCGCGACGCCGTACGCGCCGTGGCGGCGCGCGTCGTCGAGATGCGCACGCGTCATGCCGCCGAGCGCATAAACCGGCATCGCGGCCTGCGCGGCCAACGCAGCGAATTGCGCCCAGCCGAGCGTCGGCGCGCCGGGGTGGCTGAGCGTCGGCAACACGGGCGACAGCGTGACGAAATCCACGCCCGCGCGCGCGGCCAGCACGAGATCGTCGGCCGCATGGCACGCGGCCGACATGCGGCGCGCGGCCGGCAGCGGCCGTTGCGCGACGGCGCGCAGCGCGGCGCCGTCGAGGTGCCAGCCCGCGCCGTCGAGCTGCATTACGCCGGCCGCGTCGATCGGCCCGTTGAGCATCAGTTGCGCGCCGGCCGCGTCGCAGCGCGCGAGCGCATCGGCGGCCAGCCGCGCGAATGCGGCCGCGTCGAACGACTTCACGCGCAACTGCACGAGCGTCTCGCCACGTGCGAGCACGGCCGACAGCCGGTCGAGGAACGCGCGGCAATCGGCGGCCGACGCGGACGCCGGCTCCGGCGTGATCACGCAGCAGCGCGGCAGCGTCGGACTCATCGCGGGCGACGAGGAGCGGCCGTCATTCGTCGGCCTCCTTCGCGATCTTCGGATAGACGCGCACCAGCACGATGCGCGGCCCGTTCATCTTCTTCACGACGACGTCGAAGCGATCGAACGACACGCGTTGGCCTTCGGTCGGCAAATCGCTGAGCGCCTGGATCACCAGGCCGCCGACCGATTCAGCACGCCCTTCGTCGATGTCGATGCCGAGCGCCTGCTCGAGCGACACAACGGGCAGGCTGCCCTTGCCCATCAGCGTGCCGTCGTCGAGGCGGCTCCAGTCCGCGTCGCCCTGGCGGAATTCGTCGTGGATCTGGCCGACCAGCGCACCGAGCAGGTTGTCGAGCGTCAGGAAGCCGATCGGCTTCGCGCCCTTGTTGCCGACCAGCGCGAAGTGCGGCGCGCCCTTGCGGAAGCGGCGGAACAGCTCCAGCGCCGGCGTGTCGGGCTTCACGTACTGCACCGGGCGCACGTAGTCGGACAGGTCCGTGAGTGCCGCACCGGCATGACGCGCGAGCAGCAGGTCCTTCAGGTGGATCAGTCCGCTCACCTGTTCGCGCGACACATCCTCGAACAGCGGATAGCGGCTGAAGCGGTGCCGCGCGACGATTTCCATGTTGTCGGGCAGCGGCAGGTCGCGGCGCAGGCCGATCATTTCATGCGCCGGCCGCATCAGGTCCGACACCGTCATCGACGAGAAATCGAGCGAATGCGCGAGCGTGTTCCACTCGTCGTTGGTGTACGAGCCGCGCGCCGGCTGGGCCGCGTTGCCCGCGCTGCGGCGGCTGCGCAGGATCAGCTTCAGCTCGTCGGTCGAGTAGTGCGCATCGCCGCCGTGGTCGGCCGACAGCCCCGCGAGCTTCAGCACCGCGTTCGCGCTGCTGTTGAGCACCCAGATCGCCGGATACATCGCCCAGTAGAACGCGTAGAGCGGCAGCGCGACCCACAGGCCGACCTTTTCCGACTGGCGGATCGCCATCGATTTCGGCGCGAGCTCGCCGACCACGATGTGCAGGAACGAGATCAGCGAGAACGCGAACACCAGCGAGATCAGGTGCACGATGCGTTCGGACTGCACGCCGATCAGGTCGAGCAGCGGGCCGATCAGTTGCGCGAACGCCGGCTCGCCGACCCAGCCGAGGCCGAGCGACGCGAGCGTGATGCCGAGCTGGCACGCGGACAGATACGCGTCGAGCCGGCCGTGCACGATGGCGAGGATGCGCCCGCGCAGGCCGTGCTTGCGGGCAAGTGTCTTGACGCGCGTCGCGCGCAGTTTGACGAGGCCGAATTCGGCCGCGACGAAAAACCCGTTCAGGGCCACCAGGAACAACGCGCCGATGAGCGCGAAGATCTGTAACAAAGAATCGCTCCAGTCATGACAGGCCCAACAGTATAGGGCCGGAAAGGAAAATGTAATGTGTCGGGCGGCCGATTGCTTACACCGGCGCCTCGCATGGGACGGCGAGCGAGAGGGTGACGGCGGCGCCGTCGGCGAACGCGGCGTGCGTGAAGGTGCCGCCGTGCGCGAGCGCGACACGCTGGCACAACGCGAGCACCGCTGCGACGCGCTTCGCGTCGCGCGGGCGCAGCATCTCGCGGCGTGCGAACGGTTCGAATGCGTGCGGCAGCGCCGGATCGGCGAGGGCGTCGGCGCTCACGTCGCAGGTGACGTGCGCGACGCACTGCGCGCCGTCGCGCGTGCATGCGAACGTCACGCGGCTGCCGGCGGCGCTGGCTTCGACGGCCGTCGTCAGCATCGTCCAGAGCGCCTGCGCGATGCGCTCGCGATCGGCGGACAGCGACGGTTCGCCGTCGGGCAGCGTCGCGTCGACGGTCACCTGTCGCGCGTCGGCGAGCGCGAAGCGCACCAGCGCGAGCGTGTCGTCGAGCAGCGGGCACAGCGCGAACGGCTGCGCGGCGATCGCGAGCGTGCGCGTTGCCGCGCGCGGCGCGTCGAGCACGTCGTCGATCAGCGCGACCTGCTGGTCGATCCCGGCGCGGATGCCCGCGAGCGCGCGTTGCAGGTTCGGGTCGGCGCCGGCGAGCTGGCGCTCGAGTACGTACGCCCAGCTGTGCATCGCGTTCAGCGGGCTGCGCAGGTCGTGCGATGCGGTGGACAGCGCGTGGTCGCGCAGGAACCGCGCGGCCTCGGCGGCATAGTGCGCTGCGCGTTCGCGCAGCAGGTCGGCGGCGGGATCGACGGGATTGGACGTCACGGAGCTGGCCTGTCGGAAGCGGTTGGCATGAAAAACACGCGAATCGCCATTATAGGGATCGCGCGTGTCACGCCGGCAGCGCGTCCTCGTCCTTTTTCCGGGCGTCGCCGTTCGGCAGCAACTGGCAGGCGAGCAGGCCGGCCAGCATCAGCGCGCAGCCGACCAGCGCGCGCAGCGTCAGCGTCTCGCCGAGCGCGGCCCAGCCCGCGATGGCCGCGAACACGCCTTCCATGCTGAAGATCACCGCTGCGTGCGCGGGCGCGGCATCGCGCTGCGCGACGACCTGCAGCGTATAGCCGACGCCGACCGACAGCAGCCCGCCGTACAGCAGCGTCGGCAGCGCGCTCGTCAGCATCGCGACGCTGACCGGCTCGATCGCGAGGCCGGCCGCGAGGCACAGCGTGCCGCACGTGACGAACTGCAGGAACGCGAGCACGAGCGGATCGTGGCGCTTCGCGAAATGGCCGACGGCCATCACGTGCGCGGCAATGATCACGGCGCCCGCGAGCTGGAACCAGTCGCCGTAGAGCACCGAGAAATGCTCGTCGATGCTGAGGAAGTACAGGCCGATCGCCGCGAGCAGCGCGCCGAACCACGTGCCGGCGCCGATCCGGTGGCGGACGAACACGCCCATCAGCGGCACGATCACGACGTAAAGCGAACTGATGAAGCCCGCGTTCGCGACGCGCGTGTACTGCAGGCCGAACTGCTGCAGCGAGATCGATACGGCGAGCAGCCCGCCGAGCGCGAGGCCCGGCACCAGCAGTGCCGGCTCACGGCGAATCGCCGCGAACTGCGTGCGCGACGCCGCGTTGAACGTCAGCAGCGGGATCAGCACCAGTGCGCCGAGCAGGAAGCGCAGCCCCGTAAACAGGAACGGCCCGATCACGTCGAGGCTCAGTCGTTGCGCGACGAATGCCGAGCCCCAGATCGCGGCGGCGGCGAGCATCAGCAGGTTGGCGCGGAGGTGCTTGCGGGCTTCGGGCTTCATCGGAAATCGTCAGAGGATTGCGGGCGGCGAAACCGGTTAGTTTACGCCGAGATTGCAAGGCTGTCGGAAAACCTTCGCAGTGCGGCCGCCGCGCGGGCGTCGCGCACGCGCGAATACAGCACGACCTGCGAGTGCGGCAGCGGCGGCAAGCCGAATTTCGCGCCGACGTCGACCAGCGTGCGCGGTGCGACGCGCCGGGCCAGCGGGCAGACCGCGAGCCCGGCCGCGGCGGCCGCCGTGACCGCCGCGACGCCGCCGCCCGTAAAGCGCTCGCGCCATGGCCGCCCCGCATGCTCGAGCGCGCGCAGCGCAGCGGCCCGCACGCCGCACGGCCCGGCCAGCACCGCGAGCGGCAGCGGCTCGCCCGCGCGCGGCGCCCAGTCGGCCGCGGCGAGCCATGCGAGCGGTTCGGTGAACAGCAGCGTGCCGTCGTCGCGCGGCGGATCCTCGCCCGGTTCATGCCGCACGATCGCCGCGTCGAGCCGCCGCTCGTCGTATTGCGCGAGCAGGCTCGCCGACATTCCCAGATGCATTTCCAGCGACAGCCCGGGATCCTGCCGGTGCAGGCTCGTCAGCACGGCCGGCAGGTCGGGCACCGCGACGTGTTCGCTGACGCCGAGCGACAGGCGGTGCGTGCCGGCCGAAATCGCGCCGAGTGCCTGGTCGTGCGCGTCGAGCAGCGCGCGGGCGGCCGGCAGGAAGTTTTCGCCGTCCGCCGCCAGCTTGACGACGCGCGGCGTGCGCGCGAGCAGCGGCTTGCCGAGGTGCGCTTCGAGCCGCTTCAGCTTCAGGCTGACGGCCGATTGCGTGGTGCCGAGCGCGTCGGCGGCGCGCGTGAAGCTCGCGAGATCGGCGACCAGCACGAACGCGCGCACCGCATCGAGGTCGAGGACTTTCATTTCTGATGTAAATGAATGAAATATTGATTGATGACTGTTCATTATAGTTCTGCGCGCCTAACCTGACATTGCGTTTCCGATTCTCAACGTCACCGAAAGGAGCAGGACCATGCCATTCACCCGTATCGCAGTGCGCGAAGGCAAACCGGCCGCCTACCGTGCGGCGCTCGTCGACGGCGTGCACCGCGCGCTGATGCACACGTTCAACGTGCCCGAGGACGACATCTTCATGGTCGTGACCGAGCATTCGGCCGAGAACTTCTTCTTCGGCCGCCACTACCTCGACATCGAACGCAGCGACGATCTCGTGATGGTCCAGATCACGGCGAACAACACGCGCACGCTCGAGCAGAAGCAGGCGCTGTACCGGACCATCGCCGAGAACCTCGCGGGGCAGCCCGGCGTGCGGCCGCAGGACGTATTCATCAGCCTCGTCGAAGTGCTGAAGGAGGACTGGTCGTTCGGCAACGGCCTCGCGCAATACGTCGTTTGACACGCAACAGGGCGACAGGGCCAGATCGTCGCCCGCGCGTTTTTGCGGCGTGTACTATGGAAGCTGCTTCACGGGCGACGCCGGCACGGAGGATGCGCCGGCGATTCTTCATGTGTGGGAGCCTCCATGTCGCGTGTGCTGGAAATCGTGTTGTGCCTGTCGCTGGAAGGTTGGCCGGTCAAGACGGGAAGCCGGACCCGTGGTGAGCAGCGCGATTTCGGCGCCGAACTCGTCCGTGCGTGGCGGATCTGTCCGCAGGTGCGGATGCGACGCGGCCAGGAGCGCGTGACGATCGAGCCGTGCCAGGTCGAGGAGGCCGAGCCGAACCCCGGCGAGTCCTGGTGGACGTGGATCGAGTCGAACGCGCAGGGGCGGCGTGTCGTCGCGTCGCGCACGAAGGCATTCGCGCCCGGCGTCGTGGCGCGCGAACTGTTCGATGCCGAACATGCCGGCATCGCCGTGGCCACGCCCGCGTCGGCGCCGATCGCCGATGCGGACTCGGCGCAGGCCACGGGCGAGGGCGAGGGCGAGGGCGGCCGCGTGACGGCCGACGCCGTTGACGAAGCGGCGGTCGCCGCTTCGTCCGGGCCGGCGCCGCTGCGGCTCGTCAGCGAGCGGCGGCGCGGGCGATGGGCGGACGACAGCGGCGTGGTGGTCGAGATGACGCTCGACGACGTCACGCTGCACGGCGGCGCCGAGCCGCCGCGCCGTCATGTCGAGTTGCGCCTCACGGCGCCCGACTGGGAAACCGTCGCCGCACGCACGGCCGCGCTGCACGCGCTGTTCGCCGCCGCGCGCGAGCTCAGCGGCGCATGGCCGGCGTTCGTGCAGCTGACCAGCGTGATCGATCGCGCGTGCGCGGGCGAGCCCGCCGTCGCCGGGCCGGTCAAGGCGCAACTCGTCGACCTGACCGGCATCCGCACGCAGCGGGCCGCGCTGTTCGCGCTATCCGGCGATATCGCCGCGCAATGGCTCGGCAACGAGGGCGGCGTGCTCGATCGCGACGATCCCGAGTTCGTGCACCAGATGCGCGTCGCGCTGCGCCGGCTGCGCACGCTGATGCGCTTCTTTCCGCGCTTCGCGGACGATCCATGGCAGAGCACGTTCGGCGTCGACTTGCGCTGGCTCGCCGCGCTGCTCGGCACGGTGCGCGACTGGGACGTGTTCTCGACCGAAAGCCTGCCCGCGCTGATCGCGGCCGACGGCGGCAGCGCCGACTGGGACGGCACGCTCGACGCCGCGCGCGTCCAGGCCATGGCGGCGCGGGTCGAACTGCGCCACGCGCTGCATTCGGCGCGCTATGCGCGCCTGACGCTCGGCTGGCTCGAATGGCTGAGCGCGCTCGCGCTGCCGCCGGCCGACGGCGACGACGACACGCCGTCGCTGCGGCGCCACGCGACCAAGCGCGTGCGGCGGCTGTTCGGTCACCTGTATGCATCGCCGTCGCTCACGTCGCTCGATACAGCCGCGCGGCACCAGGTGCGGATCGACGCGAAGCGGCTGCGCTACGCGCTCGAATTCTTCGCGTCGCTGGCCTCGCGCCGCACGCGCACCGAAACGGTCAAGACGCTCGCGCGCGTGCAGAGCGTGCTCGGCGAGGCGAACGACACGATGGTCGCGCTGCATCATCTCGAGCAACTGGCGGCACCCGCGTACCAGCTCGGTTTCGTGCGCGGCTACGGTGCCGCGCTCGAGCAACGCGCGGCGAGCGACGCCGAGGCGCTGCTCGCGAGCCTGCGTCCGCCGAAGCTCGACGGCAAGCCGCGTTGAGCGGCGCGCTCACTATAATGGCCACCCGTTTTCTTCAGACTGACCGATGAGCGACGCGCCGCCTCCTTCCTCTTCCGCCGAGCCGCTCGAACTGGGCGGCGAACTATGGCTGCGCGCGGGCCAGCAGACGCTCGGCGGCGCCACCCGCATCGCGCTGCTCGCGGCGATCGGCGACACCGGGTCGATCACGCGAGCGGCCAAGGCCGTCGGCCTCAGCTACAAGGCCGCGTGGGATGCGATCGATACGATGAACAACCTGGCCGGCGAGCCGCTCGTGACGCGCTCGACGGGCGGCAAGGGCGGCGGCGGCACGACGCTGACGCCGCGCGCGACGTCGCTGATCGCGGCGTTCCGCACGATCGAGCGCGAGCATCGCCGCTTCATCGACGCCGCGAGCGCGGCGGTGTCCGGCTTCGACGTCGACTGGGCACTGATCGGCCGGATCGGGATGAAGACGAGCGCGCGCAACCAGTTGTTCGGCAAGGTCGAGTCGATCGTGCGCGGCACGGTGAACGACGAGGTGACGCTCGTGCTGCCCGGCGGTCAGGTGATCGTCGCGGTGCTGACGCACGAAAGCGCCGACGCGCTCGGCCTGCAGCCCGGCTCGGCTGCGTGCGCGCTCGTGAAGGCGTCGTGGGTCGTGCTGGCGGTCGACGATGACGGCGGCGCCGAAGCGGCATTGAAGGTCTCCGCACGCAACCAGTTGCACGGGACGGTCGACACCGTCGCGACGGGCGCGGTGAACAGCGAGGTGACGCTGGCGCTCGACGGCGGCGGGACGCTCACGGCCGTGGTCACGAACGACAGTGTCGGTGCGTTGCAACTCGACGCCGGCCGGCGTGCGATCGCGCTGTTCAAGGCATCGAGCGTGATTCTCGCGGTGACGGGCTGAGCGCGCGCGGCGGCGGCATGCGCCGTTTCCGGCGACGATCGTGGGCGGACGAGGCGAAGCCGGCGCCGCCCAACATGCACGCGGCGCCGGCTTCGATCCCGTTTTCAGCTTGTGCCGCCATTGCGGCTTCTCTCAGGCTCCAACGTGGCCGCGTGGGCCACCGCCTTCGCGCGATCACGTGACGCGCGTCGGCCACTCGGCGTGCGGCGTTGCGGCCTGCACGCGTCCTTCGCTCAATTGCACGACCTGGTCGCCGAACGCGGCGACGTCGTCGGGGTCGTGCGAGATGAGCACCATCGGGATATCGAGCCGCGCCTGCAGTTCGGCGAGTTCGTGGCGCATGCGCTGGCGCATCGCGCCGTCGAGCGCCGCGAACGGCTCGTCGAGCAGCAGGATATGCGGCTGCGCGACCAGCGCGCGGGCAAGCGCGACGCGCTGCTTCTGTCCGCCCGACAACTGCGACGGGAACTGTCCGGCGAGCGTGTCGAGTTCGAACGCCTGCAGCCAGTACGCGACTTCGGGCGGCACCGACTTCGCACGCGGGTTGCGCAGGCCGGGCGTGAGCCCGAACGCGATGTTCTGGCGCACGTTCAGGTGCGGAAACAGCGCATAGTCCTGGAACAGGTACGCGACGCGGCGCGCACGGGTCGGCACGTCGATGCCGCGCGCGGCATCGAACAGGGTTTCGCCGTTCAGCGTGATCGTGCCTTCGTCGGGCGACAGCAAGCCGGCGATCGCCTGCAGCGTCATGCTCTTGCCGGCGCCGGACGGCCCGAACAGCACGACGCGCTGCGTGTTCGCCGTGAACGACACGTCCAGCGTGAAGCGACGTTCGGCGTTCGCGTAGGTCTTGCGGATATCGACGGCGACGCTCATGCGGGCCTCCGTCGTGCCGCGCCGCGCGTGCGGGAAACCGCCCGCGCGACCGGAAGGCGTTGTGCCGCGACCGGTGCGGCGCGGCGGTACGGATGCGACCGGCGCGTCATGTCAGCTGGCTCCGCCCGGCGCGCGACGGCACGAGCCAGCCGGTCGCGAGCAGCACGAGCACGCAGGTGATCGACGTCACCAGCACGAGGAAGTTGGCCGTGTTGTCGTCGCCGGCCTGCACCGCCGCGTAGATCGCGACCGACAGCGTCTGGGTGCGGCCGGGCAGGTTGCCGGCGATCATCAGCGTCGCGCCGAATTCGCCGAGCGCGCGCGCGAAGGCGAGCAGCGCGCCGGCCAGGATTCCGCGCGTGGCGAGCGGCAGCGTCACGCGGAAGAACACCGCGGCTTCGCCGAGCCCGAGCGTGCGCGCGGCGCGCTCGAGATGCGGATCGACGCTTTCGAACGCGGTGCGCGCCGATTTCAGGATCAGCGGGAACGCGACGACCATCGATGCGATCACCGCGCCCTGCCACGTGAAGACGAGTTCGATGCCGAGCCTGTCGAGCCACGCGCCGAACACGCCGCGCCGGCCGAGCAGCACGAGCAGGTAATAGCCGAGCACCGTCGGCGGCAGCACGAGCGGCAGCGTCAGCAGCGAATCGACCACGTCGCGCAGCGGCGAGCGCCAGCGCGCGAGCACGAAGGCGGCGGCGACGCCGAGCACGATGTCGAGCGCGGTCGCCCAGCCGGCGACCTTCAGCGACAACAGCAGCGGTACCCAGGCGTCCTGCATCATGCTGCGCTCACTTGCCCGCGGGCTTGAAGCCGAAGGTCGCCAGCACGGCCTGGCCCTGCGGCGACGCGACGAAGTCGATGAACGACTGCGCCTGCGCGGCATGGCGGCTGTCCTTGACCACCGCGATCGGATAGGTGATGGCCGTCTGCGTCGGCACGGTCAGCGCGACCTTCACGCGGCCCGGCATGATCGCCGCGTCGGTGCCGAACACGAAGCCCGCGTCGACTTCGCCGCGCGCGACGTAATCGAGGCTCTGGCGCACGTTGGCGGCCAGCACGCCCTTCGCGCTGACGGCGTCCCACACGCCTGCCGCGCGCAGCGCGCCTTCGGTGTAGCGGCCGACCGGCACCGACGCCGGGTCGCCGTACGCGATGCGCTTCACGCCGGGCGCCGTCAGGTCGTTCAGCGACGTCGGCGCGGCCGCGTGGCTGTCGGCCGGCACGATCAGCACGAGCGAGTTCGCCGCGAAATCGCGGCGCGTGCCGGGCACGATGACCTTTTCGCTGACCGCGCGATCCATCGCCTTCTGGTCCGCCGATGCGAACACGTCGGCCGGCGCGCCCTTGGCGATCTGCTGCATCAGCACGTCCGACGCGCCGAAGTTGAACAGCACCTTGGTGTCCGGATGCTGCTTCTGGTACGCATCGCCGACGGCCTTGAACGCGTTCGTCAGGCTCGCGGCCGCCGACACGACCAGCTCGTCGGCAGCGGAAGCCGGTGCGCTGAACGCGATGCCCGCGGCAAGCGTGGCGAGCGGCAGCAGGCGGAGCAGGGTGCGGCGAAGCGGGCGGACGGTCGAGCGCATGGTCAGGTTGTTTGAATGGTTGAAAACCGTAATCGTAATATAGGGCAGGTTATAACGCTCGACATACCGTTCATGCGACGGCGCGCATGAAATCGTCAGACTTGAAAGGTTGCGGGAATGACGTGCGCGCGACCCGTCACGCGTGCAGCAACGGCTGCGACGAATCGGTGCGGTGCAGCGACGCCGGCTGCGACGCCGGCCGGTAGTTCGGATTGGCTTTCCAGCGGGCGCGGACGAACGGCCGTTCGTGCCCCGACAGCTCCAGCGCGACCTTGGTGACCCAGCGGTGCGACGGCACCGTGATGCCGTGCAGCGCGACGGTGACGAGCGCGAGGCTCACGACGACCGCCGGCACCGACCAGCGGTGCGGCACCGCGTGCCACGAGCCGGCGATGAACGCCAGCGCGGCGATCGCGCCGACGATGCAGCCGGTGATCGATTCGGACGGCGAATGCGCGTCGAGCGCGACGCGCGACACGCCGACCGCGATGCCGGCCGCGAGCCCGAGCGCGATGCCGGCGATCCGCACCGGCGTGCGCGTGCGGATCAGCGCGAGGAAGATCGCGACGGGATAGACCGATGTCGACAGCATCGCGTGGCCGCTGAATCCCGTGAAGTCCCATGCGCGGATGCCGATGCCCCAGCCGAGGAACGCGATCTTCGTGAGCGCGACGACCCCGATCGCGGCCGCGAGCACGCCGAGCCACGCAGCCGCGCGCTGCCACGAGTAGCCGAGCGTGAGCCACACGGCGATCGTGATCGCGAGCGGCAAGGTCAGGCCGGCGCCACCGAACGCGGTGATCGTGATCCACAGATGAGAGGACGGGTCGAACATCGGGAGGGGAACGAGCAGAGGCGGGACGAATGCTTAAATCAACGCGCGAGCCGGAAAGAACGACTACAACGGATACAAGCGGCTAAACCCCAGTATAGCGCCGCGTATGCTCGAGGCCCGTTTTTTGCGCCGCGGGGAACTATCCGCGTGCAGGAGAAATCCCAGAAACAATGTTATGGTGCATTGCACAAAGTCGAACGATGCACCCTGTGTTGTATCCCCATTTTTCCTGACTGCGAGCCCGATCGATGACCAAAAGTCTGACGAAGGTATGGCTGGGCGGCATGAAACGTATGCTGTCTCCGGCCGCCAAACGTGCGGCGCGCGATGCCCAGCGGATCACCCGCGATACGCTCGAGGCCGCCGCGTCGCCCGCCGCAACCGATCTGTCCCCGCCGCGCGAGTCGCGCGTGCGGCCGCGCGCGGCTGCATGGGCGGCCGGCGAGTGGACGCGCGGCGAGCATCCGATGGCGCCCGCGCTCGGCCGCCTGGTCCAGCAGCTCGCCTACCGGCTGTACGTCCCGCCAGGCCGCCGGCGCGGCGCGATACCGCTCGTCGTGATGCTGCACGGCTGCCAGCAATCGGTCGACGAGTTCGCGCAGGGCACCCGGATGAACCTGCTGGCCGACAAGTACGGCTTCGCGGTGCTGTACCCGGAGCAGTCGCTGCGCGCGCATGCGCACGGCTGCTGGCACTGGTATGAAGACACCGACCGCGCGGGCCGCGGCGAGGCGGATTCGGTCGCGTCGCTCGTCGATGCGCTCGTGGACGAGCACGGCTTCGACGCATCGCGTGTCTACGTCGCCGGGCTGTCGGCCGGCGCAGGCCTGGCGACGCTGCTCGCGCTGCACCATCCGGACTGCTTCGCGGCGGTGGCGCTGCACTCGGGCCCCGCACTCGGCGAGGCGAATTCCGGGATCAGCGCGATGGACGTGATGCGGCGCGGCCTGCGGCAGAACCCGGCCGCGGTGGTCGACACGCTGGTCGACGCCAAGGCGTATCCGGGCATGCCCGCGCTGATCGTGCAGGGCGACGGCGACCACGTCGTCGCGCCGAAGAATGCGGACCAGCTGACGGTGCAGTTCATGCGCCTGAACGGGCTCGCGGACAGCCGCGGCGCACTGCGCGGCGGCGAGCGCGTGGAAACGCGCGAGGCAGGCGCGCAGATCACCGACGTGCGTCGCGACGGCGAGTCGATCGTGCGGCTCTGTCACGTGAAAGGGCTCGATCATGCATGGGCGGGCGGCGATGAAGCGGTACCGTTTCATGCGGCGGTCGGCCCCGATGCGAGCGCAATGATCTGGTCCTTTTTCGAAGGGAATCGTCGCACTGTGGCGACTGAACGACGCACTGTCTGATCGACGCTGGTCAAAGGCTAGGGTTTTCCCTATAATTCGGGAAAACCCTAGTCAAAGAACCTTTGGATTGCGAGATCGATCATGTACCTGCTGAGCCACCTCTTCCTGATGCTGACCAAGAACGCTGAAAAGGCCGCGAAAGAGCGCGCCGAAGCGTACCTGTCCGAAGCGACCGACATCTACGATCTCGAATTCCGTATGCGCAAGATCGATCGCGAAGCGGCGATGAACCGTCCGTTCTCGTTCGGCTCGCGTTAAGCAGCGCAGCGCGGTCCGGCGCGTCGGCCGGTCCGGCGAATCACGCAAAAGGGCGTGTGCGGCAAGCAGCCGCACACGCCCTTTTTGCATTCGGCGCCGCGCGTTGCGTCAGACGACCGTCAGGCGCACCGGCACGTTGTTGCGGGTCGCGTTCGAGTACGGGCACACGTGGTGCGCCTTGTCGACCAGCGCCTGTGCATCGGCCTTGTCGAGCCCCGGCAGCGACACGCGCAGTTCGATGTCGAGCCCGAAGCCGCCTGCGTCGTTCGGGCCGATGCCCACTTCCGCGGTGACTTGCGTGTCGGCCGGCAGCGCCTGCTTGTTCTGGCCGGCGACGAATTTCATCGCGCTCAGGAAACAGGCCGAATAACCCGCGGCAAACAGCTGCTCCGGGTTCGTGCCTTCGGCGCCCGTGCCGCCGAGCTCGCGCGGCGCGGCCAGCTTCACTTCCAGCTTGTTGTCGGCGGATACCGCACGGCCGTCGCGGCCGCCCGTGCTCGTGGCGCTGGTCTTGTACAGAATGTTCATGGTGCAGCTCCTGTCGGAAAAATGGGAGGAAGCGGTCCGGTCGGACGGGGTTGTCGCCGGCCACGGAGAAAATATAGAGTACAAATGATTTGTGTGCAAATGAAATTTTGAAGAAAAGGCCCGACCGTGTCGGGCCCGTTTGCGATCGCCGGTTCGTCAGCCTTCGTTGGCCGCCGACAGCGCGTTGCGCAACTGCTGGAGATCCGCGCGCAGCCTGACCAGGAACTCGGGCGTTTGCTGCATTGCGCAAAAGAGATCGGCGGGTACCGAGCGCGCCTTGTCCTTCAGCGCGCGGCCTTCCGCCGTCACGCGCACGTTAACGACGCGCTCGTCGGTCGCGCTGCGCACGCGTTCGACGTAGCCGAGCGCCTCGAGCCGCTTCAGCAGCGGCGTGACCGTGGCCGGATCGAGTTCGAGGCGGGTGGCGATGTCCTTTACCGCGATATCGTCGCGCTCCCACAGCACGAGCATCGCCAGATATTGGGGGTAGGTCAGCGACAGCTTGTCGAGCAGCGGCTTGTACGCCTTCGTCATCGCATGCGAAGTCGAGTAGAGCGCGAAGCACAGTTGCTCGTCGAGCGTCTGGGGCAGCGGGGGCAGGCGGTCCATGATTCGGGCGGCGCGGCGGACGCGCTAACGATTTGTACGCAAATTATTTTGCGCGCAAAAGATTCGGTTGAACAGGGGGCCTGGCACCGGGGGAGCGGGTGCCAGGCTGGCCGGGCAGGGGCTGGACGGCCGGCGGCGTGCGCTGGCCGAGTCGGCGTCAGCGGCCGGACGTGGGCGTCGCGGCGTCCGGTTCCTGCACGCCGAAGCAGCCGCGGTAGGTCGCGTAGAACGAGCAGTACATCATCGTGACGATGATGATCGTCACCGGCATCATGATCGTCAGCACATAGGCGCCGGCGCCGAGCGCCTGCAGCAGCAGCGACAGGCCGAACGACGCGCCGAGCGCGACGCCGAACCACAGCAGTCCGTACACGACGAATGCGCCGCGATTGCGCCAGCAACTGACGATGCTGAAGAACAGCGCCTTGGCGGGCGGAATGTCGTGCCACGCGGTGAGCACCGGCGCGAACCAGAACAGCATCGCGACCGGCGCGTAGAGCAGCGTCGCCAGCAGCAGCGCGCCGAGCGTGCCTTGCGCGGCGAGCGCTTCCGGTGTCGGACTCGCGTCGCTCGTGGCGCCGAGCATCATCTGGAGCAGCCCGCCGCCGTCCACGATGGACGACGTGGCGAACACCAGCACCATCAGCGCGACATAGATCACGCCGAGCACGAGCAGCCGCTGCGTCGTCGCGGAGCCGTACGAGCGGAAGCCGTCGATGAGGATCGTCGGCATCACCGGCTTGCCGGCCACCGTGTCGCGGCACGCGGCCATGAAGCCGACGGCGATGCCGGGGATGAACAGCAGCGGCAGCGCCGCGCCGATCACCGGCACCATCGACACCAGCGTGATCGCCAGCAGGTACGTGAAAAACAGCGTGATGAACGCGAGCGGGTTCCGGCGGAACAGCCAGATGCCTTGACGGAACCAGACATAGCCCGCTTTCGCGGGGACTTCGATCAGTTGCATGCGGTATGGGTCTCGGGAAGCGCGGGTGTGTGGGCGATACGCTCACGCAGGATGCGTTCGAAATGACCGGGATCGTGCGGCTTGAGCATCTCGGCCGCGCGCGGCAGGTAGAAGTCGTACAGGCGCGACACCCAGAAGCGGTACGCGCCCGCGCGCAGCATGTCGCTCCAGTGGCGGCGCTCCTCGGCCGTGAACGGCCGGACCGTCTGGTACGCGCGCAGCAGCGCATCCGCGCGCGCGACGTCGAGCACGCCCGTCGCGAGGTCGACGCACCAGTCGTTGACGGTCACCGCGACGTCGAACAGCCATTTGTCGCAGCCCGCGAAATAGAAATCGAAGAAGCCGCCGAGCCGGACCTCATGACCGGTGCCGGGCGCCGCGTGCGCGAACAGCACGTTGTCGCGGAACAGGTCGCAGTGGCACGGGCCGCTCGGCAGCGCCGCGTAGTCGTCGGACGCGAAGAACGCGGCCTGGTGCGCGAGTTCGTCCTCGAGCAGCGTGCGCTGCGCGTCGGAAATGAACGGGACGATCGCCGGCACGTTCTCCTGCCACCACGGCAGGCTGCGCAGGTTCGGCTGGTAGCGCGCATAGTCGCGCCCCGCGAGGTGCAGGCGCGCGAGCATCTGCCCGACCTCGATGCAGTGTTCGACCCCCGGCGCGAGTTCGGCGGCGCCGTCGAGCTTCGTGACGATCGCCGCCGGCTTGCCGTGCAGCGTGCCGAACAGCGCGCCGTCGTCGCGCGGGACCGGATCCGGCACCGGCACGCCGTGGCTCGCCAGATGGCGCATCAGGTCCAGGTAGAACGGCAGCTGTTCCGCCGTCAGCTTTTCGAAGATCGTCAGGACGTATTCGCCGCGCGTCGTCGTCAGGAAGAAGTTGCTGTTTTCGATGCCGGACGGAATGCCGCGGAACGCCAGCACGTCGCCCAGTTCGTAGTGGCGCATCCATTGCGCGAGATCGGAGTCGGAAACAGCGGTGAAAACGGCCATGCGAGATGCGTCTGGTCAGTTGTCGGAACGCGCGCGGCGTGCGGCGCGACAGGAGGTGAAGGAAGAGCCGGCGCGCCGCGTCGTGACCGACGCGGCGCGGCAGGAAATCAGTAGCGCAGGTTGACCGACGGCAGGCGCGTGATCGGGACGCCCGCGTCGTGCGGCTTCGGCGACGTGTCGAGCGTCGAGCTCATCTGGTAGCGCGTGCCGAAGTTCGACTTCACGTCGATCTCGACCGGCTTGCCGCGATCGCGATACTCGGTGACCTCGGTGCCGTTCTTGCTCTTTTCATGGAAGCTCGGCGTGCGGCGGATGTCGGCGAAGTCGACTTTCGACGTGACTTCGGCGCCCGGCCGGTTGATCTTGCGGAGATCGGGCAGGCCGGCGGCTTCGTTGGCCTCGGCCCGGGCCTGCGCGTCGGCGGCGGGCGTGCCGCCGGCGGCGTAAGCGGCGCCGGCAGCGGCAAACGTGCCGGCAAACACGGCGGCAGCGGCGACGAGAAAGAGCGGCTTCATGATGAGTCTCCAGTGAACCTTCCGATTTTAGCAAATACTGCGCGTCACCCGGCCCTCGCGTGCAAGCGGCATGCAAGCGGGCGGCCATGAGCGTGACCGGGTTCCGTGGTAATGTCGTTCGATCAGACGAGGTGATGAAAATGAAGAACGATTTGAGCCGCCGGCACCGGATGCTGACACCCGAAAGCCCGCCCGTCGAAGCATTCGACGATTCCGTCGCCGCCGTCGCACGGCTGTCGGCCATCTACGACACCAATACGGGCTTCCTGCGCGACGCCTTCGCGCGTTATCGCCGCCACGAACCGATCACCGAGCACGTGCGTGCGTGCTACCCGTTCGTGCGGATTCGTACCGACGTCAACACGCACGTCGATTCGCGCCGTTCGTACGGTTTCGTCGCGGGCCCCGGCGTGTTCGAGACGACCGTCACGCGTCCCGACCTGTTCGCGAACTACTATCGCGAGCAACTGCGCCTGCTGTCGAAGAACCACCATGTGAAGATCGAGATCGGCGTCTCGTCGCAGCCGATTCCGGTTCACTTCGCGTTTCCCGAAGGCATCCACCTCGAAGGCGAACTCGACCGCGACCGCCTGCTCGCGATGCGCGACATCTTCGACACGCCCGACCTGTCGTATCTCGACGACCGCATCGTCAACGGCACGTTCGAGCCGGCGCCCGGCGAGCCGCATCCGCTCGCGCTGTTCACCGCCGCGCGCGTCGACTTCTCGCTGCACCGGCTGCGTCACTACACGGCGACGTCGCCCACGCACTTCCAGAACTACGTGCTCTACACGAACTACCAGTTCTATATCGACGAATTCGTGAAGCTCGGCCGCACGCTGATGACGGAAAGCACCGATCCCGACGTGCGTGCGTACCGCAGCCAGTACAGCTCGTTCGTCGAGCCGGGCGATGTGATCACGTACAACGCGAACCTCGGCAGCGAGCCGGCCGAGGGCGCCGCGCCGCCGCGCCTGCCGCAGATGCCCGCGTATCACCTGAAGCGCGCGGACGGCAGCGGGATCACGATGGTCAACATCGGTGTCGGTCCGTCGAACGCGAAGACGATCACCGATCACATCGCGGTGCTGCGTCCGCACGCGTGGGTGATGCTCGGCCACTGCGCGGGCCTGCGCAACACGCAGCGCCTCGGCGACTACGTGCTCGCCCACGGTTACGTGCGCGAGGATCACGTGCTGGATGCGGACCTGCCGCTGTGGGTGCCGATCCCGGCGCTCGCCGAAGTGCAGCTCGCGCTCGAGCGCGGCGTGGCCGACGTCACCCGGCTCGAAGGCGCCGAACTGAAGCGCGTGATGCGCACGGGCACGGTCGCGAGCGTCGACAACCGCAACTGGGAGCTGCGCGATCACCGCGAGCCCGTGCAGCGGCTATCGCAGAGCCGCGCGATCGCGCTCGACATGGAAAGCGCGACGATCGCCGCGAACGGATTCCGTTTCCGCGTGCCGTACGGCACGCTGCTGTGCGTATCGGACAAGCCGCTGCACGGCGAGCTGAAACTGCCGGGCATGGCCGACACGTTCTATCGCGGGCAGGTCGATCAGCATCTGCAGATCGGCGTGAAGGCGATGGAGATCCTGCGCACGAACGGGCTCGACAAGCTGCATAGTCGCAAGCTGCGGAGCTTTGCGGAAGTGGCGTTTCAGTGATGTGAACGCCGGCCCCGGTGACGGTGCGTGTCGCGAGGTGCGGCGTACCGTCGACCGGGGCAGGTCAGCCTTGCCGACCGGCTCGGCGCGCATCCGGACCTGGTGCCGCTTTCATTGGCGGATGCCGCAGCGTGACGACGCGACGAGACTCGGGTTCCGGCGGCGGCTCGCCGGTCCGGAACGGGGCGTTCAGAAGCGGCAAGGCCGCCTGGCGTCGTAGCGCGCAGGCGGCCTTGCCGTCGATGTTCGAGCCGTGATGCTCAGCACTCGCCCTTCTTCGCGTGTCCCGGCGGGCAGTGATAACCGCCGCGGCCTTCGTGACCACGATGGTGCTCGTGGTCTTCCCACTCGCGACGCTCCCAGTAGCGACGGCCGTCCCAGTAGCGGTCGCCGTGCCAGCCGACGATCACCGCGGGCGCAGGCGCGACGATGACCGGCGCGGGCGTGCCGATGTTGACGTCGACGTTGACGGCGTGGGCGAGGCCGGACAGCGAAACACCGAGGCCGGCGAAGGCGAGGGCGATCAGCGAGCGTTTCATGTTGTTTTCCGTGATGTCGTTGTCTAAAGGCCGGCGCGACGCGATGGACGCGAGGGGGATCGGTCCACCGGGGGAACGCCACGCCGACGAGATGCAGTGTGCTGGTGCGGCGCGGAAAAGGCGAGCCGCATTTGTTACGGCGGATTGGGGCGAGACGGGCCGGCCGGATCGATGGCGGGCCGCATGATTTGACAATGACGTGCGCAGGCGGGGAACGGCGCAACCGCGCTGCGCGGCACAGGCTGCCCGGATTTGACATTCGGCGGCGCGGGGCCGTGCTACAGGATTAACGCGGCGTTACAAAATGACGCGCGGCAGGCGGCGGAATCGCCATGCCTGCCGCGCGAGAAGCGGGACGCCGGCCGTGCGAGCGGCCATCGACGCCGTTCGAATTACAGATAGAACATGCGGTCCTCTTCAGGCCGCGGCGGATGATCGTCGCCGTCCGCGCCTTCTTCCTCGCCGCTGTCCTCGTAGAACGCGAGCACGGCGTCGAGCACCTGGTCGGGATCGTCGATCACCTGCATCAGATCCATGTCTTCCGGATTGATGAGGCCGTTCGGGATCAACTGGTCGCGGAACCATTGCAGCAGCCCCTGCCAGAACGTGCTGCCGACGAGAATGATCGGCACGAGGCGCGACTTCTTCGTCTGGATCAGCGTGAGCACTTCGGACAGTTCGTCGAGCGTGCCGAAGCCGCCCGGCATCACGATCACCGCGTCGGAGTTCTTCACGAACGTGACCTTGCGCGTGAAGAAGTGGCGGAAGCGCAGCGAGATGTCCTGGTAGTGGTTGCCGGCCTGCTCATGCGGCAGCTCGATGTTCAGGCCGACCGACGGCGCCTTGCCGGCGTGCGCACCCTTGTTCGCGGCTTCCATGATGCCGGGGCCGCCGCCGGAGATCACGGCGAAGCCGGCGTCGGACAGCTTGCGTGCGATCTGCACCGCGAGCTTGTAGTGCGGCGTGTCGGGCTTGAGACGGGCAGAACCGTAGATGCTGACGGCCGGGCGGATCTCCGACAGGTACTCGGTCGCCTCGATAAACTCTGCCATAATCGTGAACATCTGCCACGATGCGCGCGCCTTCTTGGCCGTCGCGCGTTCTTGATCTGCGAGCGAACGCAGACTCGGAATCACTTTTCTCTTGTTCATAATGCCTGAAGAACGAAATCTGGAAGGTAAGACCCTGCTATTGGTTGACGGTTCGAGCTATCTGTATCGGGCTTACCATGCGATGCCTGATTTGCGTGGCCCTGGCGGGGAGCCGACCGGAGCGCTCTACGGAATCATCAACATGCTGCGCCGTATGCGCAAGGAAGTCAGTGCAGAGTATAGCGCTTGCGTGTTCGATGCAAAGGGCAAGACGTTCCGTGACGACCTTTATGCCGACTATAAGGCAAACCGCCCGTCGATGCCGCCCGATCTTGCCCTGCAGGTGGAGCCGATCCACGGCGCGGTGCGTGCGCTCGGCTGGCCGCTGCTGATGGTCGAGGGCGTCGAGGCCGACGACGTGATCGGCACGCTCGCGCGCGAAGCCGAGCGGCACGGGATGAACGTGATCGTGTCGACCGGCGACAAGGACCTCGCGCAGCTCGTCACCGGTCACGTCACGCTCGTCAATACGATGACCAACGAGACGCTCGATCGCGACGGCGTGATCGCGAAGTTCGGCGTGCCGCCCGAGCGGATCATCGACTACCTCGCGCTGGTCGGCGACACCGTCGACAACGTGCCGGGCGTCGAGAAGTGCGGGCCGAAGACGGCCGTGAAGTGGCTGTCGCAATACGACAGCCTCGACGGCGTGATCGAACACGCCGGCGAGATCAAGGGCGTGGTCGGCGACAACCTGCGCCGCGCGCTCGACTTCCTGCCGCTCGGCCGCAAGCTCGTGACCGTCGACACGGCCTGCGATCTCGCACCGCATCTCGAATCGATCGAAGCGTCGCTGAAGAGCGACGGCGAAGCACGCGAGCTGCTGCGCGACATCTTCGCGCGCTACGGCTTCAAGACGTGGCTGCGCGAAGTCGACAGCGCACCCGCCGAAGGCGGCGACGCCGATGCGCCGGAAGGCGAGCCGGCACAAGTGGTCGCGGCGGACATCGTCCGCGAATACGACACGATCCAGACCTGGGAACAGTTCGACGCATGGTTCGCGAAGATCGATGCGGCCGCGTTGACCGCGTTCGACACCGAAACCACGTCGCTCGATCCGATGACCGCGCGGCTCGTCGGCCTGTCGTTCTCGATCGAGCCGGGCAAGGCCGCGTATCTTCCGGTCGCGCACCGCGGCCCCGACCTGCCCGAGCAGTTGCCGATCGACGACGTGCTCGCGCGCCTGAAGCCGTGGCTCGAATCGGCCGATCGCAAGAAGGTGGGCCAGCACCTGAAGTACGACGCGCAGGTGCTCGCGAACTACGACATCGCGCTGAACGGCATCGAGCACGACACGCTGCTCGAATCGTACGTGCTCGAATCGCACCGCACGCACGACATGGACAGCCTCGCGCTGCGTCATCTGGGCGTCAAGACGATCAAGTATGAAGACGTGGCCGGCAAGGGCGCGAAGCAGATCGGCTTCGACGAAGTGGCGCTCGAGCAGGCTGCCGCGTACGCGGCCGAAGATGCGGACATCACGCTGCAGCTTCATCAGGCGCTGTATCCGCAGGTCGCGCGCGCAGCGGGCCTCGAGCGCGTGTATCGCGAGATCGAGATGCCGGTATCGCTCGTGCTGCGCAAGATGGAGCGCACCGGCGTGCTGATCGACGACGCACGCCTGCAGGCGCAAAGCAGCGAGATCGCGACGCGGCTCATCGAGCTCGAAGGGCAGGCGTACGAACTGGCGGGCGGCGAGTTCAATCTCGGCTCGCCGAAGCAGATCGGGCAGATCTTCTTCGAGAAGCTGCAGTTGCCGGTCGTGAAGAAAACGCCGAGCGGCGCACCGTCGACCGACGAAGAAGTGTTGCAGAAGCTGGCCGAGGATTTCCCGCTGCCGAAGCTGCTGCTCGAGCATCGCGGGCTGTCGAAGCTGAAGTCGACCTACACCGACAAGCTGCCGCGCATGGTGAATCCCGCAACGGGCCGCGTGCACACGAACTATGCGCAGGCGGTCGCGGTCACGGGCCGTCTCGCGTCGAACGATCCCAATCTTCAGAACATTCCGGTGCGCACGGCAGAAGGCCGGCGGATCCGTGAGGCGTTCATCGCATCGCCGGGGCACCGCATCGTGTCGGCCGATTATTCGCAGATCGAACTGCGGATCATGGCGCACATTTCCGGCGACGCGTCGCTGCTGCGCGCGTTCTCGCAGGGCGAGGACATCCACCGTGCAACCGCCGCCGAAGTGTTCGGCGTGACGCCGCTGGAGGTCAACTCCGACCAGCGCCGGATCGCGAAGGTGATCAACTTCGGGCTCATCTACGGGATGAGCGCGTTCGGCCTCGCGTCGAACCTCGGCATCACGCGCGATGCGGCGAAGCTGTATATCGACCGCTATTTCGCGCGCTACCCGGGCGTCGCGCAGTACATGGAAGACACGCGCGCGGTAGCGAAGGAGAAGGGCTACGTTGAAACCGTTTTCGGTCGCCGCCTGTGGCTGCCGGAGATCAACGGCGGCAACGGCCCGCGCCGTCAGGCTGCCGAACGCGCGGCCATCAATGCACCGATGCAGGGCACGGCGGCCGACCTGATCAAGCTGTCGATGATCGCGGTGGACGACTGGCTGACGCGCGACAGGCTCGCGTCGCGAATGATCATGCAGGTGCACGATGAACTGGTGCTCGAGGTGCCCGACGACGAACTGTCGCTCGTGCGCGAGAAGCTGCCGGAAATGATGTGCGGTGTGGCGAAGCTGAAGGTGCCGCTGGTCGCTGAAGTGGGCGCCGGCGCGAACTGGGAAGAGGCACACTGACGCACCCCCGTGCGATTCCCGTTTCCCGCGGCATATTGTTGCAGGGATGCTGAATATCGAGATGGTTTGCTTGTGGTCAACGCGCAAGCTCCCGGACAATGCAAGTCAGTCAGGCCATTGTCGCGGGGGCAGCGCGCCCCGCGTTCCGGTATCGGACGCATCGAAGTGTTTCGAACTGCACATCGATGATGGCCGAACCGGTTAATCCAACGGACGGCGCGAATGCATCGCGTCTGCATCGTCCGGCGGCAGCAGTTTCGAATCGCAAAGGGGGAATCGGATGCATCGGATCATCATCGTAGGCGGCGGCGCGGGCGGCCTGGAACTGGCGACGCGGCTCGGCGACCGTTACGGCGCTCGCGGCAATCGTCCCGCGCGTGCGCTTGTCACGCTCGTCGACCGCAATCCGACCCACATCTGGAAACCATTGCTGCACGAGGTCGCGGCCGGCAGCATGGACCCGTTCACGCAGGAACTCGAATACGCGGCGCAGGCGCGCTGGCATGGCTTCGAGTTTCAGCAGGGCGAACTGACCGCGCTCGACCGCACGGCGAAGCGCATCGCGCTGTCACCCGTCAACGACAGCGACGGCGCGGAACTGCTGCCGGCGCGCGACCTGGAATACGACACGCTCGTGATCGCGATCGGCAGCACGACGCACTTCTTCGGCGTGCAGGGCGCGGCCGAAAACGCGATCGCGCTCGATACGGTCGGCGAGGCCGAGCGCTTCCGCAAGCGCCTGATCGCTGCGTGCATGCGTGCCGAGCACCAGGCACCGGCGCAGCCCGCGCCGGGGGCGGCGGCCGAGCCGCGCATCCAGGTCGTGATCGTCGGCGGCGGCGCGACGGGCGTCGAGCTGTCCGCCGAGCTGCGCAACACCGCGCAGGTGCTGTCCGTCTATGGGCTGCACAAGCTCGATCCGCAGCACGACGTCGGCATCGTGCTGATCGAATCGGGGCCGCGGATTCTGCCTGCGCTGCAGGAGCGCGTATCGACGGCGACGGCCGAGCTGCTCGAGAAGCTCGGCGTGCGATTGATGCTTGCCGAGCGCGTGACCGAGGTCGCGCCGGGTTCCGTGCACACCGCGAGCGGCAAGACGGTGCGTGCGGATCTCACGGTCTGGGCGGCCGGCATCAAGGCGCCATCCGTGCTGTCGAATCTCGACGGCCTGCAGGTCAACAAGCTCGGCCAGCTCGACGTGCGCCGCACGCTGCAGACCTTCACCGACGACAACGTATTCGCGCTCGGCGATTGCGCGGCCTGCGTATGGCCCGGCAACGAGCGCAACGTGCCGCCCCGCGCGCAGGCGGCGCACCAGCAGGCGAGCTTCCTGCTGAAGGCGATCGGCTGCCGGCTCGACGGGCGTCCGCTGCCCGAGTTCACCTATCGCGATTTCGGTTCGCTCGTGTCGCTGGGTCACTTCAGCGCGGTCGGCAACCTGATGGGCGGGCTGATCGGCGGCAACATGCTGATCGAAGGGCTGTTCGCGCGCTTCATGTACATGTCGCTGTACCGGCTGCACATCGCGGCGCTGCACGGCTATCCGCGCATGATGCTCGATACGGTCGCGCACTGGCTGCGCCGCACGACGCTGCCGCGCGTCAAGCTGCACTGACCGCACGTTGGTGCACCGGACGGGCAGGGAACACGCATCGAGCGGGTTGCCTGCCCGTCGTCGTTTCGGGCGCCGGGTGATTGCGCTGGCGCGTGCCGGACCCGTGCGTCGCGCATGGCCGGCGGGGCCGGTCGACGCGTATCGGCACGTAGCGGCACGGCGATCGATGCCGCCGGATTACGCCGTCGTAATCGAGTCTTACACATCTGACAGTTGACGCGACAACGGATTGTTGGGCATCTTGTTCGGGTTTCCGCTTGCGGCGGGGTGCCAACCGCCGCGACATCCGCGCTGTCCGCCGGCGCGATGCCCCGTCAGGACGCGAATCCATGGCCGTGACGGCGGCGCCCAATCGAGGAGTGCATTCATGTTGAAACCCGAAGTCGACAGCCTGGTTCCCCACGTTCCGTTCTCGCGCCGCAAGTTCATCCAGGCCGCGCTGGGCGGCACCTTCGCGGCGGCCGTGCTGCCCGTGTCGGCGCAGACGATCACGACCGACAGTGCCGGGCTGGACGTCGGCACCATCGAGATCCGCTCGGGCGACGCGAGCATCCCCGCGTATCGCGCGCAACCGGCCGGCAAGACGAACCTGCCGATCGTCATCGTGATCCACGAGATCTTCGGCGTGCACGCCCATATCGCCGACGTCTGCCGTCGCTTCGCGAAGCTCGGCTATCTCGCGATCGCGCCCGACCTGTTCGCGCGCCAGGGGGATGCGTCGAAGTATCCGACGATGAAAGAGCTGTACGACCACATCATCAGCAAGGTGCCGGACCGTCAGGTCACCGAGGATCTCGATGCGACCGTCGCGTGGGCCGGCAAGAACGGCGGCGACCTGTCGCGTCTCGGCGTAACGGGGTTCTGCTGGGGCGGACGCCAGGCGTGGCTGTATGCGGAGCACAATCCGCACGTGCTGGCGGCCGTCGTGTGGTACGGGTTCGTCGACGGCGAGATCGACGAAATGACACCGTTCAATCCGGTCGATCATGCGTCGTTGCTGAAGGTGCCCGTGCTCGGGATGTACGGCGAGAAGGACACGAACATCACGCAGGCGTCGCTCGCGACCATGCGCAAGGCGATCCAGGCGAGCGATTCGAAGCTCGCGCGCCAATCGGAGATCGTCGTGTATCCGGATGCCGGTCACGCGTTCTTCGCCGATTATCGGCCGAGTTACGTGAAGGGCGATGCCGAGGACAGCTGGAAGCGCTCGATCGAGTGGTTCCACAAGTACGGCGTGATGTAAACAACAAGGCGGCGGCAGATGCCGCCGCCTTGTGGGCGCGCCGCGCCGGTGCTTACGGGTTCGGGCCGGTCGCGATCGGTCGCGACGGATCGGCGCTCCATTCGCTCCACGAGCCCGGATACAGCGACGCGCCGTGCAGCCCCGCGATTTCGAGCGCGAGCGCATTGTGGCATGCGGTCACGCCGGACCCGCATTGCAGGATCACGCTGTTCGGTTCGGTGCCGGCCAGCAGCGTGGTGAACGTCTCGCGCAGCTCGTGGCCGGTCTTGAAGCGGCCGTCGGCGGCCAGGTTGTCCTTGAAGAACCGGTTGCGTGCGCCCGGAATGTGGCCGCCGACACGATCGATCGTTTCGTTTTCGCCGCGATAGCGATCCGGCGCGCGCGCATCGATCACGACGCGCTTGGCCGACGTCACGTTCGCGAGCACGGCGGCCGCGTCGACCGTCGATTCGAGCGGGGCTGCCGCACGGAAGTCGCCGGCGGCCGGGTGCGGCACGTCGGCGGTCAGCGGCTGGCCGGCCGCTTCCCATGCCTGCAGGCCGCCGTCGAGCACCGCGACGGAATCGTGCCCGAGCCAGCGCAGCAGCCACCATAGCCGCGCCGCATAGGCGCCGCCTTGTGCGTCATAGGCGACGACCTGCTGCCCCTGCTTGACGCCGCGGCTGGCGATCAGCGTCGCAAATGCGTCGCGGGTCGGCAGCGGATGGCGGCCGTTGGTGCCGGTCTTGCGGCCGGACAGGTCGCGGTCGAGATGGAGATACTGAGCGCCGGGGAGATGGCCGGCCGCATAGGCGGCTTCGCCTGCGCCCGGATCGACGAGATCGAAGCGGCAGTCGAACACGGCGACGCTGCCCGGCGCCGCGGCCAGACGCTCGGCGAGGTTGGCTGCTGAGATGAGCGTGGTGTAGTGGGTATGTGGCATGACGGCTCCCTGGAGTGCAAACGACCTGATACTCCAAGTCTAAACAAAAAAAGACGGGCCGAAACCCGTCTTTTCATATGCCGAATGCCGTGCGGCGCCGAAGCGCCGCGTGCGCGGTCAGAGATCGCCGAGGTGGCGGCGCAGGAACTCGTGGAAGTGCTGCATGCCGTCTTCCATCGGGCTCTGGTACGGGCCGACCTGCGATTCGCCGCGTGCCATCAGTGCGCGGCGGCCTGCATCCATCCGCATCGCGATTTCGTCGTCCTCGACGGCCGTCTCCATATAGGCGGCGCGTTCGGCCTCGACGAACTCGCGCTCGAACAGCGCGATTTCCTCGGGGTAGTAGAACTCGACGATGTTGGTCGTCTTCTGCGGACCGCGCGGAATCAGCCACGACACGACGAGCACGTGCGGATACCACTCGATCATCAGGCCCGGGTAGTAGACCATCCAGATCGCGCCGAACTCCGGCGGCACGCCGTTGCGGAACTTGAGCACCTGCTCGTGCCACTTCTGGTAGGTCGCGCTGCCCGGTTTCGCGAGGGCGTTGTGCACGCCGACCGTCTGCACGCTGTACCAGTCGCCGAACTCCCATTTGAGATCGTCGCACGACACGAAGCTGCCGAGGCCCGGGTGGAACGGGACGACGTGGTAATCCTCGAGGTAGACCTCGATGAACGTCTTCCAGTTGTAATCGCACTCGTGCACTTCGACGTGATCGAAGTGATACTCGGAGAAGTCGAAGTGATGCTTGGTGCCGAGGTTCGCGAGATCGCGCGCGACGTTGCGGCCTTCGGCCTCGAACAGCAGCCCCTGCCAGTTCTGCAGCGGGCTCTTGCCGAGGTTCAGGCAGGGCTTGTCGGGGAAGTGCGGCGCACCGAGCAACTGACCTTCCAGATCGTACGTCCAGCGGTGCAGCGGACACACGATGTTCTGCGTGTGGCCGCGCCCGTTCAGCATGATCGCCTGCCGGTGACGGCACACGTTCGACAGCAGTTCGATCTGGTTCGCCGGGTTGCGGACCAGCACGCGGCCTTCCTTCTCGGACGGCAGCGCAAAATAATCCCCCGCCTCGGGCACCATCAACTCGTGCCCGATGTAACGAGGTCCTTTCTTGAAGAGGGTTTCGATCTCGCGCTCGAGCAGCGCCTCATCGAAGTATGCAGTGACTGGAAGCTGGCTATGAGCCGACTTCAACTGAAGCGCATCGCTCAGATTGGACATTCCCACTCCCGGTGATAGCGTGAAAGCAGTGAACAACCCAACCATCGAAAAATCGATTTAGGGAAACGGGGAATTATACCCGGTTCGCCTCGCAAGGCTAGGATTAAGTGCCTGATTTGTGTCAATTTTTTGTCGGGCGACGATCGAGTGGCGCACAATGTGCGTCGAAGAAGGGGCCCGAATACGTGCCCGGGTGCCCAAGTCGGCAGGTCGGAAAATTCTCTTTTGCCGTAGAATGTCCGACTTGTTTTGAAATTTGACACCCTCGTCCATGGCGAAAACCGCATCCCAAGGCGCCACCCCGCCCGGCAATGGCACCGAACCGTTGCCGGACAACTATGAAACGGCGCTCGCGGAACTCGAGACGCTGGTTGCCCGGATGGAAGGCGGCACGTTGAGCCTCGAGGATTCGCTCGCTGCGTATCGCCGCGGTGCGACCCTCGTTGCGTTTTGCCAACAGCAGCTCGAGAAAGTGGAGCAGCAGGTTCGCGTGCTCGACGGCGCGACGCTGAAGCCGCTTTCATCCGGAACGGCCGCCACGGACGGCGAAGACGACGATCTATGACATTCGAACAATGGATGCGGTCCGTGCTCGACCGTGTCGAGGACGCACTCGGCCACTATCTGCCGGCTGAAAACGTGGTGCCCACGCAACTTCACGAAGCGATGCGCTACGCGGTCCTCGGCGGCGGCAAACGCGTTCGCCCGCTGCTGTGCCATGCAGCAGGCGAACTGACCGGCGCGACCGAAGCGGCGCGCAATGCAGCAGCAGCGGCGCTGGAGATGATCCACGTCTACTCGCTCGTGCACGACGACATGCCGTGCATGGACGACGACGCGCTGCGACGCGGCAAGCCGACCGTGCACGTGCAGTACGACGAGCCGACGGCGCTGCTGGTCGGCGATGCGCTGCAGTCGCAGGCATTCGTCGCGCTGACCGATGCCGCGGCGCTGTCGCCGGTGCAGCAGGCCGCGCTCGTGCGCGAGCTGGCGCTGGCGAGCGGCTCGGTCGGCATGGCCGGCGGGCAGGCGATCGACCTGGCGAGCGTCGGCCTCAAGCTGACGCGCGAGCAGCTCGAGACGATGCACCGGATGAAGACGGGCGCGCTGCTGCGCGCCGCCGTGCGGATGGGTGCGCTGGCCGGCGACACGCCGTCGGCGGAAGCGATGGCCGCGCTCGACGTTTACGCGGGCGCCGTGGGGCTGGCCTTCCAGGTCGTCGACGACATTCTCGACGTCACGACCGATTCGGCGACGCTCGGCAAGACGGCCGGCAAGGATGCGGCGAACGACAAGCCGACCTACGTATCGATCCTCGGCCTCGACGCGTCGCGTGAGCTTGCAGCCCAGCTGCGCGCCGAAGCGCACGATGCGCTGAAACCGTTCGGCGCACGCGCACAGCGTCTCGCCGAACTTGCCGACCTGGTGGTGAACCGGGTCAGCTGACGCGAAGCCCGCCGCTGCGCACACGCTACGGTGCGTGCAATAGAATGCGGGCGCGTTTGATTTCCTACAATGGAACGACGATGTACGACTTGCTGAAAACCATCGACGACCCGGCGGATCTGCGCCGCCTCGATCGTCGCCAACTCCAACCGCTCGCGGATGAACTGCGCGCGTTCGTGCTCGACAGCGTGTCGAAGACGGGCGGCCATCTGTCGTCCAACCTCGGGACGGTCGAGCTGACGATCGCGTTGCACTACGTGTTCAACACGCCGAACGACCGGATCGTCTGGGACGTGGGTCACCAGACCTACCCGCACAAGATCCTGACGGGCCGCCGCGACCAGATGCATTCGCTGCGCCAGTACGACGGCATCTCGGGTTTCCCGCGCCGCAGCGAGTCCGAATACGACACGTTCGGCACCGCGCACTCGAGCACGTCGATTTCGGCGGCGCTCGGGATGGCGATCGGCAGCCAGCTGAACGGCGACGACCGCTTCTCGATCGCGGTGATCGGCGACGGCGCGATGACGGCCGGCATGGCGTTCGAGGCGATGAACAACGCGGGCGTGTCGGAGGATGCGAAGCTGCTCGTGATCCTCAACGACAACGACATGTCGATTTCGCCGCCGGTCGGCGCGCTGAACCGCCATCTCGCGCGCCTGATGTCGGGCCGCTTCTACGCGGCCGCGCGGGCGGGCGTCGAGCGCGTGCTGAGCGTGGCGCCGCCGGTGCTCGAACTCGCGCGCAAGCTCGAGGAGCACGCGAAGGGCATGGTCGTGCCGGCCACGCTGTTCGAGGAGTTCGGCTTCAACTACATCGGCCCGATCGACGGTCACGATCTCGATTCGCTGATCCCGACGCTGCAGAACATTCGCGAACTGCGCGGCCCGCAATTCCTGCACGTGGTGACGAAGAAAGGCCAGGGCTACAAGCTCGCCGAAGCCGATCCCGTGCTCTATCACGGCCCCGGCAAGTTCAACCCGGCAGAAGGCATCAAGCCGTCGACCACGCCCGCGAAGAAGACGTATACCCAGGTGTTCGGCGAATGGCTGTGCGATGAAGCCGAGCGCGATTCGCGCGTCGTCGGCATCACGCCCGCGATGCGCGAAGGCTCGGGCATGGTCGAGTTCGAGAAGCGCTTCAAGGATCGCTACTACGACGTCGGCATCGCCGAGCAGCACGCGGTGACGTTCGCGGGCGGCATCGCGACCGAAGGGCTGAAGCCGGTCGTCGCGATCTACTCGACGTTCCTGCAGCGTGCCTACGATCAACTGATCCACGACGTCGCGCTGCAGAACCTGCCGGTCGTGTTCGCGATCGACCGCGCGGGCCTCGTCGGCGCCGACGGCGCGACGCACGCAGGGGCATACGATCTCGCGTTCCTGCGCTGCATCCCGAACATGACGGTCATGGCCGCGTCCGACGAGGACGAGTGCCGCCAGATGTTGCACACGGCGCTTCAGCAGCCGAACCCGACCGCGGTGCGCTATCCGCGCGGCGCGGGCACGGGCGTGGCGACGGTGAAGGAGTTCACCGAGATCCCGCTCGGCAAGGGTGAAGTGCGTCGCCGTACGTCGCAGCCGGAAGGCAAGCGCGTCGCGATCCTCGCGTTCGGCACGATGGTCGCGCCGTCGCTGGCGGCGGGCGAGGAGCTCGACGCCACGGTCGCGAACATGCGCTTCGTGAAGCCGGTCGATGCGGCGCTCGTGCGTGAACTCGCCGAGACGCACGACTATCTCGTCACGGTCGAGGAAGGCTGCGTGATGGGCGGTGCGGGCTCGGCCTGCGTCGAAGCCCTGATGGAGAGTGGGGTTATCCGACCCGTAATACAATTGGGCCTCCCTGACCAGTTCATCGATCACGGCGATCCCGCGAAGCTGCTGTCGCAATGCGGCCTCGACGGCGCGGGCATCGCGAAATCGATTCGCGAACGCTTCCTGAGCCCGGCGGCCGATGTGGCGGGTCAGGCGAAGCGCGTCGCGTAAGCTGGCACCGCCCGCGGGCGGTGTCGGTGCGACTGGCGCAACCGGTCTACATTGATGCGGAAAACATGGGCCTGCGGGCCCATGTTGCTTTTCCGGCTGCCGCATGACGCGGCGTGCGCGTCGTCGAACGCGCGGCTTACAAGGATTGAACAAGATGAACCAGATGAATCCCGCCTTCGTGATGCCCGACGTGCAGAGCACGGTGGATACCCGCCAGATTCCGATTCAGCGCGTGGGCGTGAAGGCGGTCCGGCATCCGTTGACGGTGTGCACCGAGAGCGGCGACGTGCAGCCGACCGTCGGCGTCTGGAATCTCGACGTGCGCCTGCCTGCCGATCAGAAGGGCACGCACATGTCGCGCTTCGTCGCGCTGCTCGAAGAGAATCGTGCGCCGCTGACGGTCGAGCGCTTCCGCGCGATGCTCGCGTCGATGCTCCAGAAGCTGGAAGCCGAGGCCGGCCGTATCGAGGTCACGTTCCCGTACTTCGTGAACAAGACGGCGCCGGTGTCGGGCGTGCAAAGCCTGCTCGACTATGAAGTGACGCTCGCGGGCGAAAGCCGCAACGGCGAAACGCGCCTGTTCCTGAAGGTGCTCGTGCCGGTGACGAGTCTGTGCCCGTGCTCGAAGAAGATCTCGCAGTACGGCGCGCACAACCAGCGCTCGCACGTCACGATCGACGCCGAGCTCGCGGCCGATCTGCCGGTCGAGGCGCTGATCCGCATCGCCGAAGAAGAGGCGTCGTGCGAGCTGTGGGGCTTGCTGAAGCGCCCGGACGAGAAGTTCGTCACGGAGCGTGCGTACGAAAACCCGAAGTTCGTCGAGGATCTGGTGCGCGACGTCGCGCAGCGTCTCGATGCGGACGAGCGCGTGGTCGCCTACGTGCTCGAGGCCGAGAACTTCGAGTCGATCCACAATCACAGCGCGTATGCGCTGATCGAGCGCGACAAGCGGCACGCCGCGTAACGCTGCGCCGCTGCGGCGTTTTGCCGCTGCAACGAAGAAAGGCCGCTCGATCTTGATCTGAGCGGCCTTTTGGTTTTCCGGCGCTACCGGAGCGTGTGCGAGTGCGTTGCGCGAATCAGCGTGCGAGCGACGCGAGATCCCAGCGCGGTTTCACCGTGAACGCGTAGTCGGCGTTCGCCTGCTCGGGCCAGCGGCCGAGCCGCAAGGCGCCGGCGAGCGCGATCATCGCGCCGTTGTCGGTGCAGAGCGCGAGATCCGGATAGTGCACGTCGAAGCCGCGCTTGGCCGCGGCGGCCGACAGTGCCGCGCGCAACTGGCGGTTCGCGCCCACGCCGCCCGCAACCACCAGGCGCTTGAGCTTCGTCTTCTTGAGCGCGGCGAGCGATTTCGCGACGAGCACGTCGACGGCCGCGTCGACGAAGCCGCGCGCGAGGTCGGCCTTCGCGCGTTCGAGCGCTTCGCCTTCCAGCTTCGCCGCCTCGAACTTCTTCATCTGCGTGAGCACGGCCGTCTTCAGGCCGCTGAAGCTGAAGTCGAGATCGCCCGAATGCAGCATCGGGCGCGGCAGCACGACCGCACCCGGGGTGCCCGTTTCCGCGAGCTTCGACACTTCCGGGCCGCCCGGATAGCCGAGGCCGATCAGCTTCGCCGTCTTGTCGAATGCTTCGCCGGCCGCGTCGTCGAGCGTCTCGCCGAGCGTCTCGTATACGCCGACGTCGGTCACGCGCATCAGTTGCGTGTGGCCGCCCGACACCAGCAGCGCGATGAACGGGAACGGCGGCGGTTCGTCGACGAGCAGCGGCGACAGCAGGTGCCCTTCGAGGTGGTGGATGCCGACGGTCGGTTTGTTCCACGCGAGCGCAAGCGCGTTCGCGATGCTCGCGCCGACCAGCAGCGCGCCGGCGAGGCCGGGGCCTTGCGTGAATGCGATCGCGTCGATGTCGTCGCGGCGCGTGCCGCTTTGCGCCATGACTTCCTCGAGCAGCGGCAGCGCGCGGCGGATGTGGTCGCGCGACGCGAGCTCGGGCACGACGCCGCCGTATTCGCGGTGCATCGCGATCTGCGAATGGAGCGCGTGCGCGAGCAGGCCGCGCTGCGTGTCGTAGAGCGCGAGGCCGGTTTCGTCGCAGGAGCTTTCGATGCCGAGAACGAGCATGGGTCGGGGCGGGGCGCGCTGCATCGAGCGCGCCGCAGGAAGGTAAACGTAACCGCAAATTATAGCAGGCGACGGCCGGCCGCCGCCGGGGCGCGGCCCGGGCGCGCGGCCGGGCAGGTACAATCCGCGCCATGGAAACTTATGACATCGCCGTGATCGGCGCGGGCGCTGCCGGGATGATGAGCGCCGCGGTCGCCGGGCAACTCGGCCGCCGCGTGGTGCTGATCGACCACGCGCCGCGGCTCGCCGAGAAAATCCGCATCTCGGGCGGCGGCCGCTGCAACTTCACGAATCTCTACGCGGGCCCCGACAACTACCTGTCGTCGAATCCGCATTTCGCGCGCTCGGCGCTTGCGCGCTACACACCGCGCGACTTCCTCGGGCTGCTCAAGCGCCATCACGTGACCTGGCACGAAAAGCACAAGGGGCAGCTCTTTTGCGATCACGGCAGCGACGCGGTGATCGACGTGCTGAAGCACGAGTGCGACACGGGCGGCATCGCCTGGCGCCGGCCGGTGGTGGTCGACGGGGTGCGCCACGCGCCGGCCGACGGCTTCACGCTCGACACGCAACAGGCGGGGGCGATCCGCGCACGCGCGCTGATCGTCGCGACCGGCGGGCTGTCGATCCCGAAGATCGGCGCGACCGACTTCGGCTACCGGCTCGCGAAGCAGTTCGGCCACAAGCTCGTCGATACGCGGCCCGCGCTGGTGCCGCTCACCTTTGCGCAGCAGGACTGGGAGCCGTTCGCGGCGCTGTCCGGCGTGTCGCTCGAAGTGCGCGTGTCGACCGGCGACAAGAAGCGCGGCGGCGAATTCGTCGAGGACCTGCTGCTGACCCATCGCGGTCTGTCGGGCCCCGGCATCCTGCAGATCTCCAGCTACTGGCAGTCCGGCGACCCGATCCGCATCGATCTGCTGCCGCAGCGCGACGCGGTGGCCGACCTGCTCGACGCGAAGCGCACGTCGAAGCGCCAGATCGGCTCGCTGCTCGCGGACTGGGTGCCGTCGCGGCTCGCGCACGCCTGGCTCGACACGCACCGCGTCGCGGCCGCCGCGCGGCTCGCGGACCTGCCCGACAAGACGCTGCGCCAGATCGGCGACGCGCTGTCCGGCTGGACGCTGACGCCGAACGGCACCGAGGGCTACAAGAAGGCCGAGGTGACCAAGGGCGGCGTCGATACGCGCGAGCTGTCGTCGGCGACGATGATGAGCGCGCGGGTGCCGGGGCTGTTCTTCATCGGCGAGGCGGTGGACGTGACGGGCTGGCTCGGCGGCTACAACTTCCAGTGGGCGTGGGCATCCGGCACGGCGGCCGGACAGGCGGCGGCGGAGTTCTCGCGCGGTGCCTGACACGGCTGCGCGGGGCTTCCGTTGACGGGACCCGGCCCTTATGTCTTTGCGGGACGCTCTGCTATACTCGTAAATCTTCCCTGCAAACCTTTATTCGTGTCGGATCATGACGATCATTCGCGTTAAAGAAAACGAGCCGTTCGAAGTCGCCATGCGCCGCTTCAAGCGCACGATCGAGAAGAACGGTCTGCTGACCGAGCTTCGTGCGCGGGAGTTTTACGAAAAGCCGACCGCGGAGCGCAAGCGCAAGAAGGCTGCTGCGGTGAAGCGTCATTACAAGCGGATTCGCAGCCAGACGCTGCCGAAGAAGCTGTACTGAACGATTGAGCGCCGCGCGATTCACTGAGCGGCGCACCGGCGACCTCCGCACGATCGGCCTCGATCTCGGGCCGCGAGTCGCCGATGCCGGATTCGAGCAACCCGCTTGAGACTTAGTCCCAAGCGGGTTTTTGTGTTGACGCCCGTTAGCGGGCGTCGAAGTCACGTTTCCATCCCGGGTGCAAGATGAGTTTGAAAGAGCAGATCAGCGAAGACATGAAGGCCGCGATGCGCGCGAAGGAAAGCGAGCGTCTGGCGACGATTCGCCTGCTGATGGCGGCGATCAAGCAGCGCGAGGTCGATGATCGGGTGACCCTCGACGACGCGGGCATCACCGCGGTGATCGACAAGATGATCAAGCAGCGCAAGGACTCGATCAGCCAGTTCGAGGCCGCCGGCCGCGACGATCTCGTCGCGAAGGAGCAGGCCGAACTGACGGTGCTGGGCGGCTACATGCCCGCGCAGCTGTCGGACGCCGAAGTGGCTGCCGAAGTCCAGGCCGCGGTCGCGGCAACCGGCGCAGCCGGCCCGCAGGACATGGGCAAGGTGATGGGCGTGCTGAAGGGCAAGCTCGCCGGCCGGGCCGACATGACGGCCGTTTCCGCGCAGGTCAAGGCCGCGCTGTCGAAGTAAAACCCGCCTCCCGGCGCGTCGCATGCGCGTGCGCCGGGGCGTCGTATTGTCTTTTTTTCGCTCGATCCCACGGTGATTCCGCATTCGTTCCTGCAGGACTTGCTGAACCGCGTCGATATCGTCGACGTGGTGGGCCGGTACGTGCAGCTCAAGAAGGGCGGCGCCAACTTCATGGGGTTGTGCCCGTTCCATAACGAGAAGAGCCCGTCGTTTACCGTCAGCCCGACCAAGCAGTTCTATCACTGCTTCGGCTGCGGCGCGCACGGCACGGCGATCGGCTTCCTGATGGAGCATGCGGGGCTCACGTTCCCGGAAGCCGTGCAGGAGCTCGCGCAATCGGTCGGGCTGACCGTGCCGCACGAACCTTCGATGCGCGGCGGCGGGGGCGGCGGTGGCGGCGATTATCCGGCGCCCGTGTCGAAATCGGTCGCGACCGCGCTGTCCGACGTGATGTCCGCCGCGTGCGACTACTACCGCAAGCAATTGCGCGGGGCGACCGTCGCGATCCAGTACCTGAAGAACCGGGGCCTGACCGGCGAGATCGCCGCGCGCTTCGGGCTCGGCTATGCGCCGGACGGCTGGCAGAACCTCGAAACCGCGTTCCCGGACTATCGCGACGACTCGCTCGTCGAATCGGGGCTCGTGATCGTCAGCGAGAAAACCGACGCGCAGGGCGTCGCGCGCCGCTACGACCGGTTCCGCGAGCGGATCATGTTCCCGATCCGCAACGTGAAGGGGCAGGTGATCGGGTTCGGCGGCCGCGTGCTCGGCAGCGGCGAGCCGAAATACCTGAATTCGCCCGAAACGCCGCTGTTCAACAAGGGCAGCGAACTGTACGGGCTGTTCGAGGCGCGCCTCGCGATTCGCGAGCGCAAGTACGTGCTGGTCGTCGAAGGCTACATGGACGTCGTCGCGCTCGCGCAGCTCGGCTTCCCGAACGCGGTCGCGACGCTCGGCACGGCATGCACGCCGATCCACGTGCAGAAGCTGCTGCGCCAGACCGATACGGTCATCTTCAGCTTCGACGGCGACTCGGCCGGCCGGCGTGCGGCGCGGCGCGCGCTCGAAGCGTGCCTGCCGCATGCGGCGGACAACCGCACGATCCGATTCCTTTTCCTGCCGTCCGAGCACGATCCGGACAGCTATGTGCGCGAATTCGGCGCGGACGCGTTCTCCGAGCAGGTCGAGCGTGCGATGCCGCTGTCACAATTTCTGTTGAACGAAGCAATTGCCGGCAAGGCGCTCGATCAGCCGGAAGGTCGCGCGAAGGCGCTGTTCGACGCGAAGCCGCTGCTGCAGGCGCTGCCTGCGAACGCGTTGCGCGCGCAGATCATGCACATGTTCGCCGACCGTCTCGATATTCCGTTCGAGGAAGTCGCGGGGCTGTCGGACGTCGATGCACGCATCGCGGCGCCGGCGCGCCAGGCGCCCGCGCGCAGCGAGCGGCGGCGCGTGACGGACAGCGAAAAGCGCGCGTTGCGTACGCTCGTGATGCATCCGCGGATCGCGTCGCAACTCGACGACGAACAGCTTGCGACCCTGCGCGCGCTGCCGCGGATCGGCGAGCTGTTCGCCGAAGTCGTCGAGCATGCGCGTGCGCTGGGCGACGGCGCGGAGTTCCGGCTGCTGTCGGATGTCCTGCGGACGTCCTCGAACGGAGCGACTTACGAGGAAATCTTCCGCGAAATTCTGGACTATGATGAAAACGTCCGCGATTTGCTGTTACAGAATCCGGAGGACGAGACGGTGCCCGAGCGGCAGCGTGAACAGGAACGGATCGCGGGGGAGGAACTGCAGGCCGCGGTGCTCAAGATGCGCTATGACGCCTGCTGCGACCGGCTCGATCGGCTGGCGCGGCAGTCCACATTCACACCCGAGGAACTGGCCGAATTGACGGAATTGAACCAGCAGCGAACCGACATGAAGCGTCGGCTCGGGCTGTAGGCGGCCGGAGCGCTGAGAGAGGGCGCCCCAGCGTGCTATAATATAAGGTTTCCAGCGGTTTGTTTTCTAAGCAGAGGCGAGAATCGCGATGGCAAAGACGACAGGCGGAAAGAAAGCAACAGGCAAGGGCTCGACGGAGCCGACCACGAAGGTCACAGCGGCCAAGTCTGCTTCTTCCACCAGGACAACGTCTTCAGCCACGTCAGCCCCTGCAGGAAAGAAAACCGCGGCCGGCACTGCTCAGGCTGCGCCGGCGCCGGCAGCCAGAACACGGGCTGCCGCCAGACCCGACTCCGGGCCGGCCAAGCCGGCGGCGAAGCGGGCAAGTGCGAAAAGCGCAAGGGACACGACTGCCGCCGCGGACGAAACGGCAGTACGTACTACTCATGCACCCACGGTTCAACCGGCTGTCGTCCAGCAGCCGCGAGTCGATATAGCCGGTACGGCGAACTCCATGACCAAAAAGCTGAACGAAGTATCCGTCGATGACGACGCAAATCAGAGCGACGAGCAGCCCGCAGCCGCGGCTGCCCCGGGCAAATCCAAGGTGCGCGATCGTCGCGCCAAGGAAAAGGCGCTGCTGAAGGAAGCGTTCGCGACGAGCACGCCCGGCACGGCCGAGGAGCTCGAAGAGCGCCGCGTGAAGCTGCGCGCGCTGATCAAGCTCGGCAAGGAGCGCGGCTTCCTCACGTACGCCGAAATCAACGACCACCTGCCGGACAACTTCACCGAGACCGAAGCCCTCGAAGGCATCATCGGCACGTTCAACGACATGGGCGTGGCGGTTTACGAGCAGGCACCGGACGCGGAAACGCTGCTCCTGAACGACAACGCGCCGGCCGCGTCGTCGGATGATGAAGTTGAAGAAGAAGCGGAAGTCGCGCTGTCGACCGTCGATTCGGAATTCGGTCGCACGACCGATCCGGTCCGGATGTACATGCGCGAGATGGGCACGGTCGAACTGCTCACGCGCGAAGGCGAAATCGAGATCGCGAAGCGGATCGAGGACGGCCTGCGCCACATGGTGATGGCAATCTCCGCGTGCCCGACGACGATCGCCGACATCCTCGCGATGGCCGAGCGCGTCGCGAACGAAGAGATCCGCGTCGACGAACTCGTCGACGGCCTGCTCGATCCGAATGCTTCGGACTCCGCCGATACGGACGGTTTCTCCGCGAAGGAAGCGGAAGCGATCGAGAACGAGGACGAGGAAGCCGAAGAGGAAGAGGAAGAAGAGGAAGAGGAGGAAGACGACGGTGCCGCGCAGGCGTCGGCCAACGCCGCCCAGCTCGAAGCCCTCAAGCGTGCATCGCTCGACAAGTTCTCGCAGATCAGCGAGTGGTTCGACAAGATGCGCCGCGCGTTCGAGAAGGAAGGCTACAAGTCGAAGTCCTACCTGAAGGCGCAGGAAACGATCCAGACCGAGCTGATGACGATCCGCTTCACCGCGCGTACCGTCGAGCGTCTGTGCGACACGCTGCGTGCGCAAGTGGACGAAGTGCGTCAGGTCGAGCGTCAGATCCTGCACATCGTCGTCGACAAGTGCGGCATGCCGCGTTCGGAGTTCATCGCGCGCTTCCCGGGCAGCGAGACGGATCTCGACTGGGCCGAGAAGGTCACGGCCGAAGGCCATGCGTACAGCGCGGTCCTGTCGCGTAACGTTCCGGCGATCCGCGAGCAGCAGCAGCGTCTGATCGACCTGCAGGCGCGCGTCGTGCTGCCGCTGAAGGACCTGAAGGAAACCAACCGCCAGATGGCGGCCGGCGAACTGAAGGCGCGTCAGGCGAAGCGTGAAATGACCGAGGCGAACCTGCGTCTCGTGATCTCGATCGCCAAGAAGTACACGAACCGCGGCCTGCAGTTCCTCGACCTGATCCAGGAAGGCAACATCGGCCTGATGAAGGCGGTGGACAAGTTCGAATACCGTCGCGGCTACAAGTTCTCGACCTATGCGACGTGGTGGATCCGTCAGGCCATCACGCGTTCGATCGCGGACCAGGCGCGCACGATCCGTATTCCGGTTCACATGATCGAAACGATCAACAAGATGAACCGCATCTCGCGGCAGATCCTGCAGGAAACCGGTCTCGAGCCGGATCCGGCAACGCTCGCCGAGAAGATGGAGATGCCGGAAGACAAGATCCGCAAGATCATGAAGATCGCGAAGGAGCCGATCTCGATGGAAACGCCGATCGGTGACGACGACGATTCCCATCTCGGCGACTTCATCGAGGACAACAACACGGTCGCGCCGGCGGATGCCGCGCTGCATGCAAGCATGCGCGACGTCGTGAAGGACGTGCTCGATTCCCTGACGCCGCGTGAGGCGAAGGTGCTGCGGATGCGCTTCGGCATCGAGATGAGCACCGATCACACGCTCGAGGAAGTCGGCAAGCAGTTCGACGTCACCCGCGAGCGGATCCGTCAGATCGAGGCCAAGGCGCTGCGCAAGCTGCGTCACCCGAGCCGTTCCGACAAGCTGAAGTCGTTCCTCGAAGGGAACTGATTTCCAGCGTCTCACTTGCAAACGCCGCCGGTATCCGCGTGATGCCGGTGGCGTTTGTCCTCTTTAGCGGCTTTGTTGTTACAATGCCGGCCCGGCTTCGTTGCCGGGGCTGCGTGTAAGCCGCATTGCTTCTCGTCTGGGCCCCTAGCTCATGCTTGGTTAGAGCAGCGAACTCATAATTCGTTGGTGCCGGGTTCGACTCCCGGGGGGCCCACCAGATTCGCTTCCAGGGTTATCCGGGGAAGACGCGAAACCCGCGACGCCGCAAGGCTTCGCGGGTTTTTCTTTTGCGCGCTGCCCGAATGTGTCGGACGTGTTGAACGCGTTCACGTCGGCGTCGCCTGTCGTATCGCCGCCACCGGGAAACACGGAGAGCGTGCCGTCCCGATATCAATCGAAGTATGCTGTAGCGCGACCGGCGCGCACGCTCGAGATGCGTCGAGCGCGCGAACCGCAGACCAGCGCCGCGCTCCGTCCGGCAGCCAGAACAAACACACATCGACTTCGCCCGACAGTGGGGGCGGCCATCATGATCATGCTGCGTTCGTGGGGTGCGATTCTCTCGTTGCTGATGCTCGCCGCGTGCGCCAGCCTGCCGCCGCAGGCCGGCCGCGCGCCGACGCACGCATTCACCGATACCGAACACACGCGCCTCGGCATCGCGTTCCGCCAGCAGGCCGCCGCCCATCCGGGGCAGGACGCGTTTCATCTGCTGCGCGATCCCGTCGACGCACTCGATGCGCGCGTGCTGCTGGCCGATCGCGCGGACCGCTCGCTGGACCTTCAGTACTACATCTGGCACGACGACCTGACCGGACACGAGCTCGCGGATGCGATCATCCGCGCGGCCGATCGCGGGGTCCGCGTGCGCGCGCTGCTGGACGATCTCGGGACGAACGCGGACGACCGCAAGCTGCTCGAGATCAGCTCACATCCGAACATCGAGATCCGGCTCTTCAATCCGGTCGCGACGCGCCACTTCAAGAAGATCGGTACGGTGCTCGAGTTCTCGCGCGTCAACCGGCGCATGCACAACAAGGCGATGATCGCGGACAACCAGGCGGCGATCGTCGGCGGCCGCAATATTGGCGACGAGTACTTCGGCGCGTCGTCGATGCTGGAGTTCGGCGATCTCGACGTGGTCGTGCACGGCCCCGTCGTGAACGACATCTCGACCGAATTCGATACGTTCTGGAATTCGCCGTATGCGTATCCGGTCGATGCGCTGGTCGGGCACGACGCGGCGCCGGGCGGCCTCGACCGGGAGCGCGAACGGCTGCGCGACTACCTGCGGGCCATGGAGGACAACCCTTACGTGCTCGAGGCGCGGCAAAGGCTCGATCAGATCGTGCACGGGCAGGGCACCGAGCTGTCGTGGGGGCAGGCGACGGTCCTGTATGACGATCCGGCGAAGATCTCGCGCTCGCCGAAGGACAGCGACGGGCACCTGATGCCGCAACTGCGCGCGCTCGCGTTGCGGCCCGAGCAGGAACTACTGATCGTGTCGCCGTACTTCGTGCCGGGCAAGGAGATGGTCGAACGACTGCGTGCGCTCACGGCGCGCGGCGTGAGCGTGACGATCCTGACCAACTCGCTCGCATCGACCGACGTCGCGGCCGTGCATGCCGGCTACCGGCGCTATCGGCGCGATCTCGTCGAGGCCGGCGTGCGGCTTTATGAGCGGCGCCCGTCCGGCGACAAGAGCATCGCGAAGCAGGTCATCATCGGCTCGTCGCGTGCGTCGCTGCATGCGAAGACGTATGTGTTCGATCGCAAGAGTATCTTCATCGGGTCGATGAACCTCGATCCGCGCTCGCTGAATCTCAATACCGAGATCGGCGTTTACTGCGAAAGCCCGGCGATTGCCGCCGAAGTCGCGGCGGATCTGGAGCCGCGGCTCGACCGAATCGCGTGGCGAGTCGAAGCGCGGATCGATCCGGCCGGGCAGGGGCGGCTCAAGTGGATTCAGACCGACGCGGACGGGAAGGTGACCGAGCTCGATCACGAACCGGAAGTGTCGGCGGCGCGACGCATGGAAGTCTGGTTTCTCGGGCTGTTTCCGATCGAATCGCAGCTGTGATCCCGCCTGCCCGCGACAACCTCGGGCGGTGTGTGCGGACGCGCACCATCGTTCCGGGCGCGACGTGCGCGTGGCCGCGCACGCGGTTCCGGGCGTGCACAACGAGCCACACCCGGAACCGCACCGCTCATCGCGCGATCAGCGCGCGAAATCCGATGTGCTCTGGATGAAGGTGTTCAGCTTCGAGATGTTCACGCTGCCGAAGCCCGTCGTCGCGTCCCAGCCAGCCTTCGCCTTGTAGCCGTACGTGCCGCTGCCGTTGTTGCCGGACGTCACGTCGTGCAGCAGTGCCGCGTTGGTCGGGAAGTACTTGTAGATGCTCGACGCCGGAAAGCCGAGCGCGTTGTTGTTCGCCGATTGCAGCCGCGCCCAGATGCCGGTGAAGATCGGCGCGGCGAGGCTCGTGCCGCCTTCGTTGTTCAGGTAGCCCGAACCCCACAGCGTGTCGGACGTCTGGCCGTTCACCACGAGGATCGCACCGGTGCGCAGGTCGGCGTCGAAGCCGACGTCCGGCAGCGCGCGTTTGGTCGACCCGGTGAGGGTCGACGATTGCCACGACGGCGCGGCTTCGTACTTGCTGTAGCCGCCGCCCGTCGACCACACGGTGCCCGGCTGCCAGCTCGGATCGTTCCACACGATTTCGCTGTTGTACGCGTTGGTCGACGTATTGGTGAACAGCGTCGTGCCGCCCACCGCGATCACGTACGGCGACGTCGCGGGCTCGCTCACCGTGTAGGTCGAGCGTGACGGCGTGCCGCTCGCGCATTCGTATGCACCGTGGTCGCCGGCCGATACCGAGAAGGTCTGCCCCTGCGCGACGGCCTGCTTGAAGATGGTGTCGTCGGTCGCCTGCGAGCCCGTGCTGTACGCGGACGATTCGCACACGCCGAGCGACACGTTGATGACCTTCGCGACGTTGTCGCTCACCGCCTTGTTGTACGCCGCGGTGATCGCCGTGAGCGTCATCGACGGCGCCACGTAGAACACGACCTGCTTCACGCTGCCGCCGGCGGTGCCGACGATCGACTGGCTGTCGAGGTTCCATTCGACGGTGCCGGATGTATCGGTATACGAACTGCCTGACGGACCCGTCTGCACGACGCTGCTGCTGATCGTGCCGAGGCCGTTGTTCGCGGCGAACGTGTTGAGGTCGCTGACCGTCTGCGACAGGTCGCCTTCGGAGATGATGCCGACCGTGGTCTGCGAGGCCGTCGGCGTGCCGTCGCCGCCGTAGAGCGACGAGAATTCCGTCGGGTTGTGCGGCACCGCGGATGCGCCCGCGGGAATCGTCAGGTTGCTGGTGTTGCCTTGCGGCTTGCTGCCCGCGCCGGTATGCATGAGCTCGACGTTCTGCAGGCCCAGCACGGCGCCGACGATGCCGCCGATCGCGTTCGGCACCTGCGCGGCATCGGTGTTCGCGTAGACGCTGCGGCCGTCGCGCGTGAAGCGCTTGAGCGTCGTGCGGAAGGCCGACTTGATCGTTGCCGCGGTGCCGGACGCGGACACGAGCAGGCGGTTCGGCGCGACCACGACGTTGACGAAGCCGGCCTTGCGCAGGTGCGCGACGACGGAGGCGACCTGCTGGTCGGTCGGTGCGTACTGTGTGGCGAACTGCGCCGGCGTGAGGAACTGCTTGTAGTGCGGCGAGCCGGGCGTGTGCAGGTCGTGCAGGTACTGGTCGAGTTGCGCTTCGTTGCGCAGGTTCAGCCCGAGCACGATGTCGACCGATTCGCCGGGCGCCATCTCGGTGGCAGCCGTGGCAGCGGCGGCGGTGCTGGCCGCCGGCGCGCCGGCGGTACTGCTGCTTTCACCCTGCTGGACGAGCGGCAGGAAGCCCTTGGTGCGCGTTTCCGTCCAGCCGGTGGCCGGTGCGGCATGGACGGTCGCCATGCCGAACGAAGCGGCTGCCGCGGCGGCGAAGGCGAGCTTGACGATGCGGATGTGCTTTTGTTTCTTGTCTGCAACCTGATTCATTTTGAATTACCCCTCCGGTTGAACATCGAACGGCACGAACAACAACGGTCGACAGCGGCGCGGATCGTGCGCCGCCGATATCCGCCGCGCTCGCGCGGATGGCGCGGACGCGACGGGGCCTTTCGCCCGATCCGGAAGGGTGGTGATCCTCCGGGGGCGAAATGCTGGAATGCTCGGTAATGGAGGCGCCGCGCCGCGATGCGAGTCGGCCGCGCCGGCAGGCTTGATGCAGGGGGGATGGCTAGAGCAACAGTTTCGGTGTCCTGCTCATTCGATTCGATCCTTCGGCCCGCTGCCGGACGGCAGCTGCCCAACGAAATGCATCGGGATGTTGCATGCGCCAACGGAAGAAGAGACCGTAGGCGGCGAGAACTTCGGTGCGGCGGAAGCGAAATGCGTCGAGCGGAAACGATTGCGTGGTGTGCAATTCGTCAGATTGCTTGCATCGGACGGTATCAAGAACGAAAGTTCGGTGTCAAACTTTTTCTGATTATATGAAACAAAATTAAATGGAATAAGCTGAAATGATTTTGAAAAGTTGTGGGGTATTTTGTAATTTTCAAAGACTCGTTCGGATGTAATGGCGCGTCGTCGGATCGGATAATCGACGGTTCAATTCGTAATGAGCGAATGGTTGTGGAGGAAACATTCGAGTCGCAGGTACCGGCTGCTCCGGTCACTCGTCGCGCAGCGCGGCCGCCGGATGGATCCGCGCGCTTCGCCAGCTCGGATACAGCGTCGCCAGCGATGACATCAGGAGCGACATCAGCGCCACCTCGATCACGTCGGCCGCGATGAGCTTCGACGGGAGTTCGTTCAGGAAGTAGACGGACGGCGTGAGAAACCGGATGCCGAGGGCGTGCTCGATCGTCGGCAACAACCACGGGATGCTCGACGCGATCGCGCAGCCGAGCGCGACGCCCGTCATCGTCCCGACGAGCCCGATCGTCATGCCCTGGATCATGAAGATGCGCATGATCGCGGCCCGCGGCGCGCCGAGCGTGCGCAGGATTGCGATAGCGCCGTGCTTCTGCGTGACGGTCATCACGAGCGACGACACGAGATTGAACGCCGCGACCGCGACGATGAGCAGCAGGATCAGGAACAGCATGCGCTTCTGCAACTGTTCCGCAATGAACCAGGTGCGGTCATGTTGCGTCCAGTCCCGGATGTACAGGTTGCCCGACAGCGTGCGCGACAATTGCGACGCGACCGCCGGCGCCTGCTCCATGTGTTCGATGCGCAGTCGCATGCCGGTCGGTGCGCGGAGACGGAACAGCGACTGCGCGTCGTCGATGTGTACGAACGCGAGTGCGCTGTCGTACTGGAAGTGCCCGGATTCGAAACTGCCGACGACGCGGAACTGCCGGAATTGCGGCATCGGGTCATGCGTCGCGCCCGATCCGGACGGCGCGAAAAACGTCAGGCGGTCGCCGGTCTGCACGTTCAGGTTCGCGGCGAGCGCGGCGCCGAGCACGATGCCGAGTTCGCCGGGAACCAGCGCATCGAGGCGGCCGCTTCGGATGTTCGTTGCGATGCCGGACACCTGCGGTTCGAGCCGCGGATCGATGCCGCGCAGGGCGACGCCCGTGACCTTGCCGTCGTGCGTGAGCAGCGCCTGAGCATCGACATACGGGGCCGCGCCGGTCACGGATGGATGACGCCGCGCTTCGACGGCGCTCTGCCGCCAGTCCGGCATGCTGCCGGTCGGCGAGAAGATCTCGATGTGCGACAGGACCGACAGCATCCGGTCCCGCACTTCGCTGCGGAACCCGTTCATGACCGACAGCACGATGATCAGCGCGGCGACGCCGAGCGCAATGCCGGCCATCGACGCGGCGGCGACGAACGAGACGAAGCCGCTGCCGGGCGCACGTTTGCCGGCGGATGCGTAGCGCAGTCCGATCTGCCATTCGTATGGAAGCTTCAACGGCGCTCCCGTGGCCGAAGCTCGCGCTTCGGCGTGTCGTCCCGCTCGACGGCCTGCAGGTTGTCGACGAGCCGGAACAGGCCGTCGACACAGTGCAGCAGGCGTTCGTCCGACACGTCGCCGGCTACCGACGCGAGTGTCCTGATCTCGTCCAGTCGCGCTTCGAGTTCCGCAAGCGGGGCGCGCACGATGCGGTCCGCATCGGCGGGCGAGGTCATCGTTTCGAAGGCAGCTGCGTGCTTGAAGCGAACGGTCATGGCATTGAAGTCCTCGATGAATGTCGACATGGCTCTCGGGCAACCGTCGCGGTCAATCGCGCGCACCGCAAGATCGCCGGCGACGATCCGGCCGGTAGCGTGTGCAACCGAGTCAAGCGCGTCGAGCGTTCGGCGAATCAGTCGGCACAGATCGGCCGCTGCTGCCAGCAGCCCGACCAGCAGCAGCGCCGCGAGCAGCGGGTACGTGAATGCATCGTGGCGCATCGCGTCGCGCGATAGTTCGGCCGGATGGCGCAACGTGTGGACGATCGACACGCCGGTGCCGGCCGCCAGCACGGCGACGATCGCGAGCAGCGCGATCGCCTGCCCGATTTGCCGGCTCGGCGTCGCCGGCCGGGTCACGGCATGCCCCTCAACCGGTAGCCGACCCCGCGCATCACTTCGGGCATGCCGGGCGCGCCGGCCTGATCGAGCTTCTTGCGCAGCCGGCTGATGTGGCTGTCGACCGTGCGTTCCATCGCGCTCACGTCGGCCATGCAGGCGTCGAGCAGTTCGCCGCGCGTGAACACGCGGTTCGGTGCACGGGCCATGTGCGCGAGCAGCCGGAATTCCGTGAGCGTCAGCGACACCGGCATGTCGATGGATTCCGTGCGCACGCGGACGAGATAGCTGTCGGTGTCGATCTCCAGGTCGCCGACCCGCAGCGTGCGAGCGGCCGACGGCGTGCGTGCGCGACGCAGGATCGCGCGCAGGCGTGCGACCACCTCGGCCGGGTCGAACGGCTTCACGATGTAGTCGTCCGCGCCGGCGCCCAGCGCGTGCAGCCTGTCGATGTCCCGGTCGAATGCGGTGACGACGACGACGGGTGTCGTACCGCGCCGTCGCAGTTCGGTCAGCACGTCCCAGCCGTTGCGGCCCGGCAGCTTGACGTCGAGCAGGATCAGGTCGGGCACCAGGTGCGGCTGTACGTCGAGCACGGCCTGCCCGTTGCCGACGCGATAGGTGCGAAAGCCGTCGTGCGTCAGGTACGCGTCGAGGATGTCCGAGATGTCGGGCTCGTCCTCCGCAATCAGGATCAGCGCGCTCATCGTTGCAGCGCCACGTTGGCCGACGGCGCGACGTCGGTATCCGTCAACCCGCCGCCGAGCGCCTTGTAGAGCGCGACGGCATTGGACAGTTCGCTGCGGCGCAGGTCGAGCAACGCCTGCCGCGCCGCGTAGAGCTGGCGCTGCGAGTCGAGCAGTTCCAGCCGCCCCTCGACGCCCGCGCGGTAGCGCAGGTTCGACAGGTCGGTGCGGCGCTCGGCCGATCCGACCACGCGCGTCTGCGCTTCGATCTGCCGGCCGAAGGTCTCGCGTCCGGCGAGGCCGTCGGCGACTTCGCGGAACGCGGTCTGGATCGCGCGTTCGTATTCGGCAACGGCGCTCGACTTGCGCACTTCCGCGAGACGCAGTTCCGAGCGCAGCCGGCCGCCCTGGAAGATCGGGACGGTGATCTGCGGCGCAAAGCTCCACACGTTCTGACCGCCGGCGAACAGGCTGCCCATCGCCGGGCTGAGGAAGCCGATCGACGACGTCAGCGACAGCCGCGGAAAGAACGCGGCGCGCGCCGCGCCGATGTCGGCATTGGCCGCGACGAGGTTCTGCTCGGCCTGCTGGATGTCCGGCCGGCGGAACAGCAACTCCGACGGCAGGCCGGCCGGCAGTTGCGTCATCACCGGCTGCTGCTCGAGCGGCAACGGGTCCGGCAGGTCCTTCGGCGGCTCGCTGCCGAGCAGCAGGCGCAGCGCGTTGCGCGCCTGCTCGACGGCGCGCGTGCGCGCCTCGAGATCGGCGGTCGCGCTCGCGACCTGGCCCTCGGCCTGCGCGATGTCGACGCCGCTCGCCTGGTGCGCTTCCTTCAGGCGGCGCGCGAGATCGAGCGACTGCTGCCAGTCGCCGAGCGTGCGCTCGGCGAGCGCGCGCTGTTCCTGCGCGAGGCGCTCCGCGAAGTACGCATCCGCCACGGCGCCGACGAGCGAGATCTGCACCGCGCGGCGGCCGTGATCGGTGGCGAGATAGCGCGCGAACGCCGCATCCGACAGCGACTTCACGCGGCCGAACAGGTCGATCTCGAACGCGCTGATGCCGACGTTGACGCCGTACTGGTTCCGCGTCGATTCGAGCAGCGGCGGATTCGACTGCGTGTCGGCCGCGGTACGCTGGCGCGTGAAGCTGGCGCCGGCGTCGATCGACGGCAGGCGCGCCGAGCGCTGGATGCCGTACTGCGCTTCGGCGGCCTCGACGTTCAGCGCGGCCAGCCGCAGGTCGCGGTTGTTGCGCAGCGCGACCTCGATCAGGCGCTGCAGGCGGCGATCGCCGAACATCGTGCGCCAGCCGAGATCGGCCGCGTTCGCGTGCTGGTCGGCGGCCGCGGCCGCCGTATAGGCGGTCGGCACCGGCATCGCGGGTTTCACCAGCACGGGCGTCAGCGAGCACGCGGACAGCGCGAGGGCGGCGGAAACCGCGGCGGAAAGAATAGGCAATCGCATGGCATCAACCTTGTGTTTCGTTATGCAGAGCATTGGGCTTCCGGCGCGCGGCGCGCCATGCTCCGATGCGTTCCTGGATGCTCATCACGAACACGAAGAACACCGGGACGAAGAAAATGGCCAGCACGGTGGCGGTCACCATGCCGCCGAACACGCCGGTACCGATCGCGTGCTGCGTTTCGGCGCTCGCGCCGGTCGCGATCATCAGCGGCACCACGCCGAGGCCGAACGCGAGCGACGTCATCAGGATCGGGCGCAGGCGCAGCTTCGACGCCTCGACGGCCGACTCGATCAATCCCTTGCCTTCCTCGCGCAACTGCTTCGCGAATTCGACGATCAGGATCGCGTTCTTCGCGGACAGGCCGATCACCGTGATCATCCCGACCTTGAAGAACACGTCGTTCGGCAAGCCGCGCAGCAGCACCGCGCCGATCGCGCCGAGCAGGCCGAGCGGCACCACCAGCATCACCGACAGCGGAATCGACCAGCTTTCGTACAGCGCGGCCAGCACCAGGAACACGACGATCATCGACAGCGCCATCAGCATCGGCGCCTGCGATGCCGACTGGCGTTCCTGCAGCGACTGGCCGGTCCACTCGACCGCGAATCCCGGCGGCAGTTGCGCGGCAAGACGTTCCATCTCGGCCATGGCTGCGCCGCTCGAATGGCCGGGCGCGGCGGTGCCGGCAATGCGCGCGGACGGGTAGCCCTGGAAGCGCACGAGTTGCAGCGGTGTTTCGGACCAGACCGGCTGGACCACTTCGGACAGCGGCACCATGCCGCCGGCCGCGTTGCGCACGTACAGCTTCATCACGTTGTCGAGCTGCATGCGCGCCGGCGCATCGGCCTGGATGATCACCTGCTGCATGCGGCCTGCGTTCGGGAAGTCGTTGACGTAGGTCGAACCCATCGCGGCCGACAGCGTGTCGCTGATGCTCGTGAACGACACGCCGAGCGCTTCCGCCTTCTGCCGGTCGATTTCGAGGCGCACGCTGGTGCCCGGAGGCAGGCTGTCGGGGTAGACGCCCGTCACCACCTTGCTTTGCGCGGCCAGTTCGAGCAGCTTCGTTTCGGCTGCCTTGAGCGCCGCGGTACCCTGGTTCGCCCGGTCCTGCAGGCGCATCGTGAAGCCCGAGCTGTTGCCGAGTTCGTCGATCGCCGGCGGCATCAGGCTCATCACCATGCCTTCGGTCACGCCGGACATCGCCTGCTGCGCGCGCTGCGCTTCGTCATGGGTGTTTGCGCCGTTGCGCGCGTTCCAGTCTTTCAGCACGCTGAAGTTCAGCGCGGCGTTCGAGCCGGACCCGGAGAAGCCGTAGCCGATCACCGAGATGTTCGACTGGATCGACGGACGCGAGTCGAGATGCTTCTCGAGCCTCTTCACCGCGTCGATCGTGCGCTCGTTCGTCGCATCGGCGGGCATCAGGAAGCTGGTGATGAAGTAACCCTGGTCTTCCTCGGGCAGGAACGATGCCGGCAGCGTACGAAACCCGATCGCCAGCGCGCCGCAAATCGCGACGAACAGCAGCATCACGCGGCCGGTGCGGCCGACCAGCCGGCCGACGCGGGTTGCGTACCACTGCGTCAGGCGCTCGAAGCGGCGGTTGAACCAGCCGAAGAAGCCGCGCTTCTCGTGATGGCCGGGCTCGACCGGCTTGAGCATCGTCGCGCACAGGGCCGGCGTGAGCGTCAGCGCGAGCAGCGCGGAGAACAGGATCGAGACGGCCATCGACATCGTGAACTGCTGGTAGATCACGCCGACCGAGCCGCTCGCCATCGCCATCGGGATGAACACGGCGGTCAGCACCAGCGTGACGCCGATGATGGCCCCGGTGATTTCCCGCATGGCCTTCGAGGTCGCCGCCTTCGGCGACAGACCTTCTTCGGCCATCAGGCGCTCGACGTTCTCGACGACGACGATCGCGTCGTCGACGATGATGCCGATCGCGAGCACCATGCCGAACATGGTCAGCACGTTGATCGAGAAACCCGCCATCAGCATGACCGTGAACGTGCCGAGCATCGCCACCGGCGCGACGATCGCCGGAATCAGCGTGTAGCGCACGTTCTGCAGGAACAGGTACATCACGAGAAACACCAGCACCATTGCCTCGATCAGCGTGTGCAGCACCTTCTCGATCGAGATCTTGACGAACGGCGACGTGTCGAACGGAATCGAGTAGCTCATGCCGGCCGGCATCGACTTGCCCAGTTCCGCGAGGCGGGTGCGCAGGGCATCGGCGGTCTTGACCGCGTTGGCGCCCGACGACAGCTGCACGGCCGCGAACGTTGCGGGCTTGCCGCCCTGGCGGCTCATGTAGGTGTAGGACTGCGAACCCAGCTCGACGCGCGCGACGTCGCCGAGCACGACCTTCGAGCCGTTCGCGTTGGCGCGCAGCACGATCGCGGCGAACTGTTCGGGCGTCGTCAGCTGTCCCTGGGCGGTCAGCGGCACCGTCACCCGCTGGCCGGGCAGGGACGGCGACGCGCCGAGGCTGCCCGGCGAGATCTGCACGTTCTGCTGCGCGACCGCGGTGGTCAGGTCGGTCATCGACAGGCCGTAGGTGATCAGCTTGTTCGGGTCGACCCAGATGCGCATCGCGCGCTCGGAACCGAACAGCTGCACGCGCCCGACACCTTCGGTGCGGCGCAGCTCCTCGACGACGTTGCGGGCCATGTAGTCGCTGAGCTCGCCTTCGGCGAAGCGGCCGTTTTCCGACTGGAGGCTGATGAACATCAGGAAGCCGGACGATGCCGATTCGACGATCAGGCCGTTCTGGCGCACCGCGGACGGCAGGCGTGGCTCGACGGCCTTGATCTTGTTCTGCACGTCCACCTGGGCCAGCGCCGGATCGGTGCCGGGCTTGAACGTCACGGTGATCTGCGCCATCCCCGAGGTGTCGGACGACGACTCGAAGTAGAGCAGATTCTTGACGCCGGACAGTTCGCGCTCGATCAGGCTCAGCACGCCGTCGCTCATGGTTTGCGGTGTCGCGCCCGGATAGGTCGCGTAGATCGTGACGCTCGGCGGCGCGACCGAGGGATAGCGCGCGATCGGCAGTTGCGGGATCGCGATCAGCCCCATCAGGATGATGAAGAGGGCGATCACCCACGCAAAGACCGGGCGACGGATAAAGAATTCAGCCATGACTGGACGCTCCCGTGACTCAGTGCGCGGACGCGGTCGTGGCCGCGTCGGGCGTCTTCCAGTCGGTCGCGGTCACGGCCGCACCGTCGGCGAGGCGCTCCATCCCTTCGACGACGATCTTCTGGCCGGCCTGCAGGCCCGACTTGATGCGGTAGCTGCGGTTCGTCAGCTCGCCGACTTCGACGGCCTTCAGATGCGCGGTGCCCTTCGCGTCGAGCACCCACACCTGCGGCTTGCCGCCGGCGCGCACGACGGCCTGCTGCGGCACCGTCACCGCGTTCGCGTAATGCGCGCGCGGAATGCGGGCGCGCACGTACATGCCCGGCAGCAGCTGGCGCTGCGGGTTGTCGACCAGCACGCGCAGCAGCACGTCGCCGGTACCCGGATCGACGTTGACGCCGGAGAACAGCATGCGGCCCTTCACGTCGTAGCGCGTGTCGTCGTCGCGCAGCACGTCGACCGGGAGGCCATTGCCGTCCGCCGCCTGCGGCTGGCCCGCGAGCGCGCCGCGCAGCGCGTCGAGCGACGCGGCCGGCTGGCGCACGTCCACGTAGACCTGGTCGATCTGCTGGATGCGCGCCATCGGCTGGCTGTCGGTGCTCGACACCAGCGCGCCTTCGGTCACCAGCGCCTGGTCGATGCGGCCGGCGATCGGTGCTTCCACGGTCGCGAATTTCAGGTCGAGCTGGCGGCGCGCGAGCGTCGCGCGGGCCTGCGCGACGTCGGCGGCGGCCTGGTCGCGTTGCGACACCGCGTCGTCGTACACCTGGCGGCTGATCGCGTCGGCCTCGACAAGCGGCTTGAAGCGCGCCGTCTGCACCTTCGCGCGTTCGAGCGCGGCCTGCGCGCGTTGCAGCGATGCAGCGGCCGTGTCCATGTCGGCCTTGAACGGCGCGGGATTGATCTGGAACAGCGGCTGGCCGGCGCGCACTTCGGTGCCTTGCTCGAACAGCCGGCGTTGCACGATGCCGCTGACTTGCGGCCGGATTTCGGCGATCCGCACGGCCGCGACGCGGCCCGGCAGATCCTCGGTCACGTCGAGGCGTGCGGCGGCCAGCGTCATCGCCGCGACCGGGGTGGCCGGCGCGGCTGCCTGCTGCTCGGCCGGTCCGCAGCCCGCCAGCAGGGCCGCCGTCAGCGCACAGGCGGCGCCGTGGCGGCATCGTTGTTGATTCTTCATAGCGACTCCAGGAAGCGCAGGCAGCCCACTGCCTGCTTTGACGGACTGGAGTTTGCGACGCCTGGTTGGCGTCTTTTATGCGGGAAGATGGAGATTCGATGGAGACAGCGAAAGGACGCGAAAGGCGGGCGGAATCCAGGCGGGGTGGGAAAGGAAGGGAGGTTTTCGTCCGACGAACCGACTCGATTGCACCAGCCATCGTGATCGGTACATCGTTCGAACGCGTGCGCGGCGGCCCGCGCACGCGGTATCGGGGCGGGTTGTCAGGCCGGCTGTCAGCCCGATTGTCAGCCCGGCTGGCAGGTCCGGCGCGACCGCGCCGTCGACGCTCGGCCGTGCGTCAACCCGCGTTCGTCCGCCATCCGAGCCCGAGGCTCTTCTGCAGCGACACGTAATCCTTGAGCAGCTCGGCTTGCCCGGCGATCACGTTCTGTTGCGCGGCGAGCGCTTCGCGTTGCGTATCGAGCAGGTCGATCATCGATGAGACGCCCGCGCGATAGCGCTGGTCCATTAGCGTCGCCGAATGGGTGGCGGACGTCTGCACCCGGGTGAGCGTGACGACGTGTTCGCGCTGGTGCCCGTAGCGCTGCAACGCCGTATTCGCGTCCTGCAACGCGCCGAGCACGGCCTTCCGGTAGTTCGCTTCCGCTTCGTCGCGCGACGCTTCCGCCGCCCGCACCGCGCCACGCGTGCGGCCGAAGTCGAGGATGTTCCATTGCAGGTACGGCGCGCCGATCCACGTGAAGTTCTGCTTGCGGAACAGGTGGCCCGGGTCCGTCGCGCTGAAGCCGAGGTCGCCGAGCAGCGTCACCTTCGGGAAATAGTCGGCGATGTGCTCGCCGATCTGCGCATGGTTCGACGCGAGCCGGCGTTCGGCCGCGCGGATGTCCGGGCGCTGCTTCAGCAGCGCCGCCGGATCGCCGACCGGCACGCTGCCGGGCAGTGTCGGCAGCGGCGCGCCCGTTGCCGACAGCGCGGCGTCGAGCGCACCGGGCGCCTGCCCGGTCAGGATCGCCAGCCGGTCGAGCGACTCCGTCACCTGCGCATCGAGCGGGAGCAACGATGCGCGCGTGTTCTCGACCTGCGTGGTCAGGCGTTCGATATCCGCATCGGCCGCGACGCCGCGCGCGCGGCGCTGCTGCGTGAGTTCGAGCATCCGCTGCTGCAGGTCGGCCGTGCGTTGCGACAGCGCGAGCCGCTGCTGCTGGTCGCGCAGGTCGACATACGCGGTCGCGACTTCGGCCGCGATCGACACCTGCGTGTCGGCGAGGTCGGCGTCGACGGCCTCCGCCTGCGCGGATGCGGCTTCGACTGCGCGACGCGTGCCGCCGAACAGGTCGATTTCCCAGGTCGCGTCGAAGCCGGCCGAATAGAGTTGCAGCGGACCGGAGCCGCCCAGCGACGGCGATGACCCGCCCGACTGGTTCGAACTGCCGGACGGCAGCAGCGAGCCGAGCGCGCTGACGTCCGGTTCGCGCATGCGGATCGCGGCGACGGTGGCCGACGATTTCGGCAGTTGCGCCGCGCGCTGTTGCGACAGTTGCGCGCGCGATGCGCGCAACCGTGCCTGCGCGGCATGCAGATCGGGGTTGTGCGCGAGCGCGGCGGCGATCAGGTCGTCGAGCCGGCGATCGTTGAGCGCGTGCCACCACGCGCTCGGCGCGGGCGCGGCGGTGTCGACGCCGGAGGCCGGCGCGCGCACGAAGGTCGGCGCGTCGGGGGCAGCGGGGGCGCCGCGGTAGTCGGGGCCGACGGTACAGCCGGCGAGCAGGCACGCGGCTGCGCACAGCGTGAGCGCAGGGCGGCGGGGCAAGGAGAAGGGCTTCATCGTGCAAGACGGTTCAATGGCCGGACGACATCGGCTGCGGGCCGCGCGGCGTCTTCAGCAGCAGCGCGAGCGGCACGCAGGCGAGCAGCGCGAGGCCCAGCAGGTAGAAGGTTTCGGAATAGGTCATCACGATCGCCTGGACCTGGATCTGCTGCGCGAGCTGGCCGAGCGCGCGCAGGTTCGAATACGCGAGGTCGCCCGTGTGCGCGAACCAGTTCGCCGCATAGGCCGACAGCCGTTCCTGCCCGATCGGCGAATTGGCGGTCACCGATTCGCGCAGCGCGGCCGCATGGAAGGTCGTGCGCCGGTCGATCACGGTGCCGATGATCGCGAGCCCGATCGAGCCGCCCAGGTTGCGCGCCATGTTGTAGAGCCCGGCCGCGTCGCCCGAGTCCTCGCGTGCGACGGCCGCCATCGACGCCTGGTTCAGCGGCATCATCGCGAGCATCTGCGCGACGCCGCGAATCAGTTGCGACCACACGAAATCGTGGCCGACGCTCTGTGCGGTCAGGCTGATGTCGAGCATGCAGCTCAGGCAGAACAGCAGCAGCCCCGAGATGACGAGAATGCGGAAGTCGACCTTGCCGAGCAGCCGCGGCAGGATCGGCATCACGAGAAACGCGGGCAGGCCGGACAGCAGCATGATCGCGCCCGCCTGCTCGGCGTTGTAGCCGGCGACGATCGCGAGGAACTGCGGCAGCAGGTACGACACGCCGTACAGCCCGGCGCCCACCGCGGACACGATCACGATCACGCTCGCGTAGCGCGGATTGCGCATCAGCGACAGGCGCATGATCGGCCGCTTCGCGAAGCGCTGCGACAGCGCGATCAGGATCATTCCGGCGAGCGACACGTAGCTCAGCGTCACGATCATCTGCGACTCGAACCAGCGTTCGCGCTGGCCTTCCTCGAGCACGACGGTCAGCGAGCTCAGCCCGATCGCGAGGCCCGTGATCCCGAGCCAGTCCGCGTTGAAGAACGTGTGCCATTGCGGCCGGTCGGACGGCAGCCCGAATATCAGCAGCGCCATCAGCAGCAGGCACACCGGCAGGTTCAGGAAGAAGCACCAGCTCCAGCTGATGTTCTCCGCGAGCCAGCCGCCGACCACGGGGCCGAACAGCGGACCGAGCAGCACGATCAGCCCGAACAGCGTCATCCCGACCGGCAACTGCGACAGCGGCAGCCGCGTGCGGATGATGGTTTGCGCGGTGGGGATCAGCGCGCCGCCCGTGAAGCCCTGGCCGATGCGCCCGGCGATCATCATCGCGAGCGAATTCGACCAGCCGCACATCATCGAGAACGCGATGAACAGCGCGGCATTCGTCAGCAGGAAATTGCGCAGCCCGAACACGCGCGTGAGCCATGCGGCGAGCGGGATCATCACGATTTCCGACATCAGGTAGCCGGTCGAGATCCACGTGCCTTCGGTGCCGGTCGCGCCGATCTCGCCCTGGATCTGCGGCAGCGCGGAGTTCGTGATCGAGATGTCGAGCGTCGCCATCAGCGCGCCGAGCGCGCCGGCGGCGACCGCGATCCAGTCGGTGACGCTCGCGCGGCCTTCGTGCGGCGGCGCGGACGGGGTGGCGGCGGTATCAGCCATGGCGTTTCTCGTTGCCGTCCGAACGCGTGTCGACGTCGACGGTCACGGACAGCCCCGGCAACAGCATGCGTTGCGCGCGCGCGTTCGCGGCGAGGCGGATGCGCACCGGCACACGCTGCACGATCTTCGTGAAGTTGCCGGTCGCGTTTTCGGGCGGCAGCAGCGCGAACTGCGCGCCGGTGCCCGGTGCGAAGCTGTCGACGGTGCCGGTGAGCGCGTCGTCCGGCAGCGCGTCGACGTGCAGCTCGACGCGCTGGCCGATGCGCATCCGGCCGATCTGCGTTTCCTTGAAGTTCGCGACGAGGTAGATCGCGTCCACCGGCACGACGGTCAGCAGGCGCGTGCCGGGCTGCACGTACTGGCCGACGCGCACCGTGCGGTCGCCGACGCGGCCGTCGAGCGTGCTGCGCACGATCGTGTTGTCGAGGTCGAGTTGCGCCTCCGCGGCGCTCGCCTGCGCGGCTTCGAGCTGCGCGTGCGCCTGCTGCAGCTGCGCGGTGAACGACGCGATCTGCGTGCGGGCGGCAGCGATCGACGCGTTGTTCGCGGCGAGCGTCGCGGCCGCCTGATCGCGCGTGCTCTTCAGGTCGGCCACGCGTTCATGCGTCTCGGCGCCGGTCGCCGCGAGCGGCGCATAGCGTGCATATTCGTCGCTCGCGTGGCGCGCATTGATCAGCGAGACCTTTGCCTGTGCTTCGGCCTGCTCGAGGTTCGCGCGCTGCTGGCTGATGTCGGCTTCGGCACGCGCGATGTCGGCGCGGCGTGCGTCGACGGTCGCGGTCGACTGCGCGAGCGCCACCCGGTACTGGCGGACGTCGAGCCGCACCAGCGGATCGCCCGCCTTGACGGCCTGGTTGTCGCGCACGTAGACGTCGGTCACGTACCCGGCGACCTTCGGTGCGGCCGTCATGTTGTCGGCCTGCAGGTACGCGTCGTTGGTGCTTTCGACGAAGCGGCCGATCGTCCACCAGTGGCCGAGCCACACGGCGCCGCCGAGCGCCGCGGCCGCGACGACGGCGATCAGGATGCGCCGCTTCGAGCTGCCGTCGCGCGGCGATGATGTGGTTTCCTGACGATCTGCTTTCGATGGCGGGTCTTGCGGGGAGGACATGCGGGCATCCAATTTATTCCAGTCGGACGAATTATTCCAGTCGGAAAATTTCTGTCAAGTAGAATGTCGGTCGATCGAATGACGAGGGATGCATGAACGAAGCGAAGAAGCTGCGGCGCACGTCGACGAGCGGCTACGCGCGCGGTGACGAGACGCGCCAGCGGATCATCGACGCGGCGATCGAGCTGTTCGGCGAATACGGGTTCGCCGGCGCATCGACGCGCGACATCGCCGCGAAGGCCGGCGTGAATGCACCGGCGCTCCAGTACTACTTCGAGAACAAGGAAGGCGTGTACCGCGCCTGTGTCGACGCGATGGCCGAACTCGGCTGGAGCGTGCTGGGCCCGGCGGTCGAACATGCGCGGCAGGTGCTCGACGCGGATGCTGACGTCGATGCGCTGATCGACGCGTTCATCGACATTCTTCGCATGTTGGCCGACCGGATGTTCACGGTGCCGAAGACGCTGGGGCAGCGGATGTTCTTCGCGCGCGAGCAGGTCGGGCAGGAGCCGGCGAGCGCGACGGAAATTTTGATGAAACGCGTGCGCAAGCCGCTCAACGACGTGAGCGCCGAACTGATCGGCCGGATCTCCGGGAGGCTGGCCGACGATCCGGTCACGCGGCTGCGCGCGATGAGCCTGTTCGGGCAGCTGACGGTATTCCACCTCGTGCCGCGCTCCACGCTGCAACTGCTCGACTGGGACAGTTTCGACGGTGAAGGCGGTGCGCTGGTGATGGCGACCATTGCCGATCAGACGCGCGTGCTGCTCGAACACTGGCATGCACAGCGCGGCGCAGTCGCCGATGGTCCGCACGCCGTTGCAAAGCGGCGCACGGGCGCAGACGCCGGCGCGCCGGCGAAACGCGCGCGGAAAAGCGCCGCGACGGCGCGCACGGTGAACGCCACGCCGCGCGCGAAAAAGCCCGCGGCGCGCTGAGCGCGTATCAGTCCGTTGCCGGCCGGCGTTCCGGATTGCCTGACGCTGGCGGCCGGGCGGCGGTATCGGCCGCATCAGCCGCATCGGCGGCATCGTCGCTGGCGCGATGGGTGCCGTCGCCGCCTTGCCCGCGTGGCGCACCTGCGTCATACGCGACGAGGCTGCGCTGCGGATTCGCGATCCGGATCCCGCGTTCGCGGAACAGCACCGCGATCCGCCGGTTGAATTCGCGCTGCACGCCCCAGCGTGACGAGTCCTTGCACTGGATCTGTCCTGCCAGCGCGATCGCCGCGCCGTCGACCTGGTCGATGCCCCAGTAGCTGAAATCCGACAGGATGCCGTCCTGGTAATTCGGATCGTCGCGCAACGCGGCGCCGATCTCCTTCAGCGTCGCGATCGCGCGATCGATGTCCTGGCCGTAGGCGATGCTGACCTTGACGGCCGCGTTGCCGAGCCCGCGATTCGTATTGTTGACGGTCGTCACCGAGCTGAACGGGATCGTGTACAGCGATCCGTCGCCCCCGCGCAGCCGCACGGTGCGGATCGACAGGTATTCGACCGTGCCGGATACGCCGGCGAGCGTGACCCAGTCGCCCACCTGCATCGCGTTCTCCATCAGCAGGAAGATCCCGGTGATGAAATCCTGCACGAGCTTCTGCGAGCCGAAGCCGAGCGCGACGCCGAAGATGCTGGCGCCGGCGAGCAGCGGACCGATGTTCACGCCGAGTTCGCTGAGGCCGGTCAGCACGACGACGAGCGCGATCATGATGAACAGCAGCGAACGCAGCATCGGCAGCAGCGTGCGCAAGCGCGCCGCGCGCACCAGGTTGCCTTCGCGTGTCCACTGCTGCAGGCGGCGCTCGATCGCGATGTTCGCGGCTTCCCAGACGATCAGCGCGACGACGGCTGCAATCGCGATCGTGAGCAGCGCCGACGCGAGCCGATGGCCGATCGTGCCGGTCTCGAACGCGTGGAAGATCGGCACGCCCCAGATCTGCAGCAGCAGCACGACGGTCACGACGGCGATCGCCGCCGACACGCTCTGGCGCACCAGCGGGTAGTAGCGGTACGCGTGCAGGTGGACGAGCGTGCGATCGTCGTCGCGGCGCTGGAACAGCCGCGCGAGCGCGCCGAACACGACGATCGACACGATCCGCATGCCGATCAGCAAGGCGATCGAGCGGCCGCCGAGCGCGATCAGCACGCGATAGCCGTTGTGGACGTCGAGCGCCCACACGAACCACAACGCCATCACGACGAACACCGACACGGGCGCCCACGCGTCGGCGAGCGCATTGCCGATCATCGCGAAGGCCGGCCGATCTTCGCCGGCCGCACGGATCCGCGCGGCGACCGGCTGGCGGCACCGCAGGATCAGCGCCGAGATCATCAGGTGGCCGACGAGCGCGACGGCCTTCAGCAGCGCGACGTGGCCGGCGTCGCTGAGGCCGAAGTTCGCGGCGATCTCGACCGCGGCCGTGCAGGCGCCGACGACGATCGCGATCCGCGCGATCGAGCGCTGGGCGAGCGCGGCCCACGCGTCGCTGATGTGCAGCAGCCGCAGTTGCCGCGCATCGGGCTGGAAGAACAGCCGGCTGACGATCGTCACGAGGCGGCAGATCACGTAGATGTCGATCAGCGATTCGAGTGCGGTTTCGGTCGGCGTGCCGGCGCCGTCGAGCACCGACATCGTCAGGCTCGCGACGCCGACGAACACCAGCAGCGGCACCACCCGCAGTGCGAGGCTGACCAGCGCGCGCGGCATCCGGCGCAGCAGCGTGGTGTGGCGCCGCGCGTGGCCGCGGCCTTGAGAGGACGTATCGGGCGTGTCGGTGCCGTCGGCGCTGGCAGCGGAGGTGGCCGGTTCCGGGGTTGAAGCGGTGTCGTCGGGTTCAGGCGCGTCCGTTTCGGCCGGGCGCGACGATTCGGCGCGCCGTGCGCTCAGGGCGGCCAGCGCGCGCCGCAGCAGCCGTTTCGCGAACCATTCGACGACGAACGCGGGCACGAGCACGGCGAGCATGATCAGGATCGCGCGCGTGAGGTCCGCACGTTCGTCGGCACGCACCAGCCGCTCGTGCCACCAGCTACCGACCGAGCCGACATCAAGCAGCGAGCGCAGCGATTCGTTCAGCGCGCCGCCGATTTGACCGGCCCAGCGCGATCCCTGCCGGACCAGCATCGACGCGAGCCCGTTCGTCGTGAGCGCGGCGGGGGCAGCGGCAGCCGATGCCGCACTGGCCGGGGCCGCGGCGCTCGCCGGGAGCGCGGGCGTGCTCAGCACGCCGACCGCCGCGATCGCGCGCAACGTCGTTTCGACCTGTTCGCGTTCGCGCGGGTTTTGCAGGACGGAGAGGGCCTGCTGCGCCTGTTGCGGCGTCAGCGCGGGCACGGCGCCGGAGGCGGCCGATGCGGCGGCCGGGGCAGGGGCGGCCGCGTGGGCGGCCGATACGACGGCGGCGAACAGCCAGCCGAGCAGGAAATGTCGCATGGGTAGGCGTGCGGGCGCGCGTCGAAACGGGGCCCGCCGATCTGGACGATGGACGGAAGTTAACATGATCGCGATCGGAACCGAATAGTTCCGTCGACGAGTATTCGCATCGGGCATGTGGCACGCGGTGCGGGCGTTTGCGGCCTGCCGGGCGGTTCGTTCCGCGTGGCGCCTGGGTCCGGGCCGTTCATGATCCACCCCGCGGGCAGGTCGTCGGGACGATGACCGCGGTTCCGGCGACAGCGCCCGGTCGGGAACGAAACGTGCTCCCTGGTGCATCGATCCGGTGCAAACCGGGGCTTCGGCTACATGCAGTGAATTCCGGATTCCTGATGAATCAGCCCTGCTCGTCGTGGAAGATCGGCAGTACGTGCTCGGCGATTTCCTCGATGACCTCGCGCACGGGCCGGTCCGAGCCGGGATTCAGCGTAACGTGGTGCGTGCCGGCTGCCCGCATGTCCCGCAGGATCTCGACGAGCGCATGCCGACCGGTCGCGTAGCCGAGCGACAGCGCGGTGGCCGGCGCATCGCGATTCGCATCGAGATCGAGCCGCATCGACACGCCGAACGCGCGAAAGCCCGGTTGCGCGAGCCGGTCGACGGCCGCGCGCCACATCGAATATCGGGAGCGCTGCGTGTCCGGATCGCGGTGGTACGTCATCCAGCCGATCGCGTTCCGTGCGATCCAGTCGACGCTTTGTCCACCGGAGCCGACCGCGAGCATCGGCACCGCGTCATCGCCGCGCGGCAGCAGCGTGAACTCGGGCGCGTCGGGCGGCGTTTCGTCGGGCAGCACGCGGGACGGCACGCCGAGCGCGGCCGCGACGATCTCCCAATGCCGGCGATACCGGTCGCGCCGCGTTTCCGCGTCGACGCCGAACGCCGCATATTCGGGCGGCCGGTCGCCGGAGCCGAGGCCGAGGAGGAAGCGTCCACCGGACAGCGTCGCGACCGACAGCGCGCCTTTCGCGATATGCAGCGGATGCCGCAGCGGCAACACGATCGCGCCGCTGGCAAGCACGATCCGGCGCGTGCGCGACGCGAGCGCGCCGAGCAGCACCCACGGATCGAGATGCCCGACCGGGTCGGGATAGTCGACGCTGTTCAGCGGCACGTCGCGAATCCACAGTGCGCGAAAGCCGAGCGAATCGGCCAGCGCCGCGAGTTCGAGCTGCTCGTTGAAATCCGCGACCGTATGGCCGCTGCGCAGCAGCGGCAGCGTCAGGCCGATCGACAGCCGCTCGGCCGAGAAGACGCGATGCGCGACGCCGGCGCGGTCGGAGGCGGGCAGGGTCATGTCCATTCCTTGAAGACGGGGCGAAGCGGGCGCGCGCCGTACCGTGACCGAATGCTAGCGTGTTTGCGCGACGCGTGCGACGCGCGGCGCGCGATCCGTGGCGTCATGCTCCGCCGCGCGAAACCGACGCGCTCCGCGACGCGTGATTGTCCGCTTCGCTGCTGTCGAGCGGCGTGCGGTAGCCGATATCCAGCCGGTCTCGCTCGGTGCGCATGCGTCGGGTGCGGATTGCGGCGCGGATCGACCAGGACACACGCAGGCTCGACGAGTGCGTTCGACCTTGCATGCGCGCCCAGGGGCGGGCGATCGTAAGCGGATCGTCGGCATCGTGCAGGGGCGAACGGCACGCCGCCGCGCGCGTCCCATTCCTGCAACACGGACGTTGCGCCGGCCGCCGTCGATCGCGCGGGCCGTTTCCCGTCGTTTCACTTTCGAAACGTTCGCGCGTATCTGTCGCCGCACGATCTGCATCGGGGTCACTTCACCGGCCGCGCGGCCTTGCGCCGCGAAGGATGGTGCGCTCCTTGCATGTCTGTGCGGGCCGTGAGCGCGATCGCCGGCGCGGTAGGGCCCGGCCATCGCTTCAGTAGGTCGGACGCATCGAAGACGGGGACAAGAGAATGAGAACAGACCGAATCGCAACGTGTCATGTTGCAAACATGAATCGCCGACCTGCCCGTGAATTCGCTTCGCCGTTGATTGCGGCGACATGAGCGTGCGGCTTTTCGTTCCATCCGATCAAATCGGGTTCGTTCTGAACGACGACGTGCACGCGTGACGCACGAGGCCGACCCGTGCCGGTCGGCCGTCGGGGATGACCCGCCGGTGCACGCGGATGGGCGACCATGACTTCCGGATCGTCATGCCGACGCGCGAAACACGGGCGCGCCGCCCGCGACGCATGCGTGTGCGTGCCGCACGCGGCGCCGCGCGGGGCATCGGCGAACCCGGGCCGGTCCGCACGGGCAGGCTGGCGGCGCGGCGATCCGCGCAAACATCAGGGCAACATCAACGCAACATCGGGAAATCGAAGGTGTAGTCCAGGGGAAAGGTCCGCCGGCGGCGCTGCGGCGGATCCGACGACATTGTGCTGTCAGTTGATCCACTACCCCGATGGATCAATTGTTGAAGCGCCCATCGCCATGTGGTCGATGGGCGTCTTTTTTGCTGCGCCGGTGTCGCGCGCGGACCGCCGGCCGGATCGCGCGGCGTTCTGTATCATGTGCTGGCGCGTTGGCCGCACGGCCTGCCACCGCGCCCGATCACGCGCCGCCAACATGAACGACATCGCCTTGCCCGACCCCTCATCCGCCAGCATCGATCCGGCCGCGCTCGATGCGCTGCACACGTTCGTCGAGCGCCATCCGCGGCTGCTCGTGCTGACCGGTGCGGGCATCAGCACGGATTCCGGCATTCCCGGCTATCGCGACCGGAACGGTCAATGGATGCGCTCGCCGCCGATCCAGCTCCATGAATTCCTCGGTTCCGACGCGGCGCGCCGCCGCTACTGGGCACGCAGCATGATCGGCTGGCCCGTGGTCGGCCGTGCGCAGCCGAACCGCTCGCACGTCGCGCTCGCGCGGCTCGGCGGCACCGGGCGGATCGAGCGCCTCGTCACGCAGAACGTCGACGGGCTGCACCAGCGTGCAGGCAGCGGCGACGTGATCGAACTGCATGGCGGCATCAACGGCGTCACGTGCCTCGACTGCGGCGCGCATCACGCGCGCGCGACGATCCAGACCGTACTCGAAACGGACAACCCCGAACTGCTCGGCGCGCAGGCGGAGCCCGCCGCCGACGGCGACGCGCACCTCGAATGGGCCGCGCTCGACACGTTCCGCATTCCGGCCTGCCCGGCCTGCGGCGGGCTGCTGAAGCCGGCCGTGGTGTTCTTCGGCGAGAACGTGCCGCGCGAGCGCGTCGCGCTGGCGTCGCAGGCGCTCGATGCGGCGGATGCGCTGCTCGTCGTCGGCTCGTCGTTGATGGTGTATTCCGGCTACCGGTTCTGCGTGTGGGCCCAGGCGCAGAACAAGCCCGTCGCCGCGCTGAACCTCGGCCATACGCGCGCCGATCCGATGCTGACGCTGAAGATCGAGGCGCGTTGCGCGCCCGCGCTCGACGCGCTGAACGCGCGGCTGGGCGTCGCGGGCAGCGCGCCGGAGCATGCAGCGTGACCGGGCCGACGTCTTCACCCGATCCGTCCGCGCGCCTGTCGGCGCCGGCGGCCGAGCGCAACCGCGCGCCGATCCTCGACGTGCTGCGCCGCGTGCTGCCGGCCAGCGGCAGCGTGCTCGAGATCGCGAGCGGCACCGGGCAGCATGCGGTCCATTTCGCGCAGGCGCTGCCGGCCCTGCGCTGGCAGCCGAGCGATCCCGACGCGCAGGCGCGCCGCTCGATCGCCGCGTGGGTCGCGCATGCCGGCCTCGCGAACCTGGCCGAGCCGCTGGCATTCGACGTGCGCGACGCGTCGTGGCCGGCCGCGGCGTTCGACGCGATCGTCTGCATCAACATGATTCACATCTCGCCGTGGGCCTGCACCGACGCGCTGTTCGCCGGCGCGTCGCGCGTGCTGCGCCCGGGTGGCGTGCTGTTCCTGTACGGCCCGTATCGCCGCGAAGGCCGGCACACGGCGCCGTCGAACGAAGCGTTCGACCAGCAGTTGCGCAGCCGCGACCCGTCGTGGGGCGTGCGCGATCTCGAGGCGGTCGTCGCGCTCGGCCTCGACCGCGGGCTCGACTGCATCGAGGTCGTCGAGATGCCGGCGAACAACCTGAGCGTCGTGTTCCGGCGCCTGCCGCACGCGGAGCAATGACACGCAAGCGCGCAGCGCGGCCGGGTTTCCACTATCCTTTCGCCTGTGCGCGCGGCCCGGTTCGGGTCGCGCCCCGTTTTTTCCGGAGAATTGACTAATGGGCAAACAAGCAATCGGTGTGATCGGGCTGGCGGTGATGGGCCGCAATCTCGCACTCAATATCGAGAGCCGCGGTTACGCGGTGTCGGTGTACAACCGCAGCCGCGAGAAAACCGACGAACTGATCGCCGAATTCCCCGGCCGCAATCTGGTGCCGACCCATACGCTCGAGGAATTCGTCGCGTCGCTCGAAACGCCGCGCCGGATCCTGATGATGGTGAAGGCGGGCGAAGCGACCGATGCGACGATCGCATCGCTCAAGCCGCTGCTCGAGAAGGGCGACGTGCTGATCGACGGCGGCAACACGCACTTCACGGACACGATCCGCCGCAACCAGGAGCTCGCGCAATCGGGCCTGCACTTCATCGGCACCGGCGTGTCGGGCGGCGAAGAGGGCGCGCTGCGCGGCCCGTCGATCATGCCCGGCGGCCAGCGCGACGCGTACGACCTGGTCGAGCCGATCCTCAAGCAGATCGCCGCGAAGGCACCGTCGGACGGCGAGCCGTGCGTCGCGTACATGGGGCCGGACGGTGCGGGCCACTACGTGAAGATGGTCCACAACGGCATCGAATACGGCGACATGCAGCTGATCGCCGAGAGCTATGCGGTGCTGAAGGACGTCGCGGGCCTGACCAACGACGAACTCGGCGCGGTGTACACCGAGTGGAACCAGGGCGAGCTCGACAGCTACCTGATCGAGATCACGTCGAAGATCTTCGGCAAGAAGGACGAAGAGACCGGCAAGCATCTCGTCGACGTGATCCTCGATCGCGCCGCGCAGAAGGGCACCGGCAAGTGGACGAGCCAGAACGCGCTCGACCTCGGCGTGCCGCTGCCGCTGATCACCGAGTCGGTGTTCGCGCGCGTGCTGTCGTCGCTGAAGACCGAGCGCGTCGCGGCCAGCAAGATCCTGTCGGGCCCGGCCGCCGCGCCGCTCGACGGCGATCGCGCCGCGTTCGTCGAAGCGGTGCGCCGCGCGCTGTACCTGAGCAAGGTGATCTCGTACGCGCAGGGCTTCGCGCAACTGCGCACGGCGTCCGAAGAGTACGGCTGGAACCTCGATCTCGGGACGATCGCGAAGATCTTCCGCGCGGGCTGCATCATCCGCGCGCGCTTCCTCCAGAAGATCACGGACGCGTACGCGAAGGATCCGGCGCTCGCGAACCTGCTGCTCGACCCGTACTTCAAGGACATCGCCGCGAACTACCAGGCGTCGCTGCGCGACGTCGTGGTGGCCGCGGTGAAGGCAGGCGTGCCGGTGCCGGCGTTCGCGTCGGCCGTCGCGTACTTCGACAGCTACCGTTCCGAGCGGCTGCCGGCGAACCTTGTGCAGGCGCAACGCGACTTCTTCGGCGCGCACACGTTCGAGCGTACCGACAAGCCGGGCAGCTTCCACGCGAACTGGTCGTAACCGGCGGGCGAGGACGGATTGTTGCGAAATTCTATTCTTTGAGTAGGGTTTTGGGTTCCCGGATTCCGGAATTGTTGGCTCCGGGGAAACAGTGTTTTCGTTCTTTCATGGTTTTCCCTAGGTGATCTCGGGACTAAACTTTGTTCAATCGCTGCAGACATGGTGTGTGCGGCGGAGCAAAAAAATCCCCGGAGGTAATCATGAAATCGCTGATCGCAACGTTCGCCGCAGCTGCCGTCCTCGCCGTTCCCGCCGTGTCGTTTGCCCAACAGAACGCGCCCGTCACCCGTGCGCAGGTGAAGGCCGAACTGGCCCAACTGCAACAGGCCGGCTACAAGCTGGGCAGCGACCGTACCGACTACCCGGCAGGCATCCAGGCAGCTGAAGCCCGCGTGAACCCGCAACAAAACGTCGCCGCTGCCGATACGAGCGGCTACGGCGCACAACCGGCCGCCCAGCAAGAGTCGGGCGCGCCGGCAGCCGCCAAGACCGGCTGGCAGGTCAAACGCGTGTCGGACGGCGCACCGATCTACAAGGGTCGTTAATCGTCATCGATGGTCGGCCGCATGCGCGGCCTGATCTGACCCCGCGCAGTACACGCAGCCCGTCGTTCCGCATCTCGGAACGACGGGCTGTTTTCATTGGCGGCACCCGCCGCGTCAGTGCAGCGGCCGCGGGCCGCGGCCGATGTCCCGGAACAGCGCGTCGGCCGGCTCCAGCGCCTGCAGCCACGCTTCGTCGTAGCCGCTCAGCGTGTCGAGCGCGTCGCGCAGCCGCTCGATCGCGAGCACCGGCAGCTCGACGCTGTGCCGGGTGTCGCTCAGGTGCGCGACGCTCGCCAGCTGAACGAGTGCGTCCGCGGCTTCGGCGACGTCCGTCGCGAACAGCAGGTGCCGGTTGAGCAGTTCGACGAGGCCGCTGGAGCCGGCGAAATCGTCGGCGTTGAGCTGCACGGACAGAAACGTCGCATTGTTCATGGTTTTCTCCTCGTTATCGCTGGATCGTGCGGTGCACCTCCGAGTATAGGAGGCGGCCGGCCGCGGGGCGGCGGTCATTGGCGCGACACGGCTGTCCGCCGCGGTACGGCCGGCCCGAAGTCAGCCGGACGCCCCGCGCGGCGCGGCCCGCGGCGCGCCGGTACCCGTCCGCGGCGCCGCAAGATTGTTGCCGGCCTGGGCGTCTGTCGCAGGCCTGACCACGACAAATGGTATCTTTGACGATCGGAATGACGCGAAAAAGGGGCCGGTGAGCCTGTTCGCGTCGACGTTCCGCTGTGGAAACTGACGGCCGCGAGAGCGGTCGGATACTGGTTGGTCCGGCCGTCCGGCCGGACATCGTGCGTCGCGCGCCGGAGGGCGGTGGGCGGCGCAACGACGCAAATCCGGGAGGACCCTTGAGAAAAACGATTCCGATCCACGATGCGCTGGCGCGCTGGTTGCCGCAGGCGGCGTTCGTCGCCGCGGCCGCCGCACTGACGGGCTGTACGATGACGCCGTGGACCGACAGCTGGCAGCCGGTACGGCCGTCGACGCCGGCGTCGGTCGCCACGCCGGGCGTGATCGCCGGCTATTACCGCGTGAATCCGGGCGACACGCTCGCCGGCGTCGCCGCCGCATACGGGCAGCGCGTGCAGGACGTGGCCAGCTGGAACCACATGTCGCCGAATGACGCCGTGTCGCCCGGCCAGGTGCTGCGCGTCGCGCCGCCGCCTGCCGCGACGTCGCTCGGGCAGCCGTCCGCGGCGGCCGCGCAACCCGGTTCGCTGGCATGGCCGGCCACGGGCATCGTCGCGGCGCCGTTTTCGGCCGGCAAGACGCGCGGCATCGTGATCGCCGCGTCGGGGCCCGACCGTTCGGTGCGGGCCGCGGCCAACGGGCGGGTGGTCTACGCCGGATCCGGAGTCAAGGCGTATGGCCCGCTCGTGATCCTGAAGCACGACAACGGGCTCATCACGGCCTACGGGCACAACGGCAGGCTGCTCGTCAACGAAGGCGACGCGGTGCGCGCGGGCCAGCCGGTCGCCGAGATGGGCACCGACGCGAGCGGCCGCGCGACGTTCGAGTTCGAAGTCCGGCAGAACGGCAAGGTCGTCGATCCGATGAACTTCCTGCCGCGCAACGGCGGCTGACGCGCCGTGTCACGACGTGTGCGCCGCGCGGCGGCGTACACGTTCCCGCCTTCATCTTTCCCCGAGCGTCGCGGTGCCGGATTGCCGCGCATGATTGCCGAGCCAGCGGATGCCCAGCGCGAGTCCCGCCGCGCCGAGCGCGATCAGCGAACAGTGGATCGCGACCGGCAGGTAGCCGTGCGGCCGCGGATCGACGAACGGGTAGGGATACCAGTTCTCCAGCGCGCCGCGCACGAGCGTATAGCCGAGATAGACGACCGGGAAGCCGAGCCACGCGAACGCGCTGCGCCACGGGATCGGCGAGCGCGGCTCCACGTACAGCCAGTCGCACAGCACCACGAGCGGCACGATCCGGTGCAGGACCCAGTTGTTGAGGGCCGGCGTGATGTGGCGCAGCGCATCGAGCCGTGCGAGCAGCAGTTCGTAGACGATCGCGGTGATCAGCACATAGAGCACGGCGGCGCCGCGCATCGATTCGTAGCGGACCGAGCCGGGGCGCGTGACGCGCGACAGCCCCGCGACCAGCATGGCCGCGGCATACAGGCTGCTCAGTTGGGTGAAGTAGCTGAGGTAGTTGCCGAGATGAAAGGCAGGCATGCCCCAGTAGTCGGCGACGCTGTGCAGCGTGGTGGACACGGCGAGCAACGCGGCGATCAGCCGGTAGGCCGCAACGAAGAACGCTTTGCTCATGATGCCCGTGCAACGCTGCACCAAAACTTCATCGTGCCACAGCCGCGGGCGCGCGCGATGCGGATTTTCCATATGGCGGGCCGCGAGGCGGGGCTGCGCGGATTCTTCGGATATTTGATCCGGTCGAGCAACGCCGGCTGCACGTGAGGCTACAATCGGGGCAGCCGCCGGGCACCGGCCAGCCGCGGCATGTGCCTGCCCCGCATACCCACGAGCAATACGAGACGAAGCATGAAAAACATCCTCGCGAAACAGACGCGCTACAGCTCGCCTGCGATCTTCTTCCACTGGGTCATCTTCCTGCTGGTGGCGCTGGCCTACCTGGCCATCGAGATTCGCGGACCGAAAGGCAGCGACAGTCGCGTGTTCTGGATGAACGTGCACCTGCTGGCCGGCTCGTTCGTGCTCGTGCTGTCGGTGCTGCGCGTGCTGTGGCGGATGATCAGCCGCGTGCCGGACCCAATTCCGCAGGCGGCGCTGCTCAAGTGGCTGTCGAAGCTCGCGCATGTCGCGCTGTATGCGTTCATCATCGGGCAGCCGCTGCTCGGCATCATGATGGTCAACCTGGGCGGCAAGCCCGTGTCGCTCGACTGGATCGGCGTGTCGTTCACGCTGTTCGGCCCCGACAAGGCGCTGCGGCCGACGATCAAGGAAGCGCACGAGCTGATCGGCAACGCGTTCTACTTCGTGATCGGCCTGCATGCGCTGGCCGCGCTTTACCACCACTTCATCCGGCGCGACGGCGTGCTGCGACGCATGGCGCCGTGATCGCCGCGTGCTGACGCCGCGCAGCAGCCGGGGGCGCATGGTTGTATTGACAACCATGCGCCCCCGGTTCGTTTACCGCGATGCGCGACTGGCCTTCGCGGCCAACATTCTGTAACATCTCGGCTGCTTTTACATTCCGCTTACGCACCGCCGCGCATGCTGCACCGACATCGTCACCTGACCGCCTGGCTCGGCGTGTTCGCGATCTGGCTCGCGATCGCGGCGCCGCTGGTGTCGCAGTGGCGCATCGCGCAGGCGGCCACCCCCGATGCGATCGTCTGCAGTGCCGAGCATGGCGCGCACCGTTCGCCCGATGCAGGCCACGCGCACGATCACGCGCTGCATCTCGATGCGTGCGGCTATTGCGGCTTCTTCGCGCACAGTCCCGCGATCGGCGGCGCGGCCGCCGCATCGTTCGCCTTCGTCCCCGCCCACACTGTTTCCGCCGCCGCGCCGCACGCCGTCGCGGCGCGCGCCGACCGCTATCCGCGCGCGTATCCACGCGCACCGCCCGAGCGCGCCTGACGCGCTGTCTTCCGCTTTTTTCATCGCCGATATCCGTGCGGCCCGTCGAGGCCGCGTGGAGGGCGTCACTCGGGCTTTCGATCATGACCATTCTTTCCTTGCGCGCGCCGAGGGCGGCGCGCCATTCCCGCGTGCGGCACGTGCCGCGCATGCTGAAACTCACCGTTCCCGCGCTGGCCGTCGGCGCGATGACCGCGGCGGCCGCGACCGAATCCGCGCGTGCGGCCGGTGCGCCGACGGACGACGCGGCCGTGCTGCTGCCGCCCGTCGAAGTCGTCGCAGCGCCGCTGACGACGCCGCTCGTCGTCGTCACGGATCCGAAGACGCCGCGCCAGCCGCTGCCGGCGAGCGACGGCGCGGACTACCTGAAGACGATTCCCGGCTTCACGTCGATCCGCAGCGGCGGGACGAACGGCGACCCCGTGCTGCGCGGGATGTTCGGTTCGCGGCTGAACATTCTCGCGAACGGGATGCCGACGCTCGGCGCGTGCCCGAACCGGATGGATGCGCCGACCTCGTATATCGCGCCGGAAAGCTATGACAAGGTGACGGTCGTGAAGGGCCCGCAGACCGTGCTGTACGGCCCCGGCGCATCGGCCGGCACCGTGCTGTTCGAACGCGTGACGCCGCGTTTCGAGCGCCCCGGCATGCGTTTCGACGGCAGCGTGGTCGGCGGATCGTTCGGCCGCAACGACCAGAACGTCGACGTGACGGCCGGCACGCCGGACGTCTACGGCCGCGTGACCGCGAATCACGCGCATGCGCAGGACTACAAGGACGGCAACGGCAACACCGTGCCGTCGCAATGGGACAAGTGGAACGCGGACGCGGCGCTCGGCTGGACGCCCGACGATCACACGCGCGTCGAGCTGACGGCGGGCACCGGTGACGGTTATGCGCGCTACGCGGGGCGCGGGATGGACGGCGCGCATTTCCGCCGCGAGACGTTCGGCCTGTCGTTCGACAAGCGGCATCTCGGCGACGTGCTCGACCGGATCGAGGCGCGCGTGTACTACAACGAAGCCGACCACGTGATGGACAACTATACGTTGCGGCAGCCCGACCCGACCAGCAGCATGCCGATGCGGATGGCGTTCGAGGTGCGGCGCCGCACGCTCGGCGCGCGGGCGGCGGCGACCTTCCGTTTCGGCGACGACTTCAAGCTCGTGACCGGCGTCGACGCGCAGTCGAACCGGCTCGACGCGCGCTCGGCGATGGGGCGGCAGAACTACGGCGACCAGCCGTGGGATGCGCAGGCGACGATGTGGAACGCGGGCGCGTTCGGCGAGCTGACGTGGTATGCGAGCGATGCGTCGCGCGTGATCGGCGGCGCGCGGGTCGACTACGCGAGCGCGCGCGACAAGCGCGCGACGACGCGCGGGATGATGGCGAGCAAGCCGAATCCGACCTTCGACGACGATCGCGCGCGCGTGCTGCCGAGCGGCTTCGTGCGCTACGAACGCGATCTCGTGTCGCTGCCGGTCACGTGGTACGCGGGGATCGGCCACGCGGAACGCTATCCCGATTACTGGGAGTTGTTCTCCGCGAAGCGCGGGCCGGCCGGGTCGATCAACGCATTCTCGGCGGTGCAGCCGGAGAAGACCACGCAGCTCGACATCGGCGCGCAGTACAAGGGCGACCGGTTCGATGCATGGGTGTCGGCCTACGCGGGATATGTGCAGGACTACATCCTGTTCAACTACGCGGCCGGAATGATGGGCCCGACCACCCAGGCGACCAACGTCAACGCGCAGATCATGGGCGGCGAAGCCGGCGTGTCGTGGCGGCCGGTCGCGCCGCTGCGCGTCGAGACCTCGCTCGCCTATGCGTGGGGGCGCAACGCGACGAGCGGCGATCCGCTGCCGCAGATGCCGCCGCTCGAGGCGCGTTTCGGGCTCGAGTACACGCGCGGTGCATGGTCGGCCGGCGGGTTGTGGCGGGTCGTTGCGCCGCAGCATCGCTATGCGCTGAACGAGGGCAACGTGGTCGGCAAGGACTTCGGTCCGAGCGCGGGATTCGGCGTGCTGTCGCTGCACGCGCAGTACAACGTCAGCAAGAAGGTGCAGGTCTCGATCGGCGTCGACAACCTGCTGGACAAGGCCTACACCGAGCACCTGAACCTCGCCGGCAACGCGGGCTTCGGCTATCCGGCGAACGCGCCGGTGATGGAGCCGGGGCGCACGGCATGGGTGCGCGTGAGCGCGAAGCTGTAACGCGCGGCACGCGTGTGCGATGCAGCATGCGCGCGTGTGAACGCAGCCCCCGCCCGAACGGGCGGGGCGAGTCAACCGATTAGAGAACCGTATCTAGTCAGGGCGCAAACGTTCGCGACTCGTGATTCACTCCCGCATTCGACGCACACGCTGCCCGCGACCGTTCGCGGCTTGTCGTGCGCGTCGATCCGATCTCATTCGTACCGGCAGCACAATAATCAGGAGAACAAGCATGGCCAGATCGATGCGTTCCAGGGTGGTGGCAGGGGCAGTGGCTTGCGCGATGAGCGTCGCGCCATTCGCGGGGACGACCGCGGTGATGACGCTCGCGACGGCGCACGCGGCGGTGGCGGCAACCGCGCCGGCGGACAACTACGCGGCGACGCGTTATCCGATCATCCTGGTGCACGGGCTCACCGGTACCGACAAGTACGCGGGCGTGCTCGAGTACTGGTACGGCATCCAGGAGGACCTGCAGCAGCACGGTGCGACCGTCTACGTCGCGAACCTGTCGGGGTTCCAGAGCGACGACGGGCCGAACGGGCGCGGCGAACAGCTGCTCGCTTACGTGAAGACGGTGCTTGCCGCGACCGGCGCGACCAGGGTGAACCTGGTCGGCCACAGCCAGGGCGGCCTCACGTCGCGCTATGTCGCGGCCGTCGCGCCCGATCTCGTCGCGTCGGTGACGACAATCGGCACGCCGCATCGCGGCTCGGAGTTCGCCGATTTCGTGCAGGGCGTGCTCGCCTACGATCCGACCGGACTGTCGTCGTCGGTGATCGCCGCGTTCGTCAATGTATTCGGCATCCTGACGAGCAGCAGCAACAACACGAACCAGGACGCGCTCGCCGCACTGAAGACGCTGACGACTGCCCAGGCCGCCACGTACAACCAGAACTATCCGAGTGCGGGCCTCGGCGCGCCGGGCAGTTGCCAGACGGGGGCGCCGACGGAGACCGTCGGCGGCAATACGCACCTGCTGTATTCGTGGGCCGGCACGGCGATCCAGCCGACCATTTCCGCATTCGGCGTCACGGGCACGACGGACACCAGCACGCTTCCGCTGATCGACCCGGCGAACGCGCTCGACCCGTCGACGCTGGCGTTGTTCGGCACCGGCACGGTGATGATCAATCGCGGCTTGGGCCAGAACGACGGGCTCGTGTCGAAGTGCAGCGCGCTGTACGGGAAGGTGCTGGGCACGAGCTACAAGTGGAACCATCTCGACGAGGTCAACCAGTTGCTCGGCGTGCGTGGTGCCCATGCGGAAGATCCGGTCGCTGTGATCCGCACGCATGCGAACCGGCTGCAGCTCGCGGGCGTGTGATCGATGACGGCACGTGAAGGACGCGCGCCGCTCGCGCGGCGCGTGGCGGTCTACGGCGCGGTGGGGCTGGCGGCGATCGCCGGCGTCGCGATCTGGAGCGGTGCGGTATCGCATCGCGGCGCCGACGCGGCGCGCACGTCGGCCGACGCGGCGGCGCTCGGCGGCGCGAGCGCCGTGCCGCCGCAGGCGGCGTTGCCGGCGAGCGCGGGCCTGCCGCCGCCGCTCGCCGGTTCCAGTGCGCCGCGGCTGCCGCTCGATGCCGGCGGTCATCTCGCGAAGTCGCGCGCGGTGCGCGATTTCTTCGACTACTGCCTGACCGCGCAGAGCGAACTGAGCGCGGCCGCGCTCGATGCGCTCGTCGTGCGCGAGATCGCCGCCCAGCTCGACGGCACGGTGGCACAGCCCGAGGCGCTCGACGTCTGGCATCGATACCGCGCGTATCTCGACGCGCTCGCGAAGCTGCCGGAGGCGGGGGCGGTCGACAAGTCCGATCTCGGCGCGCTGCAGCTCGCGCTGGACCAGCGCGCGTCGATCGCGTACCGGACGCTCGGCGACTGGAGCCAGCCGTTCTTCGGCGCCGAGCAGTGGCGGCAGCGCTACGATCTCGCGCGGCTGAAGATTGCGCAGGACCGCACGCTGACGGATGCGCAGAAGGCGGAGCGGCTCGCGGCGCTCGTGCAGCAGATGCCGGCCGACGAACGCGTGGCACAGCAGAAGGCCGACCGGCAGCGGGCCGCGATCGACCAGATCGCGCAGTTGCAGAAGAGCGGGGCGACGCCAGATTCGATGCGCGCGCAACTGACGCAGACGCTCGGCCCCGAAGCCGCCGCGCGCGTCGCGCAGATGCAGCAGGACGATGCGTCGTGGCAGAGCCGCTACGCCGACTATGCGGCGCAGCGCGCGCAGATCGACACGGCCGGATTGTCGCCGCAGGATCGCGACGCGCAGATCGCCGCGCTGCGGCAACGCACGTTCACGAAGCCCGGCGAAGCGGTGCGCGCGGCGTCGCTCGACCGCGGCGCGACGGCCGCGCAGTAATGCAGGCAAGCACGCACGCGATCACGCGCACGCTCATGCCGCGCGCGTGAAGTGCCGCGGCAGATGCTGTTCGATGGTTGCCGCGAGCGTGTCGAACGCGGGGCCGATGCCTTCGTGCGCGACGCACGCATAGCCGAGCAGCAGCCCGCGCCGCGCGGTGTCCAGGCTGCTGTAGTAGCTGGTCAGCGGACGCACGATCACGCCCGCGTCGAATGCGCTTTGCGTGACCGCGCGATCGTCGCACGTGTCGGGCAGGCCGAGCACCAGATGCAGGCCGGCCTCGTCGCCCATCACGGGCAGCGCGTCGCCGAAGCGCGCATGGATCGCATCGATCAGCAATTGCCGGCGCTCGCCGTACAGCGTGCGCATCCGCCTGACGTGCGAAGTCAGGTGCCCGTCCATGATGAATTCGGCGAGCACGGCCTGCTGCATCAGCTGGCCCTCGCGATACAGCTCCGACAGCCCGGTGCGGAACGTGTCGACCAGATGCTCGGGCACGACCATGTAGCCCATCCGCAGGCCCGGGAACAGCATCTTGCCGAGGCTGCCGACGTAGATCACGCGGCCGCCGTCGTCGAGCCCCTGCAGCGACGCGAGCGGGCGGCTGCCGTAGCGGAATTCGCTGTCGTAGTCGTCCTCGATGATCCAGCAGCGGTGCTGGCGTGCGTACTCGAGCAGCATCCGGCGCCGCGCGAGGCTCATCACCATCCCGAGCGGATACTGGTGCGACGGCGTGACGAGCACGAGCCGCGGCGGATGCTGCATGTCGCTCGCGCTCGGATCGATGCCTTCCTGGTCGACCGGCACCGGCGTGAGCGCGAGGCCGGTCGCCTGCAGCACGCTGCGCACGCCCCAGTAGCACGGCTCCTCGACCCACGCGCGATCGCCGATGTCGGACAGCAGCCGCACCGCGAGATCGATCGACTGGTGGATGCCGGTCGTGATGATCACCTGGTCCGGCGAGCATTTGACCGAGCGCGCGACGCGCAGGTAGTCGGCGAGCGCGCGGCGCAGCGGCCGGTAGCCGCCGCCCGGCGCATAGGTCAGCAACTCGGGATTCGCTTCCTTCCACAGCCGCGCCTGCAGGCGGCTCCAGGTGCGGCTCGGGAATTCCGATACGTCCGGCACGCCCGGCATGAACGCGCCCCACTGGCGCCGCGACACGCCCGCGTGCTCGATCAACTGCCGGCCGCGCATCGACAGGCCGCCCTGGGCGTCCTGCTGCGGCGCCGCACCGACACCGGACGGCGGCGGCGCGGCGCCCGGCACGCGAATCGCGGCGGCGTCCGGGCGCGTGTCGGCCACGTAGGTACCGCTGCCGGTCGTCGTCAGAACATAGCCTTCGGCGGTCAACTGATCGTACACATGCAGCACGGTATTGCGTGCGATCGACAGGTCGGCCGCCAGCGTGCGCGAACTCGGCAGCTTTGTTCCTGGCCCCAATTCCCCGGTGAGGATGGCCTGCTGCATCTGTTGCAGCAGTTGCCGGTACATCGGCTCGGACGAGCTGCGGTCGAGTCGGGCGGAGAGCCAGTCGGCGAGAATCACGGTATCCAAAGTGGTTCTACTTGGAATATTGAAATGGTTCCCTAGTATAGAACCGTACGCACCGTATAGTGGTTTGCATCTCAAAAACGTTTGTCGCGCAGCAAGGGGACAGCCACGATGAAGTCCGATGATGTGATCGTCAGCTTTCGCGGCGTGCGGAAGACCTACGACGGGGAGACGCTGGTCGTCAAATCGCTCGACCTCGACATCCACCGAGGGGAATTCCTGACGCTGCTCGGGCCGTCCGGCTCGGGCAAGACCACCTGCCTGATGATGCTGGCGGGCTTCGAGTTCCCGACGGGCGGCGAGATCCGTCTCGACGGCGAACTGCTGAACACCGTGCCGCCGCACAAGCGCAACATCGGCATGGTGTTCCAGAACTACGCGCTGTTTCCGCACCTGACGGTCGAGCAGAACGTCGCGTATCCGCTGACGGTGCGCAAGCTGGCGGCCGCCGAGCGCGCGGAGCGCGTCGCGCATGCGCTGAAGATGGTGCAGATGGAGCGCTTCGCGAAGCGCTATCCGGCGCAGTTGTCGGGCGGCCAGCAGCAGCGTATCGCGCTCGCGCGTGCCCTCGTGTTCGAGCCGAAGCTCGTGCTGATGGACGAGCCGCTCGGCGCGCTCGACAAGCAGTTGCGCGAACACATGCAGTACGAACTGAAGGCGCTGCACGAGAAGCTCGGCGTGACCTTCGTGTACGTGACGCACGACCAGGGCGAGGCGCTGACGATGTCCGATCGGGTGGCCGTGTTCGACAAGGGCATCGTGCAGCAGCTCGATACCGTCGACCGCCTGTACGAATCGCCGTGCAACGAATTCGTCGCGAACTTCATCGGCGACAGCAACCGGCTGCGCGGCACCATCGCGCGCGTCGACGGCGAATTCTGCGAATTCCGGCTGGACGACGGCACGCAGCTCGTCGGGCGCCGCATCGGCGACGTGGCCGAAGGCGCGCCGGCCGTCGCGTGCATCCGTCCCGAACGCATGAGCCTCGCGAACGGGCACATGAACGGCGGCACCGCCAACCGCGTGACCGGCGAGGCGCGCAGCCTCATCTATTTCGGCGATCACGTGCGCATGCGCTGTGCGCTGCCGGGCCAGGACGAATGCTTCGTGAAGGTGCCGCTCGGCACGGGCGCGCTCGACGCGTTCTCGCCCGGCGCGCCGGTATCGCTCGCATTCGCGCCCGAGCACCTGCGCGTGTTCGCCTGATCCATCTTTTCCACGAGTTTCCGCAGCACGTCGTCAACAACAACTGCCCACTTCCACCACGAGAGGAGAGGAACCACCATGAACGGAGCAAGCTCTACCGCGCGTCGTACCGCGCTCGCACTGGCGCTCGCCGTCGTCGGCGCATCGGCCACGGCGGCCGAACTCACGGTCGTCAACTTCGGCGGCGCGAACGGCGACGCGCAGAAGGCCGCCTTCAACCAGCCGTTCGAGAAGGCGACCGGCAACAAGGTCACGGCCGTCGAATACAACGGCGAGCAGGCGAAAGTGAAGGCGATGGTCGAGGCCAAGCACGTCAACTGGGACGTGGTCGAGGTCGAATCGGGCGACCTGAACCGTGGCTGCGACGAGGGGCTTTACGAGAAGCTCGACTGGTCGAAGATCGCGAAGAAGTCCGACCTGATTCCGGAATCGCCGCAGGTGTGCGGCGTCGGCTTCTTCGTGTGGTCGACCGCGCTGTCGTACAACGCGGACAAGCTGAAGACCGCGCCGACCGGCTGGGCCGATTTCTGGAACGTGAAGAAATTCCCCGGCAAGCGCGGCATGCGCAAGGGCGCGCGCTACAACCTCGAGTTCGCGCTGATGGCCGACGGCGTCGCGACCAAGGACGTGTACAAGGTGCTCGGCACGAAGGCCGGCCAGGATCGCGCGTTCAAGAAGCTCGACGAATTGAAGCCGTACATTCAGTGGTGGGAAGCGGGTGCGCAGCCGCCGCAGTTCCTCGTGGCCGGCGACGTCGTGATGTCGACCGCGTACAACGGCCGCATCGATGCCGCGCAGAAGGAAGGCAAGAACCTGAAGGTCGTGTGGAACGGCAGCATCTACGACCTCGACTACTGGGCGATTCCGAAGGGCTCGCCGAACAAGGCGCTGGCCGAGCAGTACATCGCGTACACGCTGACGCCGAAGCCGCAGCAAGGGTATGCGCAGCACATCGCGTACGGCCCCGCGAACGTCGCGGCGATCAAGTCGCTCGACGCGAAGACGCTCGCGAACCTGCCGAACTCGCCGGCCAACGGCAAGAACGCGGTGCTGGAGGACATCGGCTTCTGGACCGACCACAGCGACGAGCTCGAGCAGCGCTTCGCCGCGTGGGCGACGAAGTAACCGGACAGGTGTCCTGATGCAACCTGCCGCGCGGCGCATGGAACGCGTCGCGCGGCATTCCGCCGGATCGAGCCCGGCCGGAGAGAACCGTTGAACACGATGACGATCGCTCCTTCCTCGCCGTCGACAGCCGCGCTCAAGCGCGAACTGAAGGCCGCCGAGGCCCGCAAGCGCACGATGGCGTTGCTGCTGATCGCGCCGCTCGCGATTTTCCTGATGCTCATCTTCGTCGTGCCGATCGGCACGCTGCTCACGCGCGCGGTGCAGAACCCGGAGATCGCGACCGCGCTGCCGAACACGGTGGCCGCGCTGTCGGGCTGGGACCGCAAGACACCGCCGGCCGATGCCGCGTATGTCGCGCTCGCGGCCGACATGACGAAGGTCGCCGACAGCGAGGCGATGGGCGCGCTCGCGCGGCGCCTGAACACCGAGATTCCCGGCTACCGCTCGCTCGTCGCGAAGACGGCGCGCGCAATGCCGCTGAAGGGCGAGGAGGGCGCGGGCGATGCGCCGCTGACGCCCGCGCAAACGCGCGCGAAGCTGATCGACCTCGACGCGCGCTGGGGCGACGTTGCGTACTGGCAGTCGATCGCGAAGAACGGCAGCCAGGTGTCGCCGTTCTACCTGCTCGCCGCGCTCGACCACAAGCAGGACGGCTTCGGCCAGATCGTGCGGGCCGATCCCGACCAGTCGATCTATCTGGCGATCTTCGGCCGCACGTTCGTGATCGGCGTCGCGGTCACGCTGTTCGCGCTGCTGCTCGGCTATCCGCTCGCGTACTGGATCTCGACGCTGTCGGAGCGCCGCGCGAACCTCGTGATGATCCTCGTGCTGATTCCGTTCTGGACCTCGGTGCTGGTGCGCGTCGCCGCGTGGATCGTGCTGCTGCAGAGCGAGGGGCTGATCAACACGGCGCTGATCGGCGCCGGGCTGATCTCGCATCCGCTGACGCTGCTGTTCAACCGCGTCGGCGTGTATATCTCGATGACGCACATCCTGCTGCCGTTCATGATCCTGCCGCTGTACAGCGTGATGAAGTCGATCCCGCCGACCTACCAGCGCGCGGCCGTGTCGCTCGGCAGCCATCCGTTCGCCGCGTTCTGGCGCGTGTACGTGCCGCAGACCTATCCGGGCGTCGGCGCCGGCGCGCTGCTCGTGTTCATCCTCGCGATCGGCTACTACATCACGCCCGCGCTGCTCGGCGGGCCGAACGACCAGATGGTCAGCTACTACGTCGCGTACTTCACGAACGTGACGATCAACTGGGGCATGGCGTGCGCGCTCGGCGGGCTGCTGCTCGCGGCGACGCTGGTGCTGTATGCGGTGTACGGGCGCTTCACGCGCACCAACGTGAGCCTCGGCTGAGCGCCGGGCACAGGGAAACGGGAAGGGGAAGCCGACCATGAAACTCGCCAGGCCGCTGTTCGCGCCGCACATGTCGTTCGTCGAGCGCGCGTGGTACGTCGCGTTGCGCGTGCTCGTCGTGCTGACGCTGCTGTACCTGATCCTGCCGGTGCTCGCGATCGTGCCGCTGTCGTTTTCGTCGAGCACGTTCCTCGTCTATCCGATCCCGGGCTTCTCGACGCGCTGGTACGAGCACCTGATCGCGTCGGACGAGTGGCGGATGGCCGCGAAGAACAGCTTCATCGTCGCGCCGTCGGCGACCGTCGTCGCGACCGTGCTCGGCACGCTCGCCGCGATCGGCCTGACGAAGGCGGATTTCCGCGGCAAGGGGCTCCTGATGGCCGTGCTGCTGTCGCCGATGATCGTGCCGGTCGTCGTGGTCGGCGTCGGCATGTACCTGTTCTTCGCGCCGCTCGGGCTCGCGAACACCTACACGGGGCTGATCGCCGCGCACGCGGCGCTCGGCGTGCCGTTCGTCGTGACGACGGTGGCCGCGACGCTGCAGGGCTTCAACCAGAACCTGGTGCGTGCGAGCCTGTCGCTCGGCGCGAACCCCGTCACGACGTTCTTCCGCGTGACGCTGCCGGTGATCGCGCCGGGCGTGATGTCGGGTGCGCTGTTTGCATTCGCGACGTCGTTCGACGAAGTCGTCGTCACGCTGTTCCTCGCGGGCGCGGACCAGACGACGCTGCCGCGCCAGATGTTCACCGGGATCCGCGAGAACATCAGCCCGACAATCGCCGCGCTCGCGACGATCCTGATCATCTTTTCGACGAGCCTGCTGCTCGCGCTCGAATGGCTGCGCGGACGTAACGCGCGACGTGCGGTGTCGTGACGGCGCCAGGACGCGCGTCGTTCGGCAAACCCCCGGGCCACCGATCGTTGCGTCCTCAACGATGCCGCGCACCCGACGCGGCGCACCGAAGCTTTCGTTTCGCTGACTGACGACGCAGTTGCCTGCACGTTCGATGCGGCTCTGCAACAATACGGCTCGCGGTGCCGCGCGTTCCGTTGCTGTCGCACGCACGGAGCGCCCGGTGCCGCGCCGCTCAATCCGCGACGCCGCGCGTCGCTCGTCAGCCGAGCTTCATCTTGTCCGAATTCGCATCCCCCGCCGGCACCCGGGAGCCGGCCGTCAACTGGCGCGCGATGTCCGCCGTGCTGCTGGCCGTCGCGCTCGCGACGCTCGATACGGCCATCGCGAACACCGCGCTGCCCGCGATCGCCGCCGACCTGCACGCGTCGCCGGCCGCGTCGGTGTGGATCATCAACGCCTACCAGCTCGCGATGGTCGCGACGCTGCTGCCGTTCGCGTCGCTCGGCGACATCGTCGGGCACAAGCGCGTGTATGTCGCGGGCCTCGCGGTGTTCACGCTCGCGTCGCTCGGCTGCTCGCTCGCGGCGACGCTGCCGCAGCTGACGGCGGCGCGGATCGTGCAGGGCTTCGGCGCGAGCGCGATCATGAGCGTGAACGTCGCGCTGATCCGCAACCTGTTTCCCGCGCACCGGCTCGGGCGCGGCGTCGGCTTCAACGCGCTCGTCGTCGGCGTGTCGTTCGCGGTGGGGCCGACGATCGCGTCGCTGATCCTGTCGGTGGCCGCATGGCCGTGGCTGTTCGCGGTAAACGTGCCGCTCGGCGTGCTCGCGCTTGCCGTGGCGATTCCGTCGCTGCCGCAGACGGCGCGCGGCAAGCATGCGTTCGATCCGCTCGCCGCACTGTTCAACGTGATCACGTTCGCATCGCTGATCTTCGCGCTCGGCGAATTCGCGCAGCGCGGGCCGCTGTCCATCGTGTTCGCGGCCGCCGCGGTCGCGCTCGCGTTCGGCTGGCTGCTGATCCGTCGCCAGGCCGGGCATCCGGCGCCGATGCTGCCGGTCGACCTGTTCCGCCGGCCCGTGTTCACGCTGTCCGCGCTGACGGCCGTGTGCGCGTTTGCCGCGCAGGGGCTCGCGTTCGTGTCGCTGCCGTTCTACTTCGAAACCGTCCTGCACCGCAGTGCGGTCGAGACCGGTTTCCTGATGACGCCGTGGTCGGCGATCGTCGCGCTCGCCGCGCCGATCGCGGGCCGGTTGTCCGACCGTTATCCGCCCGGATTGCTCGGTGCGATCGGGCTGGCGCTGCTGAGCGCGGGGATGGTGTCGCTCGCCGCGTTGCCCGCGGCGCCGAACGTCTTCGACATCGGCTGGCGGATGATGCTGTGCGGCGCGGGCTTCGGCTTTTTCCAGTCGCCGAACCTGAAGGCGCTGATGTCGAGCGCGCCGCCCGAGCGCAGCGGCGGCGCGAGCGGAATCATCGCGACCGCGCGGCTGATCGGACAGGCGACCGGCGCGGCGCTCGTCGCGCTGTCGTTCGGGATCGCCGGACGTCACGGGCCGACGCTCGCGTTGATGCTCGGGGCCGGGTTTGCCGGCGCCGCGAGCGTCGCGAGCGGGCTGCGGCTCTTCGCGCCGTCGCACCGGGCCGGCGCGCCGGTCGTGTCGACGCCGGCGAAGGAGCAGGCGACGGAGTAGGGTCGCGGTTCGAACGTTCGTCGTCCGGCGCGCGGCGAACGACTGCCGCGCGCCGGCCTTCGCATCACACTCAGAACCCGCCCGTCTGGATCAGCTTGTTGAGATTCGCGATGTTCAGGCTGCCGAAGCCGGTCGTCGGATCCCAGCCGGTGCCTGCGTTGTAGCCATATCCCTGATAGCCGTTGTTCCCCGACACGACGTCGTAGCGCACGAGCGACGGGTTCGACGGAAGGTCCGCATAGAACTTGCCCGCCGGGAAGCCGAGGCCGGTGCCGTTCGCCGCGAGCAGGCGCGCCCAGAAGCCGGTGAAGATCGGCGCGGCGAGGCTCGTGCCGCCGATCTGCTGCAGCTGGCCGTAGTTGTAGATGTACGCACCGGTGCTTTGCGCGGCATCGAACGACACGTCGGGCAACTGGCGATTGCTGCCGGACTGCCAGGCCGGCGCCGGCAGCACCGTGCTGACGCCGCCGCCCGTCGCCCACAGCTTGCCGTTGCTGTCGAGGCCTTCGTTCCACACCGTTTCGTTCGAGAATCCGCCTGCCGACGTGGTGTACAGCGTCGTGCCGCCGATCGCGAGCACGTGCGGCGACGCGGCCGGCCACGACACCGTGTAGTTCGCGCCGTCTGGATAGCCGCGGTTGTTGCACTCGTACACGCCTTCGTCACCCGACGACACCGAGAACGTCTGGCCTTGCGCGGCAGCCGTCGTGAAGATCTGCTCTTCGGCGTCGATCGTGCCGTCCGCGTTGGCGTCGGTCTCGCACCAGCCGAGCGACACGTTGATCACCTTCGCGGTGTTGTCCGACACCGCGCGGTTGAACGCCTGCGTGAGCCCCGTGTTGCCGGCGGCGTTCAGGTCCGCCATGTAGAACGTGAGCTTGCCGACCTGGCCGCCGGCCGAGCCGACGATCGACTGGCTGTCGAGATCCCATTCGCCCTGGCCGTCCTGGTCGTCGCTGTAGCTGCCGGTCGTGCCGGTGCCGTTGGTCTTGACGGTCTGGGTCGTGACCGTGCCGTAGCCGTTGCTCGACGTGAACTGCTTCAGGTCCTGCAGCGTCTGCGCGACGCCGCCGATCGTGATGATGCCGACGGTCACGCCGGCCGCGGTCGGCACGCCGGTCGCGTTGTAGAGGCCCGGGAATTCCTTCGGATAATGGCCGGTGGCCGTGCCGGCCGCGAGCGCCTGCGGCTTCGCGACGTTGCCGATGCGCAGCATCGGCCGAGCGCGTGCGACGTTCTGCAGCCCGAGCACCGAGCCGACGACGTCGCCGAGCGCATGCGGCACCTGCGCGGTCGACGCGTTCGCGAAGCCCGAGCGGCCGGCGTACTCGAAGTGCACGAGCGACGTGTTGAACGCGGTCTTCACCGTGCCGGCCGTGCCGCGTGCGGACACCAGCAGCCGGTTCGGCGCGACCTCGATATTCACGAAGCCGCTCTTGCGCAGATAGTCGACGACCGACTTCACCTGGGCCTCGGTCGGCGCGTAGCTGGCGAGGAACTGCGCGTGCGTCAGGTACTGGCGGTAATGCGCGTTGCCGGGCCGGTTCACGTCGTGCGCGAGCTGCTTGAGCTGCGCGGCGTTGCGCAGCTTCAGGCTGACGACGATGTCGGTCGTTTCGCCGGCCGCGAGTTCGAGCGACGGGGCGGCGCTGCGCGCCATCCATTGCGGGCCGGTCAGAAAGGCTTTCGTGTGAGTGTCGACCCAGTCCGTCGTCGCATGCGCCGCGCCGGCGGCGAGCACGAGCGGCCACGCGCACGCGAGGCGGCGGGGCGACGGAAGGGGAAAGGCAAACCAGGCGTTCCTTTTCATCGGGAGTCCTTTTTAGGAGAGACGACGTGGGTGGAACCCCCGGCCCTTGTGGGGCCGCGAGCGGTGACGAGCGTAGGGCGTCGGTGCCGTTCAGGTAGCTGCCAGTTTCCATAGCTGTCAGTTCTGACATCGGCGTGCTCGCGTGCATGCACCGGGCCGTTCATGCGCGCAACAGCGCGTCACGGCGAACGGAACCGGTTCGCGGCACGATCGCGCGGCGGTCCACGACGTTTGCACGCACGACGCGTTCGTTGCGGTATCGGAATACGCGCGATGGCGGAGTGAATCGCCGCACGAGCGCGTCGCCTGCGATCGGGCGTGGACGCGTCGCGCGTCGCACTATGTGGTCAGGCGTCGCCGCGGGGCCCGCGCGACGAGGTCCGGATGCGCGGATGCACAAAAACGGGGCCAGTCGATCGCGAGCGCTTCCCGCACTGTGGAACAGCGCGTTGCCGAGTCTTGCAGCGTGCTTTCGATACGCGGGGCGGGCGAGCGGATTAGAGGAAAGGCTCGAATTCGGGCGACGGCGCCGGCTCGGCGCTCGCTCGATGGCCTTTGCACGCCGGTTCGCCGCCGTTCGGCCCGCTCCGGCGAACCGGCACGCCGCGGGATCGAATGCCGTCGCCCGCGAAATTCCGCCTTGACGCGTACGGTTCGGCGGCTATCCTTCAATCCATAACCAACGGGTTATGAATTTGAACGACATGCAAAACGCTCACGACATGCTTTTCAGGACGCTTGCCGATCCCACGCGCCGCGCGCTCTTCGAGCGGCTGTGCGAGGAGGGCGAGCTGACGGTTGCCGCGCTGACGGCCCATGCGGGCGTGTCGCAGCCGGCGGTATCGAAGCATCTGGGCGTACTGAAGCAGGCCGGGCTCGTGAGCGACCGTCACGCAGGCCGGCAGACGCACTACCGCGCGCAGCCGCAGGCGCTCACCCCGCTGATCGACTGGACCAGCCAGATGGCCGGCTTCTGGCAGAACCGGTTCGACGCTCTCGAAGATCTGCTCAAGAGGATGGATCAATGAACCAGGCCACTACCGAAACGCGTACCGTCGTCGTCGAACGGGAACTGTCGCATTCGCCGGAGAAGATCTGGCGCGCGCTCACACAACCGCACCTGATCGAGGCGTGGCTGATGAAGAGCGACTTCGAGCCTGTCGCGGGCCGCGCGTTCAGCTTCCGCGCGGATTGGGGGGCGGTCGACTGCACGGTGCTGACGATCGAGCCGCAGCGCGTGTTGTCCTATAGCTGGGCCGCCTATGGCCTCGAAAGCGTCGTCACCTGGACGCTCACGCCGACGCCGCGCGGCACGCTGTTGCGGATGGAGCAGGCCGGCTTCCGCACGGATCAGGAGCAGGCATACCGCGGCGCGCAGCACGGGTGGGCGCGGTTCTTCGCGTCGCTCGAACAGGTGCTGGCGCGTCCCGATGAAGTCCAGGAGGCCCGGACATGAGCACATCGGAGCTGGAGCCGTCGGCCCGCATCGACGCGCTGATCGCGGGAATCGCCGACTGGCGTGGCAAGACGTTCGCGGATCTGCGCGAGACGATCCTCGCCGCCGCCGACGGCATCGTCGAGGAATGGAAATGGATGGGCAGCCCCGTGTGGTCGTGCGACGGGATGATCGCGGTCGCGAACGCGCACAAGGGCAAGGTGAAGCTGACGTTCATGCACGGCGCGAAATTGCCCGATCCCGACCAGCTGTTCAACGACGGTCTCGATGGCAATGCGCGGCGTGCGATCGATTTCTTCGAAGGCGACAAGATCGACAAGCGGGCGTTGAAGAACCTCGTGCGCGCGGCGATCGAATACAACCGAACGCATCTGAAGAAGAACGCGCGATCGGGTTCCTCCGCGGGCGCGAAGGTACGAAGTAGCAAGGCGGCGTGACGCGCGAGCCGGATACCGGCCGGTGACGTCCAGCGAAAGCGGGGCGCCGCCGTGCGGTCGTCGCGACTACGCCCGCCGGCCCACGGACGAAAAAAAGCCCGACACGAGGTCGGGCATCCAAATCGGCCGCAACCGCCGCGAGGCGGCTGCGGCACCTGCAAAAGCCGCGCTTACGCCGCGAGCAGCGAGCGCAGCACGAACGGCAGGATGCCGCCGTGCTTGTAGTAGTCGACTTCGATCGGCGTATCGATGCGCAGCAGCACCGGCACGCGGGTCGTTTCGCCGTTCTTGCGGTGGATCACGAGCGTGACGTCCTGCTGCGGCTTGAACTCATCGCCGAGGCCTTCGATGTCGTAGGTCTCTTCGCCGGTGATGCCGAGCGACTGGATGCTGTCCGCGCCCTTGAACTGCAGCGGCAGCACGCCCATGCCGACCAGGTTCGAGCGGTGGATCCGCTCGAAGCTGCGTGCGATCACGGCCTTCACGCCGAGCAGTTGCGTGCCCTTCGCGGCCCAGTCGCGCGACGAGCCCGTGCCGTACTCTTCGCCCGCGAACACGACGGTCGGCGTGTCGGCTGCGACGTACTGCATGGCCGCGTCGTAGATCGACTGCTGTTCGCCGCTCGGCTGGTGAATCGTCAGGCCGCCTTCGACGCGCGTGCCGTCCGCCTTCGCCGGGATCATCAGGTTCTTGATCCGGACGTTCGCGAACGTGCCGCGCATCATCACGTCGTGGTTGCCGCGGCGCGAGCCGTAACTGTTGAAGTCGGCCTTCTGCACGCCGTTCTCCTTCAGCCACTTGCCTGCCGGCGAGTCTTCCTTGATCGAGCCTGCCGGGCTGATGTGGTCGGTCGTGACCGAGTCACCGAAGATGCCCAGCGCGCGCGCGCCCTTGACCGTCGGGATCGAAGCGGCCGGCTCCATCGAGAAGTCGTTGCCGAAGAACGGCGGCTCGGCGATGTAGGTCGACTTCGGCCAGTCGTAGACCTGGCCCGTCTCGCCCTCGATCTTGCTCCAGAGGTCGCCCTTCTTGGTCAGCTTCGCGTAGTTGTCCTCGAACTTCTTCGGATCGAGCGCGAACTTGAGCAGTGCGTGGATTTCGTCGCTCGTCGGCCAGATGTCGCCGAGGTAGATGTCGCGGCCGCCCTTGCCCTTGCCGACCGGCTCGGTCATCAGGTCGCGCGTGATGTTGCCGGCGATCGCGTAGGCGACGACCAGCGGCGGCGACGCGAGGAAGTTCGCGCGGATGTTCGGGTGGATGCGCGCTTCGAAGTTACGGTTGCCCGACAGCACGGCTGCCGCGACGATGTCGTTCTTCGTGATCGCTTCGTTCAGTTCCGGCGTCAGGTCGCCCGCGTTGCCGATACAGGTCGTGCAGCCGTAGGCGGCGACTTCGAAGCCGAGCTTCGCGAGGTAGGGCAGCAGGCCCGTCTTCGTCAGGTATTCGGTGACGATGCGCGATCCCGGCGCGAGCGACGTCTTGATGTGCGGCGCGACGGTCAGGCCGGCTTCGACGGCCTTCTTCGCGAGCAGGCCGGCGGCCAGCAGCACGCTCGGGTTCGACGTGTTCGTGCACGACGTGATCGCGGCGATCAGCACGTCGCCGTTCTTCACGTCGACACCGTTGCTCGTCGTGTACTGCGTACCCAGGTCGTCCGCCTTCTTCGCGAAGCCGTTTTCCGCGACCGGCTTCGAGAACAGGTCGGTGAATGTCGACTTGACGTTGCCGATCTCGATGCGGTCCTGCGGGCGCTTCGGGCCGGCCAGCGACGGGGCGACCGTCGCCAGGTCGAGCGTCACCGTCTTCGTGTAGTCGATGTCGCCGGCCTTCGGAATGCCGAACAGCTTCTGCGCCTTGAAGTAGTTTTCGAATGCGGCGATTTCCGCCTTCGTGCGGCCCGTGCCTTCGAAGTAGTCGATCGTCTTTTCGTCGACCGGGAAGAAGCCCATCGTCGCGCCGTATTCCGGCGCCATGTTGCCGATCGTCGCGCGGTCCGGCAGCGACAGCGACTTCGTGCCAGCGCCGAAGAATTCGACGAACTTGCCGACGACCTTCTCCTTGCGCAGCATTTCGGTGATCGTCAGCACCAAGTCGGTGGCCGTCACGCCTTCGCGCAGCTTGCCCTTCAGCTCGACGCCGACGACGTCCGGCGTCAGGAAGTACACCGGCTGGCCGAGCATGCCGGCTTCAGCCTCGATGCCGCCCACGCCCCAGCCGACCACGCCGATGCCGTTGATCATCGTCGTGTGGCTGTCCGTGCCGACGAGGGTGTCCGGGTAGAAGACCGTGCCGTCTTCGTCCTTCTTCTTGTGGACGCCGCGCGCGAGGTACTCGAGGTTCACCTGGTGGACGATGCCGACGCCCGGCGGCACGACCTTGAACGTGTCGAACGCCTGCATGCCCCACTTCATGAACTGGTAGCGCTCGTTGTTGCGCTGGAATTCCAGCTTCATGTTCAGGTCGAGCGCGTCCTTCTGGCGGAAGTAGTCGATCTGGACCGAATGGTCGACGACGAGATCGACCGGGACCAGCGGCTCGATCTTCTTCGGATTCTTGCCCGAACGCTCCGCGACGCCGCGCATGGCCGCGATGTCGGCGAGCAGCGGCACACCCGTGAAGTCCTGCAGCACGACGCGCGACACCACGAACGGAATCTCGTCGACGCGCTTCGCGGTCGGCTTCCAGTTCGCGAGCTGCTCGATGTGTTCTTCGGTGATCTTCTTGCCGTCGTAGTTGCGCAGCACGGACTCGAGCACGATACGGATCGACACCGGGAGGCGCTCGATCTTCGTCTTCAGTTCCTTGCCGAGCTGCGGCAGCGAGTAGAACTTGCCTTTGCCGGAACCGCTGTCGAATTCCTTGAGGGTCTTGTGGAGATTGTGGGCCATGGTGATTTTCCTGGGTTTAAGGCTAGGAAACAAAGAGTCCTGTATCTGACGGCTATATCACATACAGATCGACGTACTCATCGACCGGCATCGCTTCGAGCTTTGCCTGGTCCAGCGACACGTCGAGAATCGCTTGTTGCTGCTTTGCCGGGAAACGGCGGGCAAGGTTGGTCCGGAACTTGTCGACCAGGAGCGGGATGCCGTCCGCACGGCGTCGCTGATGGCCGATCGGATATTCGACCGCCACTTCGGCAAGCGTCGACCCGTCCGCGAATTCGATCGTCAGCGCATTCGCGATCGAGCGCCGGGCCGGGTCATGGTAATCCTTCGTGAACTGCGGATCCTCGACGCACACGGTTTTCGCGCGTAGCGCGTCGATGCGCGGATCGGCGGCGACCGTATCTTCGTAATCGGCCGCGGTCAGCCGGCCGAACAGCAGCGGCACGGCGACCATGTACTGGATGCAGTGGTCGCGGTCAGCCGGATTGGCGAGCGGCCCTTGCTTGTCGATGATGCGGATCGCGGCCGCGTGCGTGCGGATCGTGATCCAGCGGATCTCGTCGGTCGTGCGGCCCGCCGCGGCGAGCTGCGCGTGCAGCTGCAGCGCGGCCTCGGCGGCCGTCTGCGCGTGGAATTCGGCGGGGAACGCGATCTTGAACAGCACGTTCTCCATCACGTATGTGCCGTACGGGCGCTGGAAGCGGAACGGCTGCCCGTCGAACAGCACGTCGTAGAAGCCCCAGGTTTTCGCGGTGAGCGCCGACGGGTAGCCCATTTCACCCGTTTTCGCGATCAGCGCGAGGCGCACCGCGCGGGACGTGGCATCGCCGGCCGCCCAAGACTTGCGCGAACCGGTGTTCGGCGCGTGGCGGTAGGTGCGCAGCGCTTGACCGTCGACGAAGGCGTTGGATACCGCGTTGATCAGCTCGTCGCGCGTGAGCCCGAGCAGGCGGCCGACGACGGCCGTCGATGCGACCTTCACGAGCAGCACGTGGTCGAGCCCGACCGCGTTGAACGAATTCTCGAGTGCGAGGCAGCCCTGGATCTCGTGGGCCTGGATCATCGCGACGAGCACGTCGCGCATGGCAAGCGGCTGCCTGCCGGCCGCGACGGCCGTGCGGGACAGCCAGTCGGCCGTCGCCAGGATCCCGCCGAGGTTGTCGGACGGATGACCCCATTCGGCGGCGAGCCAGGTGTCGTTGAAGTCCAGCCAGCGGATCATCGCGCCGATGTCGAAAGCGGCCTGGACGGGATCGAGCTGGAAGGACGTGCCGGGCACCTTCGCGCCGTTCGGCACGATCGTGCCGGGCACGACAGGGCCGAGCAGCTTGGTGCAGGCAGGGTAGGACAGCGCCTCGAGTCCGCATCCGAGCGTGTCGATCAGGCAATGACGCGCCGTCTCCAGCGCGAGCGCGCTGTCGATGCCGGGGTTCAGCACGTAGTCGACGATGTCGACGAGTACCGAATCCGGCGCGGGGCGGACGTTGGAGACCGGGGCGGACATCGAGGGGCCTGGGAGCGGAAAAACGCGCGCTTAGTTCGTCGCCGGCTTCAGCTCGTTCGATTGCGTCGGCGCCGCGCCGCCTTGCGCCATTTCCGGCGTCACGCATTCGTCGGCGAGACGCTCGCCGCCGTTCGCGTCGCTGAACAGCATCGCCTTGCTCGGGATCACGACCAGCTTGAAGCCCGCGGCCGGATCGTAGAACGTGTCGGCGCCCGTCGTCGTGGCTTGACGCGGCAGCTTGTAGTTCTTCTTCGCCCAGTGAACCGTGACCAGCTGGTCGCGCTTCATGTCGCCGGCGAGGTCGAACGACAGGCCGTCCTTGCACGCCCACTTGACCGCGCCGTCCGGTACCGGATCGACCTTGGCCGCGGCACGTGCCTGTGCCTTCTTGCTGCGCGGAACGATGCGCTTGGCCGGCGCCGGGCGCTTGGCCGTCTTCTTCGCAGTCGTCGCCGTATCCTGGGCGAACGCGCTCGGAGCCGACACCAGCATCGTGGCGGACAACGCGCCGATGGCGGTAGCGATCAGGAATTTCTTCATGGAGTCAGAACCTTTCGATAATCAGTTGACAAGGGCCGGCAGCTGACACTGCCGGCCGGTTTGAAACTGCACGCGCCCCGGAAGCGCGCAGCGGCCGCTATTTTCACCTATTTGGCTGCGCATATTTCAGGTTTTCAGGCTCCGTTACGTTTTTTGTCGTTTCGCAAACCTGTCCGGGTTCACGCTCCGGTGATTCGATGAAATTCGTGTGTCGGCGCGCGCTCACCGCGCGTCCCCGGCGGCCGGGCCGAACAGCGGCGCGGCTTCGGCCGGCACCGGCTGGCCGGTCGCCCGCGCGCGGCGCAGCACCGACCAGTAATAGCGGTAGCTCGCGCGGTCGTGCAGTGTATCGCCGTGGCGCGTCGGGCCCCAGTCGGCGGCCTGCGCGGCCAGCAGGATCTCGGCGGCCAGCGCGACTTCATCGGTGCGCGGCGCGAATGCGTCGACGATCGGGCGGACCTGCGCGGGGTGGATGCTCCACATCCGGGTGAACGCGAACTCGTCGCGCGCGCGGCGCGCGTCGCCGGCGACGACGGCCATGTCGCGCACTTCCGTCGTCACGTTGTGCGACGGGGTCTTGCCGTGCGCGTGGCAGGCCGCGGCGATTTCCAGCTTCGCGCGGCGCACGAGCGGGTGGTCGAACTGGCCGGGCGAACGCATCGCCGCATCGGGAATCGCGCCGTGATGCGCGGACACGAAGTCCATCAGCCCGAAGCTCAGCGTGCCGACCAGCGGCAGCGCGGCGAGGGCGGCCGCCTGCGCGAGCGCGCCGTGGGTCTCGACCAGCACGTCGACCGGAATCGGCTGCGCGAGGCCGAGCTCGCGGCGCGTGCCTTCGATGAACGCGACCATCTCGGCCGCGTCGGCGGCGCTCGCGATCTTCGGCAGCGTGACGTAGGCCGGCGCACGCGCGGCGCGCAGCACGATGCGCACGTCGTCGCGCCAGTGGGGATGGGAAAAGTCGTGGATGCGGACGCCGACCCGCCCGAAGCGGTTTTCGGCGCTGCCGAGGCACTCGGCGACGAGTTGGGCGTGCGCGGCCTCCTGACCGACGGCCGCGCCGTCCTCGCAGTCGAGCGTGATGTCGAACACGGGGCCGAGTTCGGTCTGGAGCGCGAGCGACTTGCGCATCAGCTTCTCGCTGCCCGCGTAGTGATCGCAGCAGGGCAGGATCGCGGGCGGGGACGCCCCGTCGTACAGCACTTGTGCAGGAGTGAGCGCGGACATCTCTTCTACGTCAAGGAAGCGGGCAACGTGGAGAAAATCGGATTCGGGCGCGTTCTGGGCCGGCGCGCGGGGCGCCGGGAGCGGCAAAACGTGCCCGGATCGGATCGGGCGGCGGGGCCGGCTGCAGCCCCGCCGCCCGTGCCGTGACCGGCCCGCCCGGAGGCGGCCCGGCCATGCAGCCTGCTTAGTTCTTCAGCAGGTGGGCGACGCCGTCGCGCTCTTCGAGCAGCTCGGCCAGCGTGCCGTCCATCTTCTCGCGCGAGAACGCGTCGATTTCGAGGCCTTCGATGCGCTTGTACTCGCCGTTTTCGCAAACGACCGGCACACCGTAGATGATGTCTTCGGGGATCCCGTACGAGCCGTCCGACGGGATGCCCATCGTGACCCACTTGCCGTTCGTGCCGAGGACCCAGTCACGCACGTGGTCGATCGCCGCGTTGGCTGCCGACGCTGCCGACGACAGGCCGCGCGCTTCGATGATCGCCGCGCCGCGCTTGCCGACGGTCGGGATGAACGTGTCGCGGTTCCACGCGTCGTCGTTGATCAGCTTCAGCAGCGACTCGCCTTCGACGGTCGCGAAGCGGAAGTCGGGGTACATCGTCGGCGAGTGGTTGCCCCACACGGCGAGCTTCTCGATCGACGCGACCGGCTTGCCCGACTTGGCGGCGAGCTGCGACAGCGCGCGGTTGTGGTCGAGGCGCAGCATCGCCGTGAAGTTCTTCTTCGGCAGATCCGGTGCCGACTTCATCGCGATGTACGCATTGGTGTTCGCCGGGTTGCCGACGACCAGCACCTTCACGTCGCGGCTCGCGACTTCGTTCAGCGCGGCGCCCTGGACCGTGAAGATCTCGGCGTTCGCCGACAGCAGGTCCTTGCGCTCCATGCCCTTCGAGCGCGGACGTGCACCGACCAGCAGCGCGACGTCTGCATCCTTGAATGCAACCTTCGGATCGTCGGTGATCACGACGCCCGCGAGCAGCGGGAACGCGCAATCGTCGAGTTCCATCACGACGCCTTTGACGGCGGCTTGGGCTTGCGGGAGGTCGAGCAGTTGCAGGATGACCGGCTGGTCCTTGCCGAGCAGGTCGCCGTTCGCGATGCGGAACAGCAGGGAGTAAGCGATTTGACCTGCGGCGCCGGTGACGGCAACGCGCTTTGCGGGCTTAGCCATTGAAAATCTCCAGGACGGGTGAAGCGGTGGACGCTAGGCAAAACGCCATTCTATGCGCGTTACGCGTAGCGTTGCATTGAAGCAGGGCGGAGGACTCGCGAAAGGCAGACGCGGTGAACCTGGAGACGGCCGTGGCACGTAGCCGGGGACGCGTTTTGCACCCGCGAACCCTTGCTCGACCGGGAGTGTAGGAGCCGTCACGCGCAATGTCAAACGGTATCATATGTCTTATATAAGACAGATGTTTTGCGGAAATTGAGTGGACGAAAAAGCGCGGTTTGTGATGAAATGCGCGCCATGACATCGAACCAGGCGAACAACGCGAATCCGACCGGCGCAGGCGGCCCAGGGCAGCCGGGCGCGGGCGATTCCGTGCCGGCGCCTGCGGCTTCGCCGTCGCCGACCTTCAGTCCTTTATACCAGCAGATCAAGTCATTGATCACGCAAAGTCTCGAATCCGGTGAGTGGAAGCCGGGCGAGATCATCCCGAGCGAGGTGGAGCTCGCGGCCCGTTACAAGGTCAGCCAGGGCACCGTTCGCAAGGCGATCGACGAACTGGCCGCGGAAAACCTCGTGGTCCGGCGGCAGGGCAAGGGTACTTTTGTTGCAACGCACAATGAAGATCGCGCGCAGTTCCGCTTCCTGCGCTTGCTGGCCGACGACGGTGCCGAGCATCCGCACGTGAGCCGCCTGCTCGAATGCCGGCGCCTGCGCGCACCGGCCGAGATCGCGCGGCAGCTCGACCTGAAGCCGGCCGATCCGGTCGTGCAGGTGCGCCGCCTGCTGGAGTTCGAGAACGAGGCGACGGTGCTCGACGAGATCTGGCTGCCGGGCGCGATGTTCCGCGGGCTCACGTTCGAGCGGCTGAGCGAGTACAAGGGCCCGCTCTACGCGATGTTCGAGACGGAATTCGGCACGCGGATGATCCGCGCGACGGAGAAGATCCGCGCGGTGGCCGCGGAGCCGGCGGTGGCCGACCTGCTGCACGTGCCGGCGGGTTTTCCATTGCTGTCGGTCGAGCGCGTGTCCTATACATATGGAGACCGGCCGGTGGAAGTGCGGCGCGGCTGGTATGTCACAACCGGGTATTACTATCAGAATGACTTGAGCTGACGACGTATCGGCACAAGCAGCGTGCACGCGCACTCGCCGTGCTCGCGTAGCACGTTTCGGGCCGCCTTTATTCTCGTTCGCGTAACGATCCAGAGCAGACTTTCGCTGCAGCGCGATATAAAAAGGCGCTAAAATTGCGGATTAGTGTGACAACATAGTAGGGGTCTAGCATGACTGATGCAGTAAGAAAGCCGAGGCCGGAATACCGGAACATCGGAATCGGCGACATCACGTTGAAATATCGCATGCCGCTGGCGGCGATATTGTCGATTCTCCATCGAGTCAGCGGCGCGCTGCTGTTCCTGTTCCTGCCGTTCTTGCTGTACCTCTTCGACCAGAGCCTCACCTCCGAGCTCAGCTTCGAAGGCTTCAAGTTCTTCCTCTCCAACATCGTCGTCAAGCTGATCGTCCTCGCGCTGTCCTGGGCATTTCTCCACCATTTCTGCGCCGGCATTCGCCACCTGCTGATGGACGTCAATCACGACGCCGTCTCGAAGGAAGGCGGCAAGCGGACGGCCGTCGTCGTCTTTGTCGTCTCGATCGCCCTGACGATCGCCATGGCACTCAAACTGTTCGGAGCATTCTAAGAAAATGGCAGCCAATAACCGAATCGGCTCGAAGCGCCTCGTCGTCGGCGCTCACTACGGCCTGCGCGACTGGCTCGCGCAGCGCGTCACCGCCACGATCATGGCGGTCTACACGATCATTCTGCTCGTCCTGTTCTTCGGCGCGCACGACTTCTCGTACGAAGGCTGGGCATCGATCTTCTCCGCGCAATGGATGAAGCTCGCGACCTTCGTGACGCTGCTTTCCCTCTTCTACCACGCATGGGTCGGCGTGCGCGACATCTGGATGGACTACGTGAAGCCCGTCGGTGTGCGTCTGCTGCTGCAATCGCTGACCATCGTCTGGCTGCTCGCATGTGCGGGCTACGCCGCGCAGATTCTCTGGAGAGTGTAAAGAATGGCTGCAATCAAAACTTCCCTGCCGCGCCGCAAGTTCGACGTGGTGATCGTCGGCGCGGGCGGCTCGGGCTTGCGCGCAGCGCTGCAACTGTCGCGCGCGGGCCTGTCGGTCGGCGTGCTGTCGAAGGTGTTCCCGACCCGTTCGCACACGGTGGCCGCACAGGGCGGCATCGGCGCGTCGCTCGGCAACATGAGCGAAGACAACTGGCACTTCCACTTCTACGACACGATCAAGGGTTCCGACTGGCTCGGCGACCAGGACGCGATCGAGTTCATGTGCCGCGAAGCGCCGAACGTCGTGTACGAACTGGAACACTTCGGCATGCCGTTCGACCGTAACGCGGACGGCACGATCTACCAGCGTCCGTTCGGCGGCCATACCGCGAACTACGGCGAGAAGCCGGTCCAGCGCGCTTGCGCGGCCGCCGACCGTACCGGTCACGCGCTGCTGCACACGCTGTACCAGCAGAACGTCGAGGCGAAGACGCAGTTCTTCGTCGAATGGATGGCGCTCGACCTGATCCGCGATGCCGAAGGCGACGTGCTCGGCGTGACGGCCCTCGAGATGGAGACGGGCGACGTCTACATCATGGAAGGCAAGACGACGCTGTTCGCGACGGGCGGCGCAGGCCGGATCTTCGCGGCATCGACCAACGCGTTCATCAACACCGGCGACGGCCTCGGCATGGCGGCGCGCTCGGGCATCGCGCTGCAGGACATGGAGTTCTGGCAGTTCCACCCGACCGGCGTGGCCGGCGCGGGCGTGCTGATCACCGAAGGCGTGCGCGGCGAAGGCGGTATCCTGCGCAACGCGAACGGCGAGCGCTTCATGGAACGCTACGCACCGACGCTGAAGGATCTGGCGCCGCGTGACTTCGTGTCGCGTTCGATGGACCAGGAAATCAAGGAAGGCCGCGGTGTCGGTCCGAACAAGGATCACGTGCTGCTCGACCTGTCGCACATCGGCGCCGAGACGATCATGAAGCGTCTGCCGTCGATCCGCGAAATCGCGCTGAAGTTCGCGAACGTCGACGCGATCAAGGAACCGATCCCGGTCGTCCCGACGATCCACTACCAGATGGGCGGCATCCCGACCAACATCCACGGTCAGGTCGTCGGCACGTCGCGCGGCCACAAGGATCCGGTCAACGGCTTCTACGCAGTGGGCGAGTGCTCGTGCGTGTCCGTGCACGGCGCGAACCGCCTCGGCACGAACTCGCTGCTGGACCTCGTGGTGTTCGGCCGTGCGGCCGGCAACCACATCGTCGAGCACGTGAAGAACCAGAAGGAACACAAGCCGCTGCCGGCCGACGCAGGCGAATTCTCGCTGGCGCGCCTGGCGAAGCTCGAGAAGTCGACCTCGGGCGAATACACGCAGGACGTCGCCAACGACATCCGCGCGACGATGCAGAAGCACGCAGGCGTGTTCCGCACGTCGAAACTGCTGAAGGAAGGCGTCGACGAGATGGCCGGCCTGAAGGCACGTGTGGAAAGCATCCACCTGAAGGACAAGTCGAAGGTGTTCAACACCGCGCGCGTCGAAGCGCTCGAGCTGGAGAACCTGATCGAAGTCGCCCGCGCGACGATGGTGTCGGCGGAAGCGCGCAAGGAAAGCCGCGGCGCGCACGCCCACAGCGACTACGAGCACCGCGACGACGACAACTGGCTGCGCCACACGCTGTGGTACAGCGAAGGCGATCGCCTCGACTACAAGCCGGTTCAAATGAAGCCGCTGACGGTCGACTCCGTGCCGCCGAAGCCGCGCACGTTCTAAGCCGAGTCAAAGGAATCCGAAATGGCAAAACGCATTTTTGAAGTCTACCGCTACGATCCGGACAAGGACGCGGCGCCGCGCATGCAGACGTACGAGCTCGAGATCCAGCATGAGCGCATGCTGCTCGACGCACTGGTCAAGCTGAAGGCCGTGGACGAGACGCTGTCGTTCCGCCGTTCGTGCCGTGAAGGCGTGTGCGGTTCGGACGCGATGAACATCAACGGCAAGAACGGTCTCGCGTGCCTGACGAACCTGAACGACCTGCCGCAGAAGATCGTGCTGCGTCCGCTGCCGGGCCTGCCCGTCGTGCGCGACCTGATCGTCGACATGACGCACTTCTTCAACCAATATCACTCGATCAAGCCGTACCTGATCAACGACGCGCCGCCGCCGGAGAAGGAACGCCTCCAGTCGCCGGAAGAACGCGACGAGCTCGACGGCGTGTACGAGTGCATTCTGTGCGCGAGCTGCTCGACGTCGTGCCCGAGCTTCTGGTGGAACCCGGACAAGTTCGTCGGCCCGGCCGGCCTGCTGCAGGCTTACCGCTTCATCGCGGATAGCCGCGACACCGCCACCGGCGAGCGTCTCGACAACCTGGAAGACCCGTACCGTCTGTTCCGTTGCCACACGATCATGAACTGCGTCGACGTTTGCCCGAAGGGCCTGAACCCGACGAAGGCGATCGGCAAGATCAAGGAACTGATGGTTCGCCGCGCGGTTTAAGGCCGGGTGCAATGAGCGACGATTCGCATCAATCCGACCCGCACCGTCGCGCGCGCCTCCGCTGGCGCGCGCGGCGGGGTCTGCTGGAAAACGACATCATCTTCGAGCGTTTCTTCGGCAGATACGAGCATGACCTCACCGATGCAGACGTAGGCGCGTTGTCGCGCCTGCTCGATCTGAGCGACAACGACCTGATGGACTTGCTCCTCGCGCGCAAGGAACCAGAGGGCGACCTAGACAGCCCGGACATTCACCGGCTGTTGGAGATGCTGCGCAACGTGTAACGCCAACGTGTAACACGTTACGCCCGTTATCGAATCCCGTTTCTTTATTTCGATTGAGGATGTGCCATGACTCCGTCTGATGTTAAAGCCACGCTATCGTTCAGCGACAACTCGCCGAGCGTCGAACTGCCGATCTACAAGGGCACGATGGGCCCGGACGTAATCGACATCCGCAAGCTGTACGGCCAGACCGGCAAGTTCACTTACGACCCGGGTTTCATGTCGACGGCAGCTTGTAATTCGGCGATCACGTACATCGACGGCGACAAGGGCGAACTGCTGTACCGCGGCTACCCGATCGACAACCTCGCGCAGAACGCCGACTTCCTCGAGTCCTGCTACCTGCTGCTGAAGGGCGAGCTGCCGAACGCGGCGCAAAAGAAGGAATTCGTCGACACCGTCACGAAGCATACGATGGTGCACGAGCAGATGCACTTCTTCTTCCGTGGCTTCCGCCGCGACGCGCACCCGATGGCGATCCTGGTTGCCGCGGTCGGCGCGCTGTCCGCGTTCTACCACGACTCGCTCGACATCAACGACCCGCGTCACCGCGAAGTGTCGGCGATCCGCATGATTGCAAAGCTGCCGACGCTCGTCGCGATGGCGTACAAGTACAGCATCGGCCAGCCGTTCGTGTATCCGAAGAACTCGCTGTCGTACAGCGCGAACTTCATGCACATGATGTTCTCGAACCCGTGCGAAGAGTACAAGGTCAACGACGTGCTCGTCCGCGCGCTCGACCGTATCCTGATCCTGCACGCCGATCACGAGCAGAACGCATCGACGTCGACGGTCCGCCTGGCCGGCTCGTCGGGCGCGAACCCGTTCGCGTGTATCGCAGCCGGTATTGCATGTCTGTGGGGCCCGGCGCACGGTGGTGCGAACGAAGCCGCGCTGAACATGCTCGAGCAGATCGGTTCGCCGGACAACATCCCCGAATTCATCAAGCAGGTGAAGGACAAGAATTCGGGCGTGAAGCTGATGGGCTTCGGTCACCGCGTGTACAAGAACTACGACCCGCGTGCGAAGCTGATGCGCGAAACGTGCTACGAAGTGCTGAACGAACTGGGCCTGCACGACGACCCGCTGTTCAAGCTCGCGATGCAGCTCGAGAAGATCGCGCTGGAAGACGAATACTTCGTGTCGCGCAAGCTGTACCCGAACGTCGACTTCTACTCGGGTATCGTCCAGCGCGCGCTGGGCATCCCGACGTCGATGTTCACGTGTATCTTCGCGATGGCACGTACGGTCGGCTGGATCGCACAGTGGAACGAAATGATTGGGGATCCGGAGCAGAAGATCGGCCGTCCGCGTCAGCTGTTCATCGGCGACACGCCGCGCGAAGCGAAGCCGCTCAACGCACGTTAAGTCGTGCGCGGCGCGAACGGCCGCAAGGCCGCTCGCGTCCGGCAATCGCAACGCCCCGACACCCCGGTGGGTCATCCCGCCGGGGTGTTTTCATTTGCGCGGCCGGGCCGCGTGGCGTTCCAGCGATGGCGGCCGCATGTCGAGCGGCGGCGTGTCGGCGTCGGCGTCGGCGTCGGGGGCGTGGCCGTGCTTCGCGAAGAACTGCCGATATGCGCCGGGCGTCATTCCGCGCGCGGCGAGGAACTGGCGGTTGAAGTTCGCGGCGTTCGGAATGCCGCAGCGCGCGGCCACCGTCGCGATCGGCCAGTCGGTGCCGACCAGATGGCGGCATGCATGCGCGAGCCGCAGCCGCTGCACGTAGCGGCCGACGCTTTCGCCGAGGTGCCGTACGAACAGCCGCTGCAGCGTGCGTTCGGACAGGTGGGCGACGGCGGCGAGCGCGTCGATGCGCAGCGGCGCGTGGAAGTGCCGGTCGATCGCGTCGAGCACGCGGTCGAGGCGCTCGGCTTCGGGCGCGGCCGAGTCGGCCGATGACGCGGCTGCGTCGGGCCGGCCGTAGGCCTGCGCGGTGGCGAGCGGTTCGCCGCCGGCTTCCGCGAGATCGGCGAGCGTGTCGAGTGCAGCCGCGAGTCGCACGCGCGGCGCAGGGGCGAGCAACTGCGGGAGTCGTGCGCGCATCGCGCGGGCCGTATCCGCGTCGAAAGCGAGGCCGGGCGCCGCACGCCGCAGCAGCGAGCGCAGCGGCGCGTACTCGGGGCAGCAGTCGGCCACGCGCCGTGCCCAGTCGCCGTCGAACCAGACGACGAGCGCGACTTCCGGCGCATCGCGATCGATGCGCGCATTCGATGACCACGTGTGCGGCAGGTTGGGCGGCACGAGCACCAGGTCGTCGTCTGCATAGCCGGCGACATGATCGCCGATGAAGCGCCGGCCTCGGCTGTTCAGCGTCAGCGTGAGTTCGTACTCGGGGTGCCGATGCCATTCGAACGGTATGCGCGCGAGTTGGCGGTGGTACACGCGGATCGAACAGCCGGGGGCGAACGTCACGTGCTCGTACTGCGGTTTCATCGCGACCTCCGGTCGAGCGCGGCAACGCGCCGTGGCATGATCGTGATCGATCGTCACGACGGAGCGATGCCATGTTTTCACATGTTTGCGTGGGTGTCAGCGATACCGCGCGCGCGTACGACTTCTACGCGCCGCTGTTCGCGGAACTCGGGCTACGTCTGAAGTTCAGCGAGCCGGACGGCTGGTCGGGCTGGATGCCGGCCGATACCGACCGCCCGCTGTTCTTTTTCGGCCGGCCGCTTGACGGCCGTGCGCCCGAACCGGGCAACGGCCACACGATCGCGTTTACCGCGCGCACACGCGCGCAGGTCGACCGCTGCCACACCCTCGCACTGCGGCAGGGCGGCACCTGCGACGGGCCGCCGGGCCTGCGGCCGCACTATCACCCCGACTACTACGGCGCGTATTTCCGCGACCCGGACGGCAACAAGCTGTGCGTGGTCTGCCATCGGTCCGAATAGCGAGCGGTTGTCAGGATTGTATCGATTGTTGACCGGATAGTGTCGATGGCGGCGACGCGCCGGCCGTACGCTGAACGCCCATCACGACACGATTCAGCGAGGAGACGACGATGCACCTGACGATTGACGATCTGCCGGCCGCGATCCGCACGGCGAAAAGGGCGCTGCGCGCCGATCTGCCCGGTTACGCAGCCACCTTCCGCGAACTCGAGGGCGATATCGTGCGGCAGGTCGACGCGATTCGCCGCGCACACGCGCACGGCCGTGACGTGATTCCGGTGCTGCGGTTCGCGGATCTCGCGAACGGCACCGTCGATTCGCAGGCGCTCGCCGCGATCCGCACGCACGGCGCGGTGGTGATCCGCGGCGTGTTCGACGTGCGGCAGGCGCGCGACTGGAACGACGAGATCGGCGCCTATCTGGATGCGAACCGTTTCGCCGAGCGGCTCGACGCGCGTGCCGAGGACCGTTACTTCGGCAACCTCGCGTCGGGCAAGCCGCAGATCTACGGCGTCTACTGGTCGAAGCCGCAGGTGGCCGCGCGCCAGTCGCCGGCCCTCACCCAGGCCCGCGTGTTCCTGAACCGCCTGTGGCGCCATGCGGACGGCGCGCGCACGCATTTCGATCCTGACCAGGTGCCGGTCTACGCGGACCGGATCCGCCGCCGGCCGCCGGGCTCGACGTCGCTCGGGCTGTCGCCGCATGTCGATGGCGGCTCGGTCGAACGCTGGCTCGGCGCGAATTTCCGGCAGGTCTATCGTCACGTGCTGGCCGGTCGCTGGCGCGATTACGATCCGTTCGACGCCGCGTTCCGTCCCGACGTCGAGGAAATTCCGTCGCCGGCCGTGTGCTCGATGTTCCGTACGTTCCAGGGCTGGACCGCGCTGACGCCGCAAGGGCCCGGCGACGGCACGCTGCAGTTGATTCCGGTCGCGAACGCGATGGCGTACGTCCTGCTGCGCGCGCTGCAGGACGACGTCGCGGACGACGACCTGTGCGGCGCGCGTCCGGGCCGCGCGCTGTCGATCCTGCCCGAGTGGCACGCGCTGCTGCTCGACGCGCTGGTGCCGATTCCGCACATGGAGCCGGGCGATGCGGTGTTCTGGCACGGCGATGTCGTGCATGCGGTCGAGGATGCGCATCGCGGCAGCGGCGACAGCAACGTGATGTATATCGCGGCCACGCCCGGGTGTGCGAAGAACGACGCCTACCTGCAGCGCCAGCGGCTCGCGTTCCTGCGCGGCGACAGTCCGCCGGATTTCCCGGCCGATCATTTCGAGGTCGACTTCGACGGACGGGGCGGCGAGGGCGACCTCACGGCGTTGGGCCGTGCGCAAATGGGGTTCGAGCCGGGCACCGCGTGACGTATGCGGCGGGACGCATCGACCGCGCCGGCGCCCGGGCGCGGCCGTTTGCGCCGTGCTTGCCGGCCGTCTGCCGAATCGGCTGCGTTCGGCCTGCAATTCGACGCGATCGGCTGCGGGCAGGCGCGAATTCGACGCGAATTGCGCAATTTGGCTTCCGATAATGGTCCGGACACAACGTAGCTGCCCCGTGCGCCGCACGGGGGCAGCGTGACCATGGAGGAGTCGATGCAATTCACGCAAGCGATCGTTCGCCGTCCCGCGCCGTCCTGTGGCGCGGGTCTCACCACCGCCGCGCTCGGCGCGCCCGACTACGACAAGACGCTCACGCAGTTCCACGCCTACTGCGACGCGCTGCGCGGGCTCGGTGTCGAACTGACCGAGCTGCCGCCGCTGGACGCATTTCCCGATTCGCATTTCGTCGAGGACGTCGCCGTCGTCACGCCCGAATTCGCGGTGATCACGCGCCCCGGCGCGCCCGCGCGGCGCGGCGAGACGGCGCACATCGAAGCGGCGCTCGGCGCGCATCGCGACCTGCTGCCGATGCAGGCGGGCCGTCTCGACGGCGGCGACGTGATGCTGGTCGGCAAGCGCTTCTACATCGGCCTGACGGGCCGCACCGACGCCGAAGGCATCGCCGCGTTCGAGTCGCTGGTATCGCGCTACGGCTATTCGGTCGTCGCGGTGCCGGTCGGTGCCGGCCTGCATCTGAAATCGGTCGTCAACGCGCTCGGCGACGACACGCTGCTCGTGACCGAGGCACTGGCCGCCCATCCGGCGTTCGCCGACTATCGCCGGATCGCGATCTCGGCCGCCGACGAATACGCGGGCAACACGCTCCGTGTGAACGGCACGCTGATCACGCCGGCCGGCTATCCGCGCGTGCACGACGCGATTCAGTCGCTCGGGCTGCCGCTGCACGTGATCGACACGAGCGAGTTCCGCAAGATGGACGGCGGCCTGACCTGCCTGTCGCTACGGTTCTAGCCGATTGGCGCGCGGCCGCTTCGGCCGGATAATGTGGCCCCCGCGCGGAACCGGAGGAGAGGCTCCGCGCACCAGCCACGACCCGACCGGAGCGAACGCGGATGACCGACAAGAAGATGCAGCTCGACAAGATCGATCTTCGGATCCTCGACATCCTGCGCACCGACGGACGGATTTCATACCGGCAGCTGTCGGAGCGCGTGAACCTCACGCCGCGCCCGTGCCAGGCGCGCGTGGAGCGGCTCGAGGCGCTCGGCGTGATCGAAGGCTACCGCGCGGTGATCAAGGCGCCGCGCGCGACCAAGCCGATCGTCGTGATCGCGCAGATCGTGCTGGCCGACCACGGGCGTTCCCAGGCACCGTTCGAGGACGAGATGCGGACCAATCCGGCCGTGCTCGACTGCTGGCTCGTCAGCGGCACGTTCGACTTTCTCGTGCGGCTCGCGTGCGAGGATCTCGACGAATACCGCCGGATTGCGAACGTGTGGCTGGAAAGCCCGCGGTTCCGGATCGAGAAGATCGTGACGACGGCCGAGCTGCAGGCGATCAAGCGCAGCGTCGTCTGATGCGGTAGTGCGCGTCCGGGCCACCGGCATCGGACGCGCGGTCCGGCGGGCAGGGCCGGTTTTCGACGCGAATAACCGGGCCGATCGATTGGTATTCCGAATCAATTCGGGCGGCCCGACTCCAAACAGGGTGAACACTATGGATGCTTTGCAAGCGGCAGCGGAGACGGCCGCGCCGTCCGGAACGGCGCTGAAGCGCAGGCTGCAGAGCCGCCACATCGCGATGATCGCGATCGGCGGCTCGATCGGCACGGGGCTGTTCGTCGCGTCGGGCGCGTCGGTCGCGCAGGCGGGGCCGGGCGGCGCGATCGCCGCATATATCGCGATCGGGCTGATGGTCTACTTCGTCGTCACCGGGCTCGGCGAGATGGCCGCGCTGATGCCGGTGTCGGGCTCGTTCGCGATCTACGGCGAGAAATACGTCGACGAAGGCTTCGGCGTCGCGCTCGGCTGGACCTACTGGTACAGCTGGGCCGTGACGATCGCGATCGAGCTGGTCGCCGGGCAGATCGTGATGCGCTACTGGTTTCCCGCAGTGCCGGGCATCTGGTGGGGCGCCGGGTTCCTCGTGCTGATCTTCCTGCTGAACACGTTGTCGGTGCGCGGTTTCGGCGAATCCGAATACTGGTTCTCGCTGATCAAGGTCGTCACCGTGATCGCGTTCATCGCGGCGGGCTTGCTGATCGCGGCCGGCCTGATCGGCAACGGGCAACCGGTCGGCTGGCGCAACTTCAAGACGGGCGACGCGCCGTTCGTCGGCGGCGTGCACGCGATGATGAGCGTCGCGCTGATCGCGGGCTTTTCGTTTCTCGGCACCGAGCTGGTGGGGATCACGGCCGGCGAATCGGAGAACCCGCGCAAGACGATCCCGCGCGCGGTGAAGCAGATCTTCTGGCGGATCATGCTGTTCTACGTGCTCGCGATCTTCGTGATCGGCCTGCTGGTGCCGTACACCGATCCGAACCTGCTGAAGAGCGACGTGACCGACATCGGCGTGAGCCCGTTCACGCTCGTGTTCAGCCATGCGGGTTTTCCGCTCGCCGCGGGCGCGATGAACCTCGTGATCCTGACGGCCGTGCTGTCGGCCGGCAACTCCGGCACGTATGCGGCCACGCGGATGCTGTACAACCTCGCGGCGGAAGGCCGTGCGCCGGCGATGTTCGCGACGCTGTCGCCGGGCGGCGTGCCGCGCAACGCGCTGTACGCGACGATGGCGGTGGGCGGGCTGTGCTTTCTCACGTCGCTGACCAATAACCAGAGCATCTATCTGTGGCTGCTCAACACGGTCGGCATCACCGGCTTCATCGCGTGGCTCGGTATCGCGGTCTGCCACTACCGGTTCCGCAAGGGCTTTCTGAAGCAGGGCTACCGGCTCGATCAACTGCCGTACCGCGCGAGGTGGTTCCCGTTCGGGCCGCTGTTCGCGATCGCGATCTGCATCGTGATCTCGCTCGGGCAGGATTACCAGGCGTTCTTCGCGACCCGCATCGACTGGATGGAAGTGCTGTCGATCTATGTGTGGATCCCGCTGTTCGTCGCGATCTGGTGGGCGTATCGCCGCGTGCGCAAGAGCCGGCTCGTGCGGTACGAGGAGATGGAGATCGGGCCGTGGCTGACGCGCTCGGTCGATGCGATCGACGCAACCCGCGAACGGTCACGCGGCGCGTAGCGTGCGTGCGGCCGCGGGCCGGGATACCATCGCGGTTCGCGCGGCGTGCCGGAGAGGGCCTCCGGCACGCCGCGCATTTTCCGATCGATACCGCGTCCAGCACACAACATGACAACACAGCCGAACCGCGTTTCTTCCCCTTCATTCGTTTCCGCCACCAGCGTACGCGCGCTGGCCGATGCCGTGCGCACGGCCGGGCGGCGTGCCGTCGACCTGGCCGACGACGCGCTTGCGCGTCTCGCAGCGATCGCGCCGCTCAATGCGATGGTGCACGTCGATGCCGATCTCGCGCGCCGCACGGCCGAGCGCGTCGATGCACGCATCGCGCAAGGCGACGCGCTGCCGCTCGCCGGCGTGCCGTTCGTGATCAAGGACAACCTCGATACCGCCGGGATGCCGACGCTCGGTGCGAGCCCGGCGGTGAACGGCTATCGGGCGACGGCGGACGCGCTGACCGTGCGGCGCCTGCTCGAAGCGGGCGCGGTGCCGCTCGGCAAGGCGAACATGCATGAGCTTGCGTTCGGCATCACGAGCGGCAACCGGCACTTCGGCGCGGTCGGCAATCCGCAGGATCCGCGGCGGATCGCGGGCGGGTCGAGCGGCGGCACGGCGGCGGCCGTCGCGGCCGGTATCCCGTTCGGTCTCGGTACCGACACGGGCGGCTCGGTGCGGATTCCGGCCGCATTCTGCGGCGTATTCGGGTTGCGGCCGTCCGCGCAGCGCTATTCGCCGCACGGCGTGCTGTCGCTGTCGCCCACGCGCGATACGGTGGGGCCGATCGGCCATGGCATCGACGATCTGCTGCTGCTCGACGCGGTGCTGACGCGCGACGACAGCACGGCTACCGCACCCGGCTGGCAGCAATTGCGCATCGGCGTGCCGGGCGCACCGTACTTCGACGCGCTCGATCCGGGCGTCGCAACCTGCATCGAGCATGCACTCGCGTCGTTCTCGGCGGCCGGTGCGACGCTCGTGCCGTTGCCGGCGATGCCGCTGCACGACGCAAGCGAAGCCTGCGGCTTTCCGCTCGCGGCATTCGAGGCGAACCAGTACTGGCGCCGGTTCGCGGCGGAACGGCTCGGCATCCCGTTCGACACGTTCGTCGAGCGGATCGCGAGCGACGACGTCCGCGCGATCTTCCGGTCGTTCGTCACCGCGCCGGTCGATGCGCAGGCCTATGCGGACGCGATCGTGTGCCGTCAGCGGCTCGTGCGCTGGTACGACGACGCGTTCGGCACGCCGGTCGACTGCATCGCGATGCCCACGGTGCCCGGTGAGCCGCCATCGCTCGACGACACGGCCGCGATGACTGCCGCCCAGGATGCGGCGCTGTTCGCGCGCGTCGTGCGCCAGACCTCGCCCGCGACGCTCGCCGGCGTGCCGTCCGTCTCGATCCCGGCCGGGCGCTCCGCGGAAACGGCGCTGCCGGTCGGGCTGATGCTGGAAGGTCCGTGGGGCAGCGATCGCCGCCTGCTGGCGATCGCCGGCCGGATCGACGCACTGCTGCGGGACGACGCGGCGCGCGCCTGAGCCGCCGCGGTCAGCCCACGGCCAGATACGCCTTCATGAAGTCGACCCACGCACGCACTTTCTGCGGCACGTGCGGGGTCGACGGGTACAGCGCATAGACGGCCTGCGGCGGAAACCGGTAGCCGGGGAGCGCATCGACCAGCGCACCGCTCGCGAGATCGTCGCGCACGAGCCATTCGGGCAGCAGGGCGACGCCGCTGCCTTGCCGCGCGAGCACGCGCAGGACCGACGCGTTGTCGACGACGACGCGCGGTTTGGCGCTGGGCCGGAACGCGTGCGCGTTGCCGTCGCGATCGGCGAGCGTCCACGTGGCGATCCGCTCGAGCCGCGTATGGCCGAGCTGCGGCAGCCGGGCGAGCGCGTCCGGCGACGCGATGTGCGACAGGCCGGCCGCGGCGAGCAGCGACGGCGCGATCACGGGCCGCACGTCGTAGGTCGCGAGGCACGCGCCGCGGTACGGCAGATCCTGGAACTGTTCGAGGCGGCCGAGCCGGATCGCCACGTCGACGCGCTCGCGCACCAGGTCGACTTGCGACGCATGCGTTTCGAGCCGCACGCGCAGCGCGGGATGACGCTGCATGAAGGTGTGCAGCGCGGGGGCGACGACCATCGTCCCGTACTCGACGGTCGACGTCACGCGCAGCACGCCGTGCATCCCGCCATGCTCGCTGCGCGCGTCGTCGATCGCGCTTTCGGCTTCCTCCAGCACGCGCAGGCAGCGTGCATAGAAGCGTTCTCCCGCGTCGGTCAGCTCGACGCGCCGCGTGGTGCGCGTGAGCAGGGTGACGCCGAGTTCGGCTTCCAGCTGCTTGATGTTGAAGCTCACCGCGGCCCGGGCCTGGTTCAGCTGGGCGGCGGCGGCTGTAAACGACGCCGCTTCCACGACGGCACGGAAGACGGCGAAACGATCGAGACTCACCATGGGGTGTCGGATACGAGGCGGAAAACCGACATGGTGCCCTGATTGTCAAAATTTTTCGACCAGTCTTGCCGTCCGGCCGGGCTTATCGACGTGCGTGGCGAACCTTACACTGCGGCGTTTCGTTCGTCTTCCGCCGCCATGACCGATCGCTCGAAAATTGCCGCCGTCTACCTGCTGGGGTTCGCGATCGACCTCGCCAACATGTTCGTCATCAATGCCGCGTATCCGACGATCCAGCGCGAGCTGCACGCGTCGGTCGCCCAACTGGCGTGGATCGGCAACATGTACGTGCTCGGGCTGACGGTCGTGATTCCGCTCGGCACGTGGCTCGCGCGACGGTTCGGCGAGCGCCGGTTGCTGATCGCGTCGCTGCTGCTGTTCGCGTTCGGCAGCCTCGGCGTCGGCCTGTCGGCGTCGATCGGCGCGCTGCTGATGTGGCGGCTGATCCAGGGGCTCGGCGGCGGATTGCTGATTCCGGTCGGGCAGACGATGGCGTATCGCGCGTATCCGCCCGATGCGCGTGCGCACCTGACGTCGATCGTGATGATGGTCGCGCTGCTCGTGCCGGCGCTGTCGCCGGCGCTCGGCGGCGTGGTCGTGGATCGCGTGTCGTGGCGTGCGATCTTCTTCGGGATGCTGCCGCTCGCCGCGGTCACGAGCGTGCTCGCGTTCGCGTGGCTGCCGGCCGACGAACCGGATGGAAGCCCGCCGGCGCTCGACGTGCGCGGCCTCGGATTGAGCGCGGCGGCACTCGTCGCGCTGCTGCTCGGCCTGACGTTCGCGGGACAGCCGGGCGCCGGCCGCGACGCGCTCGTGCCGCTCGCGCTCGCGCTCGTCGCCGGCGGGGCGTATGTCGCGCACGCGCGCCGGGCCGCCGCGCCGTTGCTCGACCTGCGCCTCGTTGCGCAGCCGCTGCTGCGGATCGGACTGATCGTCTATTTGTGCGTGCCGGGCGTATTCACCGGCGTGAACCTCGTCGCCGCGCTGTATCTGCAGAACGCGCTCGGGCTCAGCGCGACGCATACGGGTGCGCTGATGGTGCCGTGGGCGATGGCGTCGTTCGCCGCGATCGCGACGACGCGCCGCTGTTTCCCGAAGTGGGGGCCGAAACCGCTGTTCATCTGCGGGATCGCGATCGACGCGATCGGCATCGTGTTGCTCGCGACCCCGCTCGCCGGCTTCGAGGCCGGGCGCGTGCTCGCGTTCGTCGCGATGGGGCTCGGCGCCAGCATGTGCACGAGCACGTCGCAAAGCGCGGCGTTTCTCGACGTTCCCGCCGCGCGCATGGGCGACGCGAGCGCGCTGTGGAACATCAACCGGCAACTGAGCTTTTGCCTCGGCGTCGCGGTGCTGGGCAGCGCGCTGAACTTCCTGCTGTCGATGCATGGCGACGACGGGCGACTGCCGTACCAGCAATGTTTCGGCCTGGCCGCGCTGGCGACGCTGCTGCCGCTGCCGTTCGTCGCGCGCCTCGCCAGGCACCGTGCGCCCGCCGGGCGCGCGGCTTCTCAACGTTCGTGAGTATTGCGATGAATTCGTCCAACCCGTTTTTCAAGGAAGTGGTCGACGCACATGTCGACATCGAGCAATGGTTGTCCGGCCGCGCGGCGCGCGACGGGCTCGCGCCGCTGCTCGCGCGTTTTTCGCGTGGCTTTTCGATGATTTCGCTGCACGGCCACGCGCTCGATTACGCGGATATCGACGTCCTGTTTTCGCGCGGCTTCGGCGCGCGGCCCGGCCTGCAGATCGCGATCGACGAGCTTCAGGAAGTGAGCGCCTGGCAGGGCGGCTCGACGATCGCTTATCGTGAGACGCAGACCGACGCAGCAGGGCGGCGTACCGTGCGCCGCTCGACCGTCGTGTTCGAGTGCGACACGGACGGCCGCATCGGCTGGCTGAGGCTGCACGAAACACCGGTGACGAGCTGAGGTCACCCGCAACATCTGCGGCCTGCCGCGCGGCGGCAGCCGCACGCTCGTCCGAGCGGCGTACCCACCAGAAACCTGAGAGATGACAAGAAAAGCAATCGACACCGCGCGTCGCGACGACGCGCGGCCACATCGCGTCCGCAGCCGGGGGCGCGCATGACGGCACAACCGTTCACCGAGGCGATGGCATCGCTCGTGCGCGATACCGAGGTGCACAAGGACCTCTATCTGTCGCCGCGCATCTTCGAGCTCGAGATGCAGCAACTGTTCCGCAATACCTGGGTCTACGTCGGCCACGTCAGCCAGATCCCGGAAACGGGCGACTACGTGACGACGACCATCGGCGCCGAGCCGGTCGTGATGGTGCGCCACGTCGACGGTTCCGTGCGCGTGCTGCACAACCGCTGTTCGCACAAGGGTACGCAACTGGTGACGGATGCCTGCGGCAACACGGGCACGTTCTTCCGCTGCCCGTACCATGCCTGGTCGTATCGGACCGACGGCAGCCTGTACGCGATTCCGCTGCGGCGCGGCTACGAGCACACGAACTTCGAATCGTGCGAGGCCAGCAAGGGCATGCAGGCGGTCGGCGCGACCCATGACCATCGCGGCTTCGTGTTCTGTCGCCTGAATCCGTCCGGCGTCGATTTCCACGCGTATTTCGGCGACGCGCTGTCGTCGCTCGACAACCTCGTCGATCGTTCGCCGGAAGGGCGCGTCGAAGTCGCGGGCGGCGTGTTCCGCTACGTGCATTCATGCAACTGGAAGATGCTGGTCGAGAACCAGACCGACACCTGTCATCCGATGGTCGCGCACGAGTCGTCGGCCGGCACGGCCGTGCGCGTATGGGAGCGTGACGGCGCGCAGCAGGCGAAGCCGATGGCGGTCGAGTTGCTCGAGCCGTTCATCCAGCCGCACGCATTCTTCGAGCAGATGGGGCTGCGCGTGTGGCCCAACGGACATGGCCACACCGGCACCGCCGATTCGATTCACGCGCGTTACACGCCGATTCCCGGCTATCACGAGAAGATGACCGCGGCCTACGGCGAAGCGCGTGCCGCGCGCATTCTCGGCGAGGTGCGCCACAACACGGTGCTGTTTCCGAATGCGATGGTGAAAGGGCCGATCCAGATCCTGCGCGTGTTCAAGCCGCTGGCGGTGGATCGCACGCTGGTGGAGTCGTGGTCGTTCCGGCTCGTCGGCGCGCCCGATTCGCTGTTGGAGCGCACGCTCGCCTACAACCGCCTGATCAACGCACCGACGTCGATCGTCGCGCACGACGATCTCGAAATGTACGAACGCGCGCAGCGCGGCCTCGCCACGCAGGCGCGCGACTGGGTGCACGTCGGGCGTCTGTTCGATCCGCAGGAGTTCGCGCAGCCGACGTCGGAGACGAACGGCACCAGCGAGCTGCAGATCCGCAACCAGTTCCGCGCGTGGCTGCACTACATCGCGCCCGTATCGACGCAGGAGGCAGCCGATGCACGCATTTCCGCACGATGAACTCGCCGCGTTCGTCTATCGCGAGGCGCGCCTGCTCGACGAACGGCGCTATGAAGAATGGCTCGCGCTCTACGCGGACGACGCCCGCTACTGGATGCCGCTGTCGCCAGACCAGCCCGACACCGGGCTGCACGGCGCGCTGATGGACGAGGACCGGCTGCTGCTGCGGATCCGCATCGAGCGGCTGGCCGGGCGCCGCACGTTCTCGCAGCAGCCGGCGAGCCGCGGTCACCATCTGCTCCAGCAGCCGCATGTCGATCGGGCCGACCCCGAGCGTGGCGCCTACGTGCTGCGCACGCCGTTTCATTACGTCGAGATGCGGCGCGACGAGCAGACACTGTTCGCCGGCTGGTACACGCATGAACTCACGGTGCGCGACGACGCGTTGTGCATCCGCGTGAAGCGTGTCGATCTCGTCAATGCCGACGCGCCGCTCGGCAGTATCCACCTGCCTGTCTGACCGCATGCGGTCAGCACGGCCTCTTTCGTTCCCGACCACATGAACGCTCCTGAATGCCTGTCGCGCACGCTGCCGTACATCGACACACTGTACGACTACGGCGCCTTCCTGTCCCGCACCGGCGGGCATCTCGGCACGCTGCCGGCCCACTGCGCGCGCGACGCGCGGATCGCGATCGTGGGCGCCGGCGTCGGCGGCCTCGTCGCCGCCTGCGAACTGCTGCGCGCGGGCGCGCGGCAGGTCGTCGTGTTCGAGGCGAACCGCGCGCGAGTCGGCGGGCGCCTGCTGTCCCAGTCGATCAATCCGGACCATCCGCACCTGCTCGCCGAAATGGGCGCCATGCGCTTCCCGCCGTCGCAGGCCGCGCTGTATCACTATCTCGAGCGGTTCGGCGTCGACAGCGCGTCCGCGTTTCCCGATCCGGGCATCGTCGACACCGAGATCCACTACCAGGGTCATGCGTATCGCTGGCCTGCGGGCGATGCGCCTCCCGCGCTGTTCGATCGCGTCGACCGCGGCTGGCGCGCGTTCATTCGCGATGGCGTGCGGCTCGACGACGGCACGCAGCTGCCCGCGCCGGCCGAACTGACGGCGCTGCTGCGCGCGCATCGCTACGACGACGCGCGACAAGGCTGGCAGCAGTACATCGACCGGTTCGGCGACGAGTCGTTCTACTCGGCGATCGTCAAGATCTTCACGGGCACGACGCCGCCCGGCGGCACGCGCTGGCGCAAGGGCGAGGACCTGCGCCTGTTCGGCACGCTCGGTATCGGTTCGGGCGGCTTCCAGCCGGTCTATCGCGCGTCGTTCCTCGAAATCCTGCGGATCGTGGTCAACGAGCTCGAGGTCGACCAGCGGCTGATCCCGGCCGGCATCTTCGCGCTCGCGCAGGGGCTGCTCGACGATGGCGGCAACGGTGCGCGGGTGCGCGATTGCATCGTGCATGCCGCCGTGCGGCGCGTGGCGCAGCAGCCGGACGGCACCTTCGCGCTGACGCTCGAAGACGGATCGACGCACGGTTTCGACCGCGTGATCGTCGCGACCACGACGCGCGCGATGCAGGTCGGCATGGGCATCACGGGCATCGCGAACCTGTTCGCGCCGAACGTCGTTCGCGCGATCAACGAGACGCACATGGTCAGTTCTTCGAAGCTGTTCGTGCTGACCCGTGACAAGTTCTGGCTCAAGCACGGGCTGCCGCACAACATCCAGACGGACACGCTGGCGCGCGGCATCTACTGTCTCGATTACGCGCCCGACGATCCCGACGCGCACGGCGTCGTGCTGATCAGCTACACGTGGGAGGACGATTCGCACAAGATCCTGTCGCTCACCGACAAGGTCGAGCGGTTCAAGCGTCTCGTGGCCGAGATCGGTATCGTGTCGCCGGCGTTCGCCGCCCACCTGCGGCCGCTCGACGACGACTACGCGCGCAACGTCACGAGCCACGACTGGTTGTCGGACCGCTATGCGCTCGGCGCATTCAAGCTGAACTATCCGGGCGAGGACATCCATTCGCAGGCGCTGTTCCACCAGTTCCAGACGGCCGCCGATCCGTCGTCGGACCGCGGGATCTATCTGGCCGGCTGCTGCTGCTCGTTCACGGGCGGCTGGATCGAGGGCGCGGTGCAGACCGCGATCAACGCGGCGAGCGCGGTGATCCACAGTCTCGGCGGAACGCTCGCCGACGGCAATCCGCTCGATGCGATGCGCAGCCGCTATCGCTACGGCGACTGACGCGGCGTCCGCCGCGACTGGTCCAGCTCCGGATAGTGCCGGAAGATTCCCATGTCGTTGAACGGGATGCGGCGCTCCGACGCGAGATAGCGCGCGACGGGCGGATGGTGCGCGACGCGGTCGTGCAGGCCGACGAGTCCCGCGACCTTGCGCTCCGCGCGCTGCATCGCTTTCGGGAACGCGTAGCGCAGGCCTTCGATCAGCTGGAACATCGACAGGTCCGCGTAACTGAGCGCGCTGCCGGCGATATGGCCGCTCTTGTGCGGATTCTGCGCGAGCACGCGATCGAAATAGCCGAGGAACTTCGGCAGCCGATGTTCGAGGAAATCGGCCGCGCGCTCGGCGGCCTCGGCCTTCTGGTCCTCGTAGTAAAGGCCGCTGGCGATCGGGTGATGCGTGTCGTGGATCTCGGTGACGAAATCGGTGACGGTGAGCTGGAGCTGGTGCACCCACAGCCGTCCGGCTTCGTCGTCGGGCGCGAGCCCGAGCCGCGCGCCGAGAAACAGCAGGATGTTCGCGGTCTGCCCGACGACCACGTCGCCGGCCTTCAGGAACGGCGGCGCGAACGGCACGCATTCGGCCGTCGTGCCGTCCATCAGCCGCATCATTGCCGACACGCCCATGCCGCGCCCCGCTTCGCGCGCGACGTCGACATAGTCGGCCTCGGCCGCCTCGAGCGCGAGCCGCACGAATTCGCCGCGGCCCTGGATCTCGGGCCAGTAATAGAGTTCGTATCGCATGCCGTGCTCCTGTGCGGTCGATGCGTCGGGCGATGCCCGCATCGCGATGGCGGGGAGGGCGGTCGTGCGCCGCCCGTTGCGAACAGACAGTCTAGGAGATCGTGCCGGAGCTGCGGAGCTTGCCGCGCGTCATGCGCCGCGTTCGCCCCGCTCGCCGCCTTCGGGGCCGTAGAAGAACACCCAGGTCGAGAAGTCGTCGGAGAAGCCGGCGAAGCGGTGCGACGCGAAGGCGGGGACGAACAGCACGTCGCCGGCCGCGACGCCGCATTCGCGCCCGTCGACGACGAACCGCGACGTGCCGGCGGCAATCACGTAGACCTCGTCGCGCGTGTGCGGCGTCTGCAGGTCCTCGCCGCGCGGCCGGTACAGCTCGATGTCGAGCGTGCCGTGCCGAAACAGCGTCGTGAACAGCGTGCCTTCATCGTCGAGGCGGGCGAGCGATTCGTTGATGCCGAGCTTCATCGTCGTGGGCTCCGGGTCAGGATCGTGGGGACGTTCAGACGTGCGTCGTCCCATCGTATGCCGGAATCCGGCCCGGGGTGAACAGCGCGAGCGCGGGGCGTTGCCGTGTCCGGTGCGTCCCGGTTGCCGGGTAATGCCGATACAGGTATTGGCACTACCAGCCAAACTACTGTTTTTAATGGGTTTTTTCGCGCCGGGCCTGCGCCGTGGCGCATTCTGCGTGGCATAATCGATCGCATTCGCAAGGCTTGTAGTCACAACGACCCCGCATACCCATGGCACAGACTCTCTACGACAAACTGTGGAATACCCACGTCGTCCACACCGAGGACGACGGCACGGCATTGCTCTACATCGACCGTCAGCTGCTGCACGAAGTCACGAGCCCGCAGGCGTTCGAAGGGCTGAACGTCGCGCACCGTCCGGTGTGGCGCATCAGCGCGAACCTGGCCGTGTCGGACCACAACGTCCCGACCACGGATCGCAGCCACGGCATCGCCGATCCGGTCTCGAAGCTGCAGGTCGACACGCTCGACGCGAACTGCGACGCGTTCGGCATCACGCAGTTCAAGATGAACGACGTGCGCCAGGGCATCGTGCACATCATCGGGCCGGAGCAGGGTGCGACGCTGCCGGGCATGACGATCGTCTGCGGCGACTCGCACACGTCGACGCACGGCGCGTTCGGCGCGCTCGCGCACGGCATCGGCACGTCGGAAGTCGAGCACGTGCTCGCGACGCAAACCCTGCTGCAGAAAAAGAGCAAGAACATGCTCGTGAAGGTCGAGGGCACCCTGCCGCGCGGCTGTACCGCGAAGGACATCGTGCTCGCGATCATCGGCAAGATCGGCACGGCCGGCGGCACGGGCTACGCGATCGAATTCGGCGGCTCGACGATCCGCGCGCTGACGATGGAAGGCCGGATGACCGTCTGCAACATGGCGATCGAAGCCGGCGCGCGCGCGGGCATGGTCGCGGTCGACGATACGACGATCGATTACCTGGTGGGCCGTCCGTTCGTGCCGACCGGCGCGGAATGGAACCAGGCCGTCGAGTACTGGCGCGAATTCAAGTCCGACGAAGGCGCGCAGTTCGACCGCGTCGTCGAGCTGAACGCGGCCGAGATCGTCCCGCAGGTCACGTGGGGCACGTCGCCGGAAATGGTCACGTCGATCGACGGTCGCGTGCCCGATCCCGAGCGCGAGAAGGATCCGGTCAAGCGCGACGCGATGGAGCGCGCGCTGGCCTACATGGCGCTCGAGCCGAACACGCCGATCGAGTCGATCAAGGTCGACAAGATCTTCATCGGTTCGTGCACGAACGCGCGCATCGAGGACATCCGCGCGGCCGCGTACGTCGTGAAGAAGCTGAACCGCCGCATTGCGTCGAACGTGCGGCTCGCGATGGTCGTGCCGGGCTCGGGCCTCGTGAAGGCGCAGGCCGAGCGCGAAGGGCTCGACAAGGTGTTCACGGACGCCGGCTTCGAATGGCGCGAGCCGGGCTGCTCGATGTGCCTCGCGATGAACGCCGACCGGCTCGATCCGGGCGAGCGCTGCGCCTCGACGTCGAACCGCAACTTCGAAGGCCGGCAGGGCGCGGGCGGCCGCACGCACCTGGTGAGCCCCGCGATGGCGGCGGCGGCGGCGATCGAAGGCCATTTCGTCGACATTCGCCAGCTGGGGTAACGCGTGACGGCATCGAAGTTCATCGCGCGGTTGGTTGCTGCGCTGGCGCTCGCGGGGCTGGGCTTCGGCCTGGCGGGCTGCAATACCGTCCGAGGCTTCGGCCAGGACGTCAACGCCGCCGGCAACGCGCTGCAGCGCGCCGCGGACTGACGCCCGCCGAGAATTTGTCGATGTGCGCCGGCTGACCGCCGGCCCTTCATACCGGATAGACGGATCATGGAAAAATTCAATGTGCATACCGGCGTCGTGGCGCCGCTCGATCGCGAGAACGTCGACACCGACGCGATCATCCCGAAGCAGTTCCTGAAGTCGATCAAGCGCACGGGCTTCGGTCCGAACGCGTTCGACGAATGGCGTTACCTCGACCACGGCGAGCCGGGCCAGGACAACTCGAAGCGCCCGCTGAACCCGGACTTCGTGCTGAACCAGCCGCGCTACCAGGGCGCATCGGTGCTGCTGGCACGCAAGAACTTCGGCTGCGGCAGCTCGCGCGAGCACGCACCGTGGGCGCTGCAGCAGTACGGCTTCCGCGCGATCATCGCGCCGAGCTTCGCCGACATCTTCTTCAACAACTGCTACAAGAACGGGCTGCTGCCGATCGTGCTGACCGAGCAGCAGGTCGATCACCTGTTCAACGAGACGGTCGCGTTCAACGGCTATCAGCTGACGATCGACCTCGACGCGCAGGTCGTGCGCACGGGCGACGGCCGTGAGTATGCGTTCGACATCACCGCGTTCCGCAAGTACTGCATGCTGAACGGTTTCGACGACATCGGCCTGACGCTGCGTCACGCGGACAAGATCCGCCAGTTCGAAGCCGAGCGGCTCGCGAAGCAGCCGTGGCTCAACAACAAGCTGGTCGGCTGAGATTGCCTCCGGGCGGGCGCGCATGACGTGCGCTCGCCGACCCGCCACCCACACCTATCCAGTCAGGAATAACGCATGAAGATTGCAGTGCTGCCCGGCGACGGCATCGGTCCGGAAATCGTCAACGAAGCGGTCAAGGTGCTGAACGCCCTCGACGAGAAGTTCGAACTCGAGCAGGCGCCGGTTGGCGGCGCGGGCTACGAGGCGAGCGGTCATCCGCTGCCGGACGCGACGCTCAAGCTCGCGAAGGAAGCCGACGCGATCCTGTTCGGCGCGGTCGGCGACTGGAAGTACGACTCGCTCGAGCGCGCGCTGCGCCCCGAGCAGGCGATCCTCGGGCTGCGCAAGCATCTCGAGCTGTTCGCGAACTTCCGCCCGGCGATCTGCTATCCGCAGCTCGTCGATGCGTCGCCGCTTAAAGCCGAGCTGGTTGCGGGCCTCGACATCCTGATCGTGCGCGAACTGAACGGCGACATCTACTTCGGCCAGCCGCGCGGCGTGCGCGCGGCGCCGGACGGCCCGTTCGCCGGCGCGCGCGAAGGCTTCGACACGATGCGCTACTCGGAACCGGAAGTGCGCCGCATCGCGCACGTCGCGTTCCAGGCCGCGCAAAAGCGCGCGAAGAAGCTGCTGTCGGTCGACAAGTCGAACGTGCTCGAAACGTCGCAGTTCTGGCGCGACATCATGATCGACGTGTCGAAGGAATACGCGGACGTCGAGCTGTCGCACATGTACGTCGACAACGCGGCGATGCAGCTCGCGAAGGCGCCGAAGCAGTTCGACGTGATCGTGACCGGCAACATGTTCGGCGACATCCTGTCGGATGAAGCGTCGATGCTGACGGGCTCGATCGGCATGCTGCCGTCGGCGTCGCTCGACAAGAACAACAAGGGTCTGTACGAGCCGTCGCACGGTTCGGCGCCGGACATCGCGGGCAAGGGCATCGCGAACCCGCTGGCGACGATCCTGTCGGCCGCGATGCTGCTGCGCTACTCGCTGAATCGCGCGGAGCAGGCCGATCGCATCGAGCGCGCGGTGAAAACGGTGCTCGAACAAGGCTATCGCACCGGCGACATCGCGACGCCGGGCTGCCAGCAGGTCGGCACGGCGGCGATGGGCGACGCGGTGGTCGCCGCGCTGTAACACGCGCGGTAATGCAGTAACGCGGTGAATTGTAGAAAGGGCGCGAACGGGCCGCGAAATCGGCCGGTTCGCGCGCGGTTGGCCGTTGTGCGGGCAACCGGCTTTGTGTAGACTCGAACGATGGCGCTGATTTCCCTGATCTCCCCGGTCCTGAAACTCCACGGCAACATTGCCCGTGCGGGTACGCGCGCCATCGTCATCACGAAAACCATTACCACGAAAACGATCATTAAACGCTGATCGTCCGTCGTGCCCGCCTGTTTCCCCGCGCGGTCACGCCGGGGGCGGAAATGGCGGGGAAGCTCCATTCAAAGGGTTAGTCATGAACGTAGGTCTCGTAGGTTGGCGCGGCATGGTCGGCAGCGTGCTGATGCAACGCATGCAGGAAGAAGGTGATTTCGACCTGATCGAACCGGTGTTTTTCAGCACCAGCAACACGGGCGGCAAGGCGCCGTCGTTCGCGAAAAACGAGACTACGCTCAAGGACGCGACCAACGTCGACGAGCTGAAGAAGTGCGACGTGATCATCACGTGCCAGGGCGGCGACTACACGAACGACGTGTTCCCGAAGCTGCGCGCGGCCGGCTGGAACGGCTACTGGATCGACGCGGCCTCGTCGCTGCGGATGCAGGACGACGCGGTCATCATCCTCGATCCGGTCAACCTCGACGTGATCAAGGACGCGCTGGTCAAGGGCACGAAGAACTTCGTCGGCGGCAACTGCACGGTCAGCCTGATGCTGATGGCGCTCGGCGGCCTGTTCCGCGAGAACCTCGTCGACTGGATGACGGCGATGACCTACCAGGCCGCATCGGGCGCGGGCGCGCAGAACATGCGTGAACTGCTGTCGCAGATGGGCACGCTGCACGGTTCGGTGCAGGAGCAGCTCGCCGATCCGGCTTCCGCGATTCTCGACATCGACCGCCGCGTGCTCGCGACCATGAACAGCGATGCGATGCCGACGAGCCACTTCGGCGTGCCGCTCGCCGGCTCGCTGATTCCGTGGATCGACAAGGATCTCGGCAACGGGATGTCGAAGGAAGAGTGGAAGGGCGGCGCGGAAACCAACAAGATCCTCGGCAAGCCGGCCATGGGCGAGCCGGGTTCGATCCCGGTCGACGGCCTGTGCGTGCGGATCGGCGCGATGCGCTGCCACTCGCAGGCGCTGACGATCAAGCTGAAGAAGGATGTCCCGCTCGACGAAATCAACGGCATCCTCGCGTCGGCGAACGACTGGGTGAAGGTCGTGCCGAACGAGCGCGAAGCATCGATGCGCGACCTGTCGCCGGCGAAGATCACCGGCACGCTGTCGGTGCCGGTCGGTCGCCTGCGCAAGCTCGCGATGGGCGGCGAATACCTGTCGGCGTTCACGGTCGGCGACCAGCTGCTGTGGGGCGCGGCCGAGCCGCTGCGCCGCATGCTGCGCATCCTGCTCGACAAGTAAGGACCGGATCGCGCTGCGCGCCAGCGGTGCGCGACGCGAAACGCCTGCCAGCCCTTCGCGGGGCGGCAGGCGTTTTTTTATTGGTTGGCGCGGGCCCGGGTGCGAGAACGCCGAGGCGCTTGAGAAGGGGTGACGCAACGTGAACGATAGGGGTCTGATTCGTTCTGGATAGCGATGCCGTCGCCACGATTTTCATCGATTGACGATCCTTTTTTGATAAAACTGACGCGCGCGATTCATTGCGGGGGCGGGCGCGTCAGTCGCGCGTTCCGCACGGCGGCGACCCGGTGCGCGCAGCGGTCGCGACGATGCACGGGCATGAGCAGCCGCATCCGCCGGCGACGAATTCGGCCGGAACCCGATCGTGTGAAGTAAACTATGCGGTTACGACGCGCAGAGCCAATAAAAGCGTCGCGTTCTGCGCGACGCTTTTGCATTTCTGCGGCGACTTTATTGACGCTTCCCTACGCGAATCCGAGCCGCGCCCGCGCGCGGCGATAGAGCCTACGATGTCCCGAATTTCCTTGTTTCCGCGTCAGTCCCGTCTGTCGCGCGCCGTGCGTGGCGCGCTGGCGATCCTGGCGCTCGGCGCGGCCGCGTCGGCCTGGGCGGCCGGCACCGGCGAACTGCCGGCTTCCGCCGCGGGCGGCCCCGTGCCGCTTACCGTGACGGTCCAGCCGGGCCAGTCGTTGAACGATCTCGCGAAGGCGGCCACGCAGTCGCACGACCCGGGCGTGCTTGCGCGCGCCGGACGCGCACTGTTCGACGCCAACCCGCAGGCGTTCATGAAGCGCGACCCGAGCCGCCTGAAAGTCGGCGCGACGCTGACGGTGCCGGCGCTCGACGCGACGGGCACGGCGCTCGTGCCGGCCGGTGCGTCAGGTGCGTCAGGTGCATCGGCAGCGTCCGCGGCCGCCGCGGCGGCTGCCGCGTCGGGCCCAGCCGCGGTTGCGCAGCATGGCGCGTCCGCGCCGCATCCGGGGTCGGCCGTGCAGACGGCGCCGGCAGCATCGGCCGCACCGGTCGCGCATGCGGTGCCGGTCAGCGGCGCGAGCGCCGCGGTGGCGGCAGGGGCGTCGGCTTCGATCGGCGCGTCCGCGGCGCATGGCGCGTCGATGGTCGAACCCGTTCAGCCGGCAGCGCCTGTGGCCGGTGCCAGCGGGCCGCACGTGTGGAGCGGCGCGATCCAGTCCGCCCCGTCGTCCGCGAGCGAGGCCGCCGCCCAGCCCGTGCAGGGCGGCCCGGCTCAAGGCATGCACGAACCGTCCGCGGCGGCACCCGTCGCGGGCGCGTCGGAGCCGCGGCCATCGAGCCTCCAGCAACTGCTCGCGCTGAAGAATCGCGTGCTGATGGAACTGCAGAAGCACGGGATCGGCAAGCCGGCCGCGACGAACAACGTCGCACCCGCGCCGGCACCGGCTCCTGTTGCCCCGCGGCCGGCCGCGAATGACGCAGGCGCATCCGCTGCCGCGTCGTCGCCCGTCGCGAGCGAGGCGGCGTCCGGTGTGGCCGCCAGCGCGGCGCAGCCGGCATCGGCGCCCGTGCAGCCGGCCGTGCCGGTGACGGCGCCGCCGCCCGCGCGTGGTGCCGACCAGATCGACTGGCGCCCGGCCGCAGCGGCCGGCGCGGCTGTCGTCGTGCTCGCGGCCGGGTTCGCGTGGTGCAAGCGCCGGAAGGCGCGGCCGGCCGAGGCGGCCACCCCGGAATCCGGCGGGACGGCAGCCGACGCCGGCGCATCGTCGTCGCCCGTCGAACCGGTGCCGCCGATTCTCCCCGAGACGCCGGTTGCCCGCGACGCGGCCGCCGACGTGAATCTCGTTTCGGCGGCCGCGGTAGCAGCAGAGACTGCCGATCTGCGTGACGCCGAGGTGTTTTCGTCGCCGGAAGCGGCGACGACGCAAGACGACCAGAAGGAAGTGCCGTCCGCGCCCGCCGCGTTGGCGCACGACGCGGCGCCGGCCTCGCACGACGTGAAGCGGGTTCCGGAAGCGGAACCGGCCGCCGACGCGCCGAGCGAGGCACCCGCCGCGCCTGCGGCGAACGACGCCCAGCACGCGACGTTGATGCAGAACGCGATCAGCGCGCTCAACAGCCTCGACATGCTGCTGCCGCCGCGGATGGCGGAAGAGCCGGCCGCCCGTGAAGGGCAAACCGAAAGCGAGCAATCCGCAACTAACGGTCAATCCGCGCTGCGCCCGCCGGTTGGCTCGGTTGATCTGCCGCCGGAGCACCCGGCCGACCAGGACGACGAGTTCGACTGGGATCCGGATGCGGCCACGCCCGCGCCTCACGCGGACGGCGCGTCCGCGCCGTCGTCGCTGCCGCCGCTTGGCGGCGCGCAGTTCGGCGCGTTGAAGCTGGATTTCGACCTCGACCTGCCGTCCGCGCCGGGCGCCGTGCTGCCCGCGCTGACGCCGGAAGAGCTCGCGCGCATCGCCCGCAACAAGCTGGATCTCGCGTCCGAGTACGTCGAACTGGGCGACCTGTCCGGCGCGCGCACGCTGCTGCAGGAAGTGGTCGACGCGAACGATGCCGCGACCCGCGACGATGCGCGCGCGCTGCTCGCGAAACTGGCGGAAGAGGCGTGATGCGGATCGCGCTGGGGGTTCAGTACGACGGCGCAGCGTTCTGCGGCTGGCAGGCCCAGCCGCACGGCAAGACCGTGCAGGACGCGCTCGAGCGCGCGCTCGGCGAATTCGCGTGCGTGCCGCTGCATACGACGGTCGCGGGGCGGACCGACACGGGCGTGCACGGGCTCGGGCAGGTCGTGCACTTCGACACCGAACTCGACCGCACGGATTTCTCGTGGGTGCGCGGCACCAACGCATTCCTGCCGTCGACCGTCTCCGTGCAGTGGGCGAAGCCGATGCCGGACACCTTCCACGCGCGTTTCTCGGCGTTCGAACGCACCTACTACTACGCGCTGTACGTGCATCCCGTGCGCTCGCCGATGCTGGCCGGCCGTGCGGGCTGGATCCACACGCCGCTCGACGAGGACGCAATGCGCGCCGCCGCCGCGCACCTGATCGGCGAGCACGACTTCTCGTCGTTCCGGTCGTCGGAATGCCAGTCGAAGACGCCGGTCAAACACCTGTACCAGATCGACGTGCGGCGTGCGGGCCACTTCATTCATTGTCGCTTCCGCGCGAATGCGTTCCTGCACCACATGGTGCGCAACCTGATGGGCTGCCTCGTCGCGGTCGGGCGCGGCCGCTACCCGGCGGACTGGCTCGCCGACGTGCTGGCCGGGCGCGACCGCAATCTCGCCGCGCCCACGTTCATGGCCGACGGGCTGTACCTCGCCCATGTCGGCTACCCGGCGGAATTCGCCGTCCCGCCCGCGCAGCTCGGCAGCGTGCCGTGGAGCAGCGTCTGGGCCGACCTGGACCCACAACCATGACGGATCACGCCGTGTCTCCTTCGATTCCCGCCGCGGCCGGCCCCGCGCCGCGCACGCGCATCAAGCTGTGCGGCCTGTCGCGCCCCGAGGACGTGCTGCATGCCGCGGCGCTCGGCGCCGATGCGATCGGCCTCGTGTTCTATCCGAAGAGCCCGCGCGCCGTGTCGATCGCGCAGGCGGCCGAGCTTGCGCGCCTCGCGCCGCCGTTCGTGTCGGTGGTCGGGCTGTTCGTGAACGCGACCGAAGCCGAGATCGACGCGGTCGTGCGCGACGTGCCGCTCACGGTGCTGCAATTCCATGGCGACGAGACGCCCGGGCAGTGCGACGCCCTCGGCCGCGCGGCGCGCCTGCCGTGGTTGCGCGCGGTGCGCGTCGGCCCCTCGACGCAGCCGGCCGATTTGGTAGAATCGGCTCTTCATTATTCGAAAGCGCGCGGCCTCCTGTTCGACACCCTGGTGCCGGACTACGGCGGTAGCGGCAAGGTCTTCGATTGGTCACTTATTCCCGCAGAGCTCGCGCATCGGGCCGTTTTGAGTGGTGGCTTGAACGCGCAAAACGTCGGTGATGCGATCCGCCAGTTGCGCCCGTTTGCTGTCGATGTCTCGAGTGGCATCGAAGTAGAGGGCGCGAAGGGCGTGAAGGATCATGCCCGAATGGCGGCGTTCGTACGCGCGGTGCGCGAAGCGGACGCCGGGTGATGCAAGAAGGCGCGGCCCCCGCAGCGGGGCGCGCCGACCGATCGAGAGTGACACCATGTACAACCTTCCTGATGATCGCGGCCACTTCGGCCCGTACGGCGGCGTGTTCGTCGCCGAAACGCTGATTCACGCGCTGGACGAACTGCGCACGGCGTATGAAAAATTCCGCAATGACCCCGATTTCGTCGCCGAGTACGAGCGCGAACTGAAGTATTTCGTCGGCCGTCCGTCGCCGATCTATCACGCGCAGCGCTGGAGCGAGACGCTCGGCGGCGCGCAGATCTACCTGAAGCGCGAGGACCTGAACCACACCGGCGCGCACAAGATCAACAACGTGATCGGCCAGGCGCTGCTCGCGAAGCGGATGGGCAAGAAGCGTGTGATCGCCGAAACCGGCGCCGGCCAGCACGGCGTCGCGACGGCGACGATCTGCGCGCGCTTCGGGATGGAGTGCATCGTCTACATGGGCGCCGAGGACGTGCGCCGCCAGGCCGCCAACGTCTACCGGATGAAGCTGCTCGGCGCCACGGTCGTGCCGGTCGAATCGGGTTCGCGCACGCTGAAGGACGCGCTGAACGAAGCGATGCGCGACTGGGTCACGAACATCGAAAGCACGTTCTACATCATCGGCACGGTGGCGGGCCCGCACCCGTATCCGGCGATGGTGCGCGACTTCCAGCGCGTGATCGGCGACGAGTGCAAGGTGCAGATGCCGGAACTCGCCGGCCGGCAGCCGGACGCGGTGATTGCGTGCGTCGGCGGCGGCTCGAACGCGATGGGCATCTTCTATCCGTACATCGACGATGCTTCCGTGCAGCTGATCGGCGTCGAAGCGGCGGGCGACGGCCTCGACACCGGCCGTCACGCGGCCTCGCTGATCGCCGGCAGCCCCGGCGTGCTGCACGGCAACCGCACGTACCTGCTGCAGGACGACAACGGCCAGATCATCGAGACGCATTCGGTGTCGGCGGGTCTCGACTATCCGGGCGTCGGCCCCGAGCATGCATGGCTGAAGGACAGCGGCCGCGCGCAGTACGTGCCGATCACCGACGACGAGGCGCTGAAGGCGTTCCACGACTGCTGCCGGATCGAGGGGATCATCCCCGCGCTCGAGTCGAGCCACGCGATCGCGTATGGCGTGAAGCTCGCGCCGACGTTGCCGAAGGACAAGATCCTGCTCGTCAACCTGTCGGGCCGCGGCGACAAGGACATGCACACGGTCGCCGAGCGATCGGGCCTCACGCTCTGACCCCGACCGATGCGTGACCTGATCGAACAACCGGGCGGCGGTGCCGCGAGCGAGGCGGAGGCGCTGCAGCCTGCCGTCGCCGTGCCGTGCGCACTGCCGTCCGGGATCGAGCTGCACAACCGCGATTTCATGACCGAAGCCGCGCGCCTGCCGGATGCGTCGATCGACCTGATCGTCGCCGATCCGCCGTACGGGCTCGGCAAGGACTACGGCAACGACTCGGACAAGCGTTCGGGCGACGACTTCCTCGCGTGGACGCGCGAGTGGCTCGAGCTCGCGATTCCGAAGCTGAAGCCGAGCGGGTCGATGTACATCTTCTGCACGTGGCAGTACGCGCCGGAAATCTTCAGCTTCCTGAAGACGAAGCTCACGATGGTCAACGAGATCATCTGGGACCGGCGCGTGCCGAGCATGGGCGGCACGACGCGCCGTTTCACGTCGGTGCACGACAACATCGGCTTTTTCGCGGTTTCCAAGGCGTATTACTTCGATCTCGATCCGGTCCGCATCCCGTACGACGCCGACACGAAGAAGGCCCGCTCGCGCAAGCTGTTCGAAGGCAGCAAGTGGCTGGAGATGGGCTACAACCCGAAGGACGTCTGGTCGGTCTCGCGCCTGCACCGGCAGCACGCGGAGCGCGTCGATCATCCGACCCAGAAGCCGCTGGAAATCATCGAGCGGATGGTGCTCGCAAGCTGCCCGCCGGGCGGCCGCGTGCTCGATCCGTTCATGGGCAGCGGCACGACCGCGGTGGCCTGCGCACGGCAGGGGCGCGACTTCGTCGGCTACGAGATCAACGAAAGTTATTGCGCGATCGCGCGCGAGCGCGTGAGCGCGCTCGCCGCGCCGGCGTGCGCGTGAGTCGCGCCGCCGAGTCGCCGATCGCATCAAGGAAAATTGCCATGTCCTCCCGTATCCAGCAGACCTTCGCCGCACTCGCCGAACAAGGCCGCAAGGGCCTGATCCCGTTCATCACGGCCGGCGACCCCGATCCCGCGAAGACCGTCGAATTCATGCATGCGCTCGCCGCAGGCGGCGCCGACGTGATCGAGCTCGGCGTGCCGTTCTCGGACCCGATGGCCGACGGCCCGGTGATCCAGCGTTCGTCGGAACGCGCGCTCGCGCGCGGCGTCACGCTGAAGAGCGTGCTCGCCGACGTGAAGCGCTTCCGCGAGACCGACACGAAAACCCCCGTCGTGCTGATGGGCTATGCGAACCCGATCGAGCGGATGGGTGTCGACACGTTCGCGACCGAAGCGCAGGCGGCCGGTGTCGACGGCGTGCTCGTCGTCGACTATCCGCCCGAGGAAGCGGGCGTGTTCGCCGAGAAAATGCGTGCCGCGCAGATCGATCCGATCTTCCTGCTCGCGCCGACCTCGACCGACGAACGCATCGCCGACGTGGGCAAGATCGCGAGCGGCTACGTGTACTACGTGTCGCTCAAGGGCGTGACCGGCGCCGGAAATCTGGATGTTTCGAGCATTGCGGGTAAAATCCCGGCCATCAAGTCGCGCGTGCCGGTTCCGGTGGGCGTCGGCTTCGGCATCCGCGACGCCGAAACGGCACGCGCGGTGGCCGAAGTGTCGGACGCCGTCGTGATCGGCAGCCGCCTGGTGCAGCTGCTCGAGAGCGCCGCGCCGGAAGGCGCCGCCGCCGCGCTGAAGACATTCATCGCCGAGCTGCGCGCCGCCCTGGACGGCGCCGGCAACACGGCGCGATAAACACAACACAGGAAGCGGGAACGGGCCGGTCGGCCCGCCCCGCCACGGAACAGGAAACCATACGATGAGCTGGCTCGACAAACTGTTGCCGCCGAAGATCAAGCAGACCGACCCGAAAAGCCGCAAGGGCATTCCGGAAGGCCTGTGGGTCAAGTGCCCGTCCTGCGAGGCCGTGCTGTACCGCAACGACGTGGACGCGAACCTGCACGTGTGCCCGAAGTGCGATCACCACATGCGCATCGGCGCGCGCGAGCGGCTCGACGGGCTGCTCGATCCGGAAGGCCGCTATGAAATCGGCCAGGAAATCGTCCCGGTCGACTCGCTGAAGTTCAAGGACAGCCGCAAGTACCCCGATCGTCTGAAGGAAGCGATGGACGAAACCGGCGAGACCGACGCAATGGTCGTGATGGGCGGCGCGATCCACACGCTGCCGGTCGTCGCGGCCTGCTTCGAGTTCTCGTTCATGGGCGGCTCGATGGGTTCGGTCGTCGGCGAGCGCTTCGCGCGCGGCGCGCAGAACGCGCTGGAGCAGCACGTGCCGTTCATCTGCTTCACAGCTTCGGGCGGCGCCCGGATGCAGGAAAGCCTGCTGTCGCTGATGCAGATGGCCAAGACCACCGCGATGCTGACCAAGCTGGCCGAAGCCAAGCTGCCGTTCATCTCGGTGCTGACCGACCCGACGATGGGCGGCGTGTCGGCGAGCTTCGCGTTCCTCGGCGACGTCGTGATCGCCGAGCCGAAGGCGCTGATCGGCTTCGCCGGCCCGCGCGTGATCGAGCAGACGGTTCGCGAGAAGCTGCCGGAAGGCTTCCAGCGCGCGGAATTCCTGCTGACGACGGGCGCGATCGACATGATCGTCGACCGCCGCAAGATGCGCGACGAGATCGCGCAACTGCTCGCGCTGCTGCAGCGACAGCCGGCCGACGCGCTGGCCTGATTGGCGCGGCGTTGTGAACTGCGCGCGTCGCCCGGCTGAACCGCCGGGCGGCGCGTTTCGTTTTTTGGCGTAGTGGCGGTACCGATTCAGATTTGATCCGATGAGCACTTTTCCCACTCTCGACGCGTGGCTTTCGCATCTCGAACGCGCGCACCCGGTCGGCATCGACATGGGCCTCACCCGCATCGGGCAGGTCAAGGCGGCGCTGCAGCTCGAATTCGCGTGCCCCGTGATCACGGTCGGCGGCACGAACGGCAAGGGCTCGACCTGCGCGTTCCTCGAGGCGATCCTCGTTCACGCGGGCTACAAGGTCGGCTGCCACACGTCGCCGCACCTGCTCGAATTCGGCGAGCGTGCGCGCGTGAACGGGCAGCAGGTCAGCGACGCCGAGCTGCTGCCGCACTTCGAAGCCGTCGAAGCGGCGCGCACGTCGCTGCCCGAGCCGGTCTCGCTCACGTACTTCGAATTCACGACGCTCGCGATCCTGCACCTGTTCGCGTCGCGCGGGCTCGATGCGGTGATCCTCGAAGTCGGCCTCGGCGGCCGGCTCGATGCGGTCAACATCATCGATACCGATTGCGCGATCGTCACGAGCATCGACATCGACCACACCGAATACCTCGGCGACACGCGCGAGAAGATCGCGTTCGAGAAGGCGGGGATCTTCCGTGCGGGCAAGCCGGCGATCTGCGGCGATCCCGCGGTGCCGAACACGCTGATCGACCATGCCGCCGCGATCGGCGCCGACCTGTGGCTGGTCGGCCGCGATTTCCGCTACGAAGCGCAGCCGGGCGCGGAGCGTCAGCAATGGAGCTACCTCGGCCGCGAGAAGCGCTATCCGGCGCTCGCGTACCCCGCGCTGCGCGGTGCGAACCAGCTGATCAATGCGTCGGCCGCGCTGGCCGCGCTCGAAGCGCTGCGCCCGGTGCTGCCGGTGTCCGCGCAGGACATCCGGCTCGGGCTCGCGAACGTCGAGCTGCCGGGGCGCTTCCAGGTGCTGCCCGGCAAGCCGGCGATCGTGCTGGACGTCGCGCACAACCCGCACGCGGCGGCCGTGCTCGAGCAGAATCTCGGCAACATGGGCTTCTTCCCGTACACGTACGCGGTGTTCGGCGCGATGCACGACAAGGACATCGACGGCGTGCTGCGGCACCTGAAGGGTGAGATCGACCACTGGTGCGTGACCGACCTGCCGCTGCCGCGCGCGGCGAGCGCGGAGCAGCTCGAAGCCGTGCTGCGCAAGGCCGGCGTGGAGGAGGGGGCCGATTCGAGCGTGACGCGGTTCGCGTCGCCCGCCGAAGCGTTTCGCGATGCACTAAAAAGAGCATCCGAGAATGATAGAATCGTGGTTTTCGGCAGTTTCCATACGGTGGCAGGTGTGATGGCCTACCGGAAATCGCAGCAACACTGACTGACGGGCAGTTTCGGACTCAGCCATTCATGGGAATTTTCTCGTTCGGCAAGAAAGACGACGACGCGCCCCCGCGGCGCGGCGGTCGTACCGGGGCCTCCCGGAACGTGCGCACGGAGCGCACTGAACGCGTCGAGCGGCGCACGCGCCGCACCGAGCGTCCGGAATCGGACGCACTGCTCCTCGATCCGACCCTTCCAGAAAAGCAACGCGCCCGCCGGCGCCTCGTCGGCGCGATCGCGCTCGTCGTGGCCGCGGTGATCGTGCTGCCGATGGTGCTCGATTCGCACCCGAAGCCGGTGACGGACGACATCGCGATCGACATCCCGAACCGGCCCGCGCATCAGGCGGTCGCGCCGCGTGACGACGATGCGTCCGACGTGCAGGCGGGTGTCGCGCACGACGAGCCGCCGGCATCGGATGTCGCCGTGGCGGCCGTTCCGGCACCCGCGGCGAAGGATGCGGCCAAGCCGGCCGCCAAGCCCGAACCCTCGACGACCACGGCGAGCGTGGCGCCGCCGAAGCCCGCTGCCAAGCCGGCCGCGGCCGCCCCCGCGGCGAAGCCGGCTGCGCCGAAGCCGGCGCCCGCGACGGTCGCGAACGCCGATGCCGCGGCCGACAGCGGCGACGCATCGTCGCCCGCATCGCCGGCCGGTGCGCGCTTCGCGGTGCAGCTCGGTTCGTTCAAGGACGACACGACGGCCCGTTCGTGGGCCACCAAGTTGAAATCGGCGGGCGTGCCCGCATATGTCGAGCACAGCAAGCAGGCGGACGGCAGCACGGCTACACTGCTGCGTGCCGGCCCGTTTGCGGATCGCGCGGCGGCGTCCGCCGCGATCGCGAAGGTGCGCGAAGCCGGACTGACGCAGTAACGTGCGATGCTGACGGCTTTCGACTACGCTGTATTGGCGGTGATCGCGTTGTCTGCGCTGCGTGGCGCGTGGCGCGGTTTCGTCTCCGAGATTTTCGGGCTGATCGGCTGGATCGCGGCGATCGTGATCGCGGGCCGCTATGTCGGACTGGTCGTGCCGTATATTCCGGCGAACTGGCCGGGCGGCGCGCTGACGCAGTGGGTGATCGCGTTCGCGCTGATCGTGATCGGCGTCGTGTTCGTCGCGGGTGTCGCGAACGCGCTGTTGTCGCGGATCGCGCAGGCGACGGGCCTCGGCGGGGTCGATCGCTCGCTGGGCATGATGTTCGGGCTCGTCCGCGGCTGCGTGCTGGTGGTGCTGCTGGTCGCGGCGGCCGGGCTGACCGAATTGCCCAAACAGGATTTCTGGCGCAATGCGCTATTGCGTCCTTTCGCCGAACAGGGCGTGCACGAGCTGAAGCAGCTCCTGCCCGACGGCATGGCCCAGTACGTGCGCGTGTGACGACGCGGCCGGGCAGGACGGAACCGATTTTGTCATCTTGAAGGACATGCCATGTGCGGCATCGTAGGTGTTATCTCCCAATCCCCGGTCAATCAGCTGATCTATGACAGCTTGCTGCTGCTGCAGCATCGCGGTCAGGACGCAGCGGGCATCGCGACGGCGGACGGCAGCAATTTCCACATGTACAAGGCGAACGGCATGGTGCGCGACGTGTTCCGCACGCGCAACATGCGCAGCCTGCCCGGCACCTTCGGCATCGGCCAGGTCCGCTATCCGACGGCCGGCTCGGCGTCGAGCGAAGCCGAGGCGCAGCCGTTCTACGTGAACGCGCCGTTCGGGATCATCCTCGCGCACAACGGCAACCTGACGAACTGGGAACAGCTGAAGGACGAGATGTTCCGGATCGACCGCCGGCACATCAACACCAATTCCGACAGCGAAGTGCTGCTCAACGTGTTCGCGCACGAGCTGCAGCTGTCGACGACGGGCCTCGAGCTCGATCCGGCCGCCGTGTTCAAGGCGGTCGCGGGCGTGCATCGCCGCCTGCAGGGTTCGTACGCGATCGTGTCGCTGATCGCCGGCTACGGCCTGCTCGCATTCCGCGATCCGTTCGGCATCCGCCCGCTCTGCATCGGCAAGCTCGAGACCGAACACGGCACCGAGTGGATGGTCGCGTCGGAGTCGGTGGCGGTCGAGGGCATCGGTTTCGAATTCGTGCGCGACGTGCAGCCGGGCGAAGCGATCTTCATCGACAAGGCCGGCAACTTCCACAGCCAGCAGTGCGCGGAACACCCGACGCTCAATCCGTGCATGTTCGAATACGTGTATCTCGCGCGTCCGGATTCGTGCCTCGACGGCGTGCCCGTCTACAACGTGCGCCTGCGCATGGGCGACTACCTCGCCGAGAAGATCAAGCGCGAGCTGCCGGACGTGCGGATCGACGTCGTGATGCCGATTCCCGATTCGTCGCGTCCGGCTGCGATGCAGGTCGCCGCGAAGCTCGGTGTCGAGTATCGCGAAGGCTTCTTCAAGAACCGCTACGTCGGCCGCACCTTCATCATGCCGGGCCAGGCCGTGCGCAAGAAGTCGGTGCGCCAGAAGCTCAATGCGATGAGCATCGAGTTCAAGGACAAGAACGTGCTGATCGTCGACGATTCGATCGTGCGCGGCACGACCTCGCACGAGATCGTGCAGATGGCGCGCGATGCGGGCGCGAAGTCGGTGATCTTCGCGTCGGCGGCGCCGCCGGTGAAGTTCCCGAACGTGTACGGCATCGACATGCCGACGCGCGGCGAACTGGTCGCACACGGCCGCACCGACGAGGAAGTCGCGAAGATCATCGGCGCCGACTACCTGATCTATCAGGACGTCGACGACCTGCGCCGCGCGGTGCGCGACATCAACCCGAAGCTCGAGCGCTTCGAGGCGTCGTGCTTCGACGGCAACTACATCACCGGCGCCGTGACGCCCGAGTACCTCGATGCGATCGAGCGGGCCCGTCTCGCACCGGCGTCGCAGGCCGATCGCGACACGGCCGGCGACACCGCGCGTTCGCAGATGAACCTGCAGCTGTCGGTCGAGTGATGCCGGCGCACGCTTCCGACGAAGCGTGCTAGGATGTGGCCTTGCGTCGATTTGATTCAGCTTGCGGACGCGGGGCGACTTCCCAAAACAGCTAAAGCGAAGGCCGGCGACAGCCGGCCCGAGTCGATCGCTGTCGTACCGCACCGAAGCCCGCTGATGCCGACGCATAGCGGGCTTTTTGTTTGGGCCTGATTTTGTGGCTGGGCTCGCGCCGGATGCATGACCGTCGGCGCGCCCCTTGAATACGGAAAACGGAACATGGACGACTCCCTCAACTTCGACACGCTCGCCGTGCGCGCGGGCACGCTGCGCAGCAGCGACTTCAACGAGCACTCGGAAGCGCTGTTCCTCACGTCGAGCTTCTGCTTCACGAGCGCGGCTGAGGCGGCCGAGCGCTTCGCGAATTCGGAAGACTATTTCACCTATTCGCGCTTCACGAACCCGACCGTCACCATGTTCCAGGATCGTCTCGCCGCGCTCGAAGGCGGCGAGGCCTGCATCGCGACGGCGTCGGGCATGGCCGCGATCATGTCGGTCGTGATGTCCGCGCTGCAGGCGGGCGATCACCTCGTCAGCTCGCGCAGCCTGTTCGGCTCGACGCTCGGGATGTTCTCGCAGATCTTCAGCAAGTTCGGCATCACGACGACCTTCGTCGATCCGACCGACCTGAACGCGTGGCAGGAAGCGGTGCGGCCCGAGACGAAGATGTTCTTCCTCGAGACGCCGTCGAACCCGCTGACCGAACTCGCCGACATCGAGGCGATCGGCAAGATCGCGAAGGCAGCGAACGCGCTGTTCGTCGTCGACAACTGTTTCTGCAGCCCGGTGCTGCAGCAGCCGCTGAAGCTCGGCGCGGACGTCGTGATGCACTCCGCGACGAAGTTCCTCGACGGGCAGGGCCGCGTGCTCGGCGGCGCGCTGGTCGGCTCCAAGGAATTCATCATGGGCAAGGTGTTCCCGTTCGTGCGCAGCGCGGGCCCGACGTTGTCGGCGTTCAACGCGTGGGTGCTGCTGAAGGGGATGGAGACGCTGTCGCTGCGCGTCGAGAAGCAGTCGGCGAACGCGCTGGAAATCGCGCGCTGGCTCGATTCGCATCCGGCCGTCGCGCGCGTGTTCTATCCGGGGCTCGAATCGCATCCGCAGCACGCACTCGCGAAGCGTCAGCAGAAGGCGGGCGGCGCGATCGTATCGTTCGAGCTGAAGGGCGACACGCCGGAGCAGCAGCGCGCGAACGCGTGGCGCGTGATCGACAGCACGAAGCTGATCTCGATCACCGGCAACCTCGGCGACACGCGCACGACGATCACGCATCCGGCGACGACGACGCACGCGCGCATCACACCGGAAGCGCGTGCGGCCGCGGGGATCACCGAAGGGCTGATCCGCCTCGCGGTCGGCCTGGAGAATGCGGGCGACCTGCGCAACGATCTCGCGCGCGGCCTCGAGGGCTGAGCACGGCGGCACCGATTCCAGGGCCGACATGACGACGGGCCGCTCAGATCGAGCGGCCCGTTTTCTTTGAGGCTGGAGACGAAAACGCGCGTCGTGTTGCCGGAATCAGCCGGCCTGCCCGGGCTCCGGCACGTCGCGCAGCGCTTCCATCATCCAGCGCAGCGTGTCGTCGAGCGGCGTCACGGGCAGTTCGCCCACCGCGCGCCGCAGCTTGTCGCGCGACCCGCTCAGGCGCTTTACTTCGTTGTGCCGCACGAAACGCGGATCGATCGTCACGTCGATCACGTAGCCGGCGATTCGCGACAGCATCGCCAGCACTTCCTTCAGCGAATACGCGCGCTCCGAGCAGATGTTGAACGTCTCGCCGGCCGGCGCGGCTTCGAGCAGCTTCAGGTAGGCGGCCGTCACGTCGCGCACGTCGGAGAAATCGCGGCTCACGTCGAGATTGCCGAGCGAAATGCGCGGCGCGTTGCGCGCATAGTGCGACACGAGCTTCGGCAGCAGATACGCATCGCCCTGGCCGACACCCGTGTAGTTGAACGGCCGCGCGATCACGATCGGCAGCCGGTCGGCCCACAGCTTCGCCGCAAATTCCATCGCGAGCTTGCTGACCGCGTAGTCGTTCGCGGGCGCGGGCGCGATGCTCTCGTCGAGCACGCCGGCCGTCGAATTGCCGTAGATGTTCGCGCTGCTGGCGAGCAGCACCGCCGACGGGCGGCGGTCGAGGCCCGCGAGCGCGGCCAGCAGGTTGCGCGTGCCGACTATGTTGACCGCGTAGGTCTGCGACGGCTCGTCTTGCGCGACGTGCGCACGCGCGGCGAGATGCACGACCGCATCGGGCCGCGCATCGGCGGCCGCCGCGCGCATCGCGTTCGCGTCGACCAGGTCGACCGGCAGCAGCGTGCAGTTCGCGAACGCCGGATCGTCCGGCCGCGCCGCGCCGGGCGCCACGGTGCCCCACACGTCGTAGCCGGCCGCCTCGAGGCGCTGCGCCATGTAGCGGCCGGTGAAGCCCGTCAGGCCCGTGACGAATGCACGGCGCGACGGGCGTCCGGCATCAGTACGTGTCATGGTGACGATTCCGCGTCAGATCGGCTTCGACCATCATCTGGCAAAGCTGTTCGAGCGTCGTTTCCGGCGCCCAGCCCAGCTTGGATCTGGCCTTGTCCGCGCAGCCGATCAGCAGGTCGACTTCGGCAGGGCGGTAGAACTTCGGATTCACTTCGACGAGCACGTTGCCGTTCGAGGCATCGAGGCCGCGTTCCTGCTCGCCCTTGCCGGTCCATTCGATCTGGTAGCCGGCGGCCGCGAACGCCATCTGCACGAAGTCGCGCACGGTCTCGGTGCGGTTGGTCGCGAGCACGTAGGTGTCGGGTTCGTCGACCTGCAGCATCCGCCACATCCCTTCGACGTATTCGAGCGCGAAGCCCCAGTCGCGCTTCGCGTCGAGGTTGCCGAGCTCGAGCCTGGTCGCCTTGCCGAGCTTGATCTTCGCGACCGTGTCGGTGATCTTGCGCGTGACGAACTCGCGGCCGCGCAGCGGCGATTCGTGGTTGAACAGGATGCCGCTGCAGCCGAACAGGTCGTAGGACTCGCGGTAATTCACGGTCATCCAGTGCGCGTACAGCTTCGCGACACCGTACGGGCTGCGCGGGTAGAACGCGGTCGTTTCGGTCTGCGGGATCGCCTGCACCTTGCCGAACATCTCGGACGTCGATGCCTGGTAGAAGCGCGTCTTCGGGCTCACCACGCGGATCGCCTCGAGCAGGTTCAGCGGGCCGATGCCGGTGACCTCGGCGGTCGTCGCCGGCTGGTCGAACGACACGCCGACGAAGCTCTGCGCGGCCAGGTTGTACAGCTCGTCGGGCTGCGTGCGTTCGAGCAGCCGCAGGCTGGAGCCGGCATCCGTCAGGTCGTGCTCGACGAGCGACAGGTTCGGGTGCGTGTCGACGCCGAGCTCGGCGATGCGCCAGAAGTTCACCGAGCTGGTGCGGCGGTAGGTGCCCGTGACCTCGTAGCCCTTGTCGAGCAGCAGCTTGGTCAGGTAGGCGCCGTCCTGCCCGGTGATCCCCGTGATGATGGCCTTCTTGCGAGTTTGGCTCATGGCAATGTCCTGGTCGAAACGATGGATTGAGAAATTCAGGCGGTCGTGCGCGCGGCGGCGGGCACCGCGCTGCGCACGGGGCCGCGCGTCAGGCGCCGCTCGAAGCCGTACCAGCTCAGGGTGGCGTACGCGAGCGTGATGGCGAGCGCGAGCGCGGCCGTGACGAAGCGGTTCAGGTGCAGCGGCCACAGCGCGTACAGCACGCTCAGGTGAATCAGGTAGACGGTGTAGCTGACGGTGCCGACGTACACGAGCAGCGGGTTCGTCAGCACACGCTGCACGAGGCCGCGTCCGCGCAGTGCGATCACGACGATCGACGTGCACAGCAGCAGCGAGATGCTGTAGAGCGCGGCGTTCGACAGCGGCGTGTTCGCCGCGCGGAAACGCGGGAACGACAGGTGCAGCCAGCCGAGGATCGCGAGCGACACGAGCGCGCCTGCGATCGCGAGCGGATAGAACGGTTCCAGCGCGCGCCGGTCGCGGCGCAGCACGATCGCGAGCAGCGCGCCCGCGGCGAGCAGGTCCATCCGGAACGGCGTCAGGTAGTAGATCGGCCAGAACGAATCGAACCACGGCGTCGCGATCGCGCGCAGCACGGGTGCCGCGACGATCAGCGCGGCGGCGATCCACAGCAGCGCGCGTTCCGAACACCACAGCACGATGAACGGCCAGAAGATGTAGAACTGCTCCTCGACGGCGAGCGACCACAGCACGTTCAGGCTGTCGTGGCCGATGCTGCCGAGCGACAGCCCGATGTTGGTCGAGAAGAACGCGAACCACGGCCAGTGCGGCAGCCAGCTCGCGCCGAACAGCAGCGTCGACACGACCAGCAGCAGCACGTACGGCGGCAGGATCCGGCGCACGCGGCGCGCGTAGAAGTGGCTGAAGTACGACTGCCCGCGCGCCTTGCGATCGAGCAGGATGCCCGTGATCAGCAGGCCGCTCAGCACGAAGAACAGGTCGACGCCCATCCACAGCGGCGCCTTCAGCGCGTGTTGCAGGAACACGGCGCCGACCGCGATCGCGCGCAGCCCGTCGAGCTGCACGATGCGGCCGTGTTGCGGCGGGGCGAGGTCGACGGTGCGCGAGATGCCCGTCATCGCGCCGCTCCTTCGCGACGCGCGGTCGATACCGTGGCGCGCCGCGCATCCGATGCGTGAACGTAATGCATGCGTTTAAATGAAATATTGAATCGAAATCGATTCTAGGGAAAAGAAATCGGCAAAAAAACGCATGTCGTTTATCTGGCTGAAAACATTCAAATGCCGGTCGTTTTAATCGCCAGATGAAAGGTTTGCAGGCTGTGCGCCCCGTCGGGCGGGCCGGAGCGGCATTTTCTACGGATCGCCGCGCGAAAGGCGGTCGATATTGCCGCTTCGCCGGGCCGGTTTCACGCTGTTCCGACTCGATATTTCAGGCGGAAACATCCCCAAATATTTCCAATTTTCTTGTGATTATTTTTGCTTGTAACCTGCATCGCGACGTTTGAAACCCATTTAGCGACAGGTCATCCGGGCACGCAGCACGCCGCGGCGCCGGTCGCTTCCGCATCGAGTCTGGAGAGCGCATTGCGACGTCTGATTCTGGTTGGCATGACGATATGCGCGGCGCTGTCCGCGAGCGCCGTATCGGCCGAGACCGTGTTGCCCGCGACCACGTCGTGGATCGGCAACACGTTCGGCTATGGCGACGGCAGCTGGACGCAGATCGACATTCGTGCGATCGCGGTGACGCCCGACGGCAAGGTGTATACGAACGCGCCGTGGGACGAGAGCGGTGCCGAGGCGAGCGTCTACCAGGACGGGAAGATGCTCGGCTTCGCCGGCGGCACGCACGGCTGGGGCAACCTCGGCGGCAACGCCGTCGCGGTGAACGGCAAGTATGCGTACGTCGCGATCGGCGTCGGCAACGAGCGCGGCCACCTGCAGTCGCCCGGCATCTGGCCGGACAAGGGCAAGCAGTGGTACGGCATCTCGCGGCGCACGATCGGCGACATGAAGCAGCCCGCGCCGTTCCGCGCGGCGCCGCAGGTGGCCCCCGGCGGGCGTGCCGATGCCGGCCGGGCGCGGATGGCCGCGAGCTTCATGGTGATGAACGAGGTGGCGGCTCCCGCGCGGTCGGAGGTGGGCGAGCTGAAGGCGGAAGTGGGCGGCCTCGCGGCCGACGACAAGACGCTGTTCGCGACGAATCCTGCGCATGACGAAGTCGACGTGTTCGACGCCGAAACGATGCAGAAGAAAGGCACGTGGAATGCACACGAGCCGGGCCGCATCGCGCTCGCCGGCGACGGCACGCTGTGGCTGCTCGCCGATACGGTCAGCGGGCCCGCGCGCCTCGTGCACGTGCGTGCGGACGGCCGCAAGCTCGACGACGCGCCCGCGCTGCCCGAGGGTGCCGAGGCGGTGGACGTCGCGGTCGACGCGAAAGGGCGCGTGCTGGTCGCGGACAACGGCCCGCGCCAGCAGGTGCTGATCTACTCGAAGGGCGGCAAGGGCTACGCGCCGTCCGGCACGCTCGGCGAGCGCGGCGGGATCTTCGCGGGCCCCGTGCCGGGCCGCCCCGGGCCGCAGCGCTTCAACGGGCTGACGGGCGTGGGCGTCGATCGCGCGGGCAACGTGTACGTGTCGATGAACGGCATCGGGCCGCGCCACGACACGATCGGCGCGGGGCTCGGCGCCGTGCTCGAAAGCTACGCGCCGGACGGCAAGCTGCGCTGGCAGGTGCAGGGGCTGCTGTTCGTCGACGGCGCGTGGCTCGATCCGGCGCGGCCGAACAGCGTGTACACGGGCAACAAGCGCTTCGAGCTCGACCTGTCGAAGCCGCCCGGCCAGGACTGGAAATACGCCGGCTTCCTGTCGAACCGCTTCAAGTATCCGGACGATCCCGTGTTTCACACGGACCAGTACCCCGGCATGCCGTTCGCGCGGCGTATCGACGGCCGCACGTTCCTGTACCTGACCGACATGTACGCCGATCACCTGAAGATCTACCGCTTCGACGCGAAGCGCGACGGCGAGGTCGCGATTCCGTCGGGGCTGATCGCGGGCCGCGGGCGGCCGGTCGACAAGGTGCCGAACAAGCCGCCGGGCGGCGACTGGATCTGGCGCGACACGAACGGCAACGGCCGGCTCGACGAGGACGAGTTCACGACCAACACGACGGGCAAGGCGAAGGCGGGCGGTTGGGGCTGGTGGGTCGACACGAAGGGCGACATCTGGCGCACGAGCGACGTGCGCGGCATTCATCGCTTCAGCTACGGCGGTGTCGACAAGGCCGGCAACCCGATCTACGCGTACGACAAGGTCACGACCTATCCGATGCCGCAGCCGTTCACGCAGCTGCGCCGCGCGATCTACGAGCCGCAGACGGACACGCTGTACGTGACGGGCTACACGGCCGACGCGCCGCCGCAGCCGGGCATCAACAAGGAAGTCGGCCGCGTGCTGATGCGCTTCGACAAGTGGTCGACCGGCTCGCCGGTGGTGCGCTACACGGTCGCGCTGCCGTGGCAGCTCGACGCGAAGCCGATCCTCGACCTGATCGGGATCACGGTCGAAGGCCGCTACATCTTCACGGTGGAGCCGGTCGGCAAGATCCACGTGTACGACAAGGAAACCGGCAAGGAAGTCGGCGTGATGAGCCCGGGCGCCGAGGTCGGCAAGGCGTCGGGCTGGGTCGACGTGCCGTTCGGCATCAGCGCGTTCCGGCGCGAGAACGGCGAATACCTGGTGTTCGTCGAGGAAGACGCACGCGGCAAGGTGCTGATGTATCGCTGGAAACCGTGACGGGCGGCGCGCCGTCGTCGCAGTCGCCGTCACACAAGGCAGAAGCATGGACAAAGGCATACTCAAGAACGTATCGATCAACTTCATCGGGCTGATCCTGCCGACCTTCGTGTCGCTGGTGACGGTGCCCGCGTATATCCACGCACTGGGCGTCGAACGCTACGGCGTCGTCAGCCTGGTGTGGACGCTGATCGGCTATTTCGGGATCCTCGATCTCGGGATGAGCATGGCCGCGCAGAACCACATCTCGAAGGCGCTCGCGAGCGGCAACGCGGACGAAAGCGCCCGCGTGTTCTGGAGCGCGTTCTGGCTGAACCTCGGCACCGGCATCGCCGGCGGCCTGCTGATCTATTTCGGCGCGTTCGTCTACACCGCGTATTTCACGAAGGTGTCGGCGGCGATGCAGCACGAGGTGTATCTCGCGCTGCCGTGGCTCGCGCTCGCGATTCCGCTCGCGAACGTGTCGTGGGTGTTCGCCGGCGCGATCAACGGCGCCGAGCGGTTCGGCGTGTTCAACACGAACCAGACGATCGGCACGTTCCTGTTCCAGCTGCTGCCGCTCGGCGCGGCGTGGTGGATCGCGCCGAACCTGCAGACGGTGCTGGCGGCGGCGGTCGTCGCGCGGCTGATCGCGGCGGTGATGCTCGGTCAAGCGAGCATCAAGGTGCTCGGGATCCGGCGCATCGATCCGCCGCAGTGGGGCACCGCGAAAGGGCTGTTCAACTTCGGCGGCTGGATGCTGATCGCGAGCATGGCGAGCATGATCGCCGACACGCTCGACCGCGTGATGCTCGGCGCCGGCATGGGCGCGAAGTTCGTCACCTACTACACGGTGCCGCAGAACCTCGTCACGCGGCTGAACATGCTGCCGAACGCGCTGGTGCGCACGCTGTTTCCGCGCCTGTCGGCGGTCGGTCGCGATCATGCCGACACGCTCGCGCGCCAGTCGCTCGAATTCCTGAACGGCGTGTTCACGCCGGTCGGCATCGTCGCGATCTTCGCGCTCGCGCCGTTCCTCACGCTGTGGGTCGGCGCCGATCTCGCCGCGCATTCCGCGCCGGTCGGCCGCGTGCTGGTGATCAGCGTATGGCTCGTCGGCCAGGCGAGCGTCACGCGGATCCTGATCCAGTCGCAGGTCAACCCGGCGCGCGCCGCGTTCGCCGGGCTCGTCGAGATGCCGTTCTTCGTCGGCGGCCTGTGGTTCGGCATTCACCACTACGGGCTGATCGGCGCGGCGGTGGTCGTCGCGACGCGCGCGCTGGTCGACTACGGCGTGCTGCTTTACCTGTCGGCGATCCGGATGCGCGCGATCGTGCTCGACATGCTCGCGCATCTCGCCTTCCTGCTCGCGAGCCTGTTTCTCGCGCAAGCGTGGTCGGGGCTCGGCGAGTCGATCGGCCTCTGCGCGGTCGTGCTGGCGCTGAACCTGGCGTGGTCGTTCACGATGACGCCGGTCCTGCGCGCGCTGGTGCGCGACCTGTTCGTCCGTCTCAATGCGAGGAAAACCACATGAATCGCGATCTGGCGGAACACGCCATCCTGAACCTCGCCACGGCCGATGCCGCCGTGGCCGAAGCCGGCGACGCCGTCGCGCTGCGCCGGACCGAACCGGCCGCACAGGCGGGCGCGCGCGATGCGTCGCGCCCGCTGCGCGTGGCGATCGTCCACGACTGGCTCGTCACGTACGCCGGCGCCGAGCGCGTGCTCGAACAGATCGTCGCGTGCTTTCCCGACGCGGACCTGTTCAGCCTCGTCGATTTTCTCGACGATCGCGCGTTCGTGCGCGGCAAGCCGGTGACGACCTCGTTCATCCAGAAGCTGCCGTTCGCGCGCACCAAGTACCGCAGCTACCTGCCGCTGATGCCGCTCGCGATCGAGCAGCTCGACGTGTCGGACTACGACCTCGTGATCTCCAGCAGCCATGCGGTCGCGAAGGGCGTGCTGACGGGCCCGGACCAGATGCACATCAGCTACGTGCATTCGCCGATCCGCTATGCGTGGGACCTGCAGCACCAGTATCTGGAACAGTCGAACCTCACGCACGGGCCGAAATCGCTGCTCGCGCGGATGATCCTGCACTACATCCGCAACTGGGACACGCGCACCGCGAATGCGGTGGACGGCTTCGTCGCGAACTCCGCGTTCATCGCGCGGCGCATCCGCAAGGTCTATCACCGCGACGCGGCGGTGATCTTCCCGCCGGTCGACGTGGACGGCTTCTCGCTGAACGAGGTGAAGGACGATTTCTACCTGACCGCGTCGCGGATGGTGCCGTACAAGAAGATCGACCTGATCGTCGAGGCCTTCTCGCGCACGCCGGAGCGCAAGCTCGTCGTGATCGGCGACGGCCCGGAGATGCAGAAGATCCGCGCGAAGGCCGGCCCGAACGTCGAGATCATGGGTTACCAGCCGTTCGCGGTGCTGCACGACCGGATGCGGCGCGCGAAGGCGTTCGTGTTCGCGGCCGAGGAGGATTTCGGGATCTCGGTGGTCGAGGCGCAGGCATGCGGCACGCCGGTGATCGCGTACGGCAAGGGCGGCGCGCTCGAGACCGTGCTCGAACCGCGCTCGCACGCGAATCCGACCGGGCTGTTCTTCGACGAACAGACGCCGCACGCGATCGTCGCGGCGGTCGACGATTTCGAGCGCGCGCCGCAGCGCTTTTCGGCGCACGCGTGCCGCGCGAATGCGGAGCGGTTCTCCGCCGACACGTTCCGGCGGCGCTTTCTCGACTATGTGGAGGCGGCGCTGCCCGGCGCGACCGCGCAGCGCGGCACGGCCGTCGCGCCGATGCCGGCCGCGCGCGGCCCGGCGACGCTCGTGCTGGACCAGAGCGGCGTGCTCGGCGGCGCGGAGCTGTCGCTGCTGGAGATCATGAAGCACATGCGCGCGAATGCCGACGTGCTGCTGTTCGACGACGGCCCGTTCCGCGCGGCGCTCGACGAGATCGGCGCGCGCGTTGACGTGCTCGACCAGGGCGCGCTCGCCGGGGTGCGCAAGCAGGGCGGCGTGTCGGCCGGCGCGCTGAAGCAGCTTTACACGCTCGTGCGCGACGTCGCACGGCGCGCACGCCGCGCCGAGGTGATCTACGCGAACACGCAGCGCGCGATGGTGGTCGCGGCGCTGGCCGGGCGGCTCGCGCGCAAGCCGGTGGTCTGGCACCTGCGCGACATCGTCAGCGGCGATCACTTCGGCAGCAAGCAGCTGATGGCGATCAAGTACTGCGCGCGGTTCGGCGTCACGCGCGTGATCGCGAATTCCGACGCGTCCGCGCAGGCATTTCGTGCGCTGACGGGCTTCACGCCGCAGCACGTCGACGTCGTGTTCAACGGCATTTCGGCCGAACCGTTCGACGCGCTGGATAACGCCAGCCAGGCCGCGCTGCGCGCGCGCTTCGGGCTGCCCGAGCATGCCTGGCTGGTCGGCTCGTTCAGCCGCCTCGCGCACTGGAAGGGGCAGCATCTGCTGCTGGAGGCCGCGGCACGCCATCCCGACCTGCACGTGGTGCTGGTCGGCGCGCCGCTGTTCGGCGAGGACGACTACGCGGCGCAGCTGCACGAGATCGTCGCGCGTCACGGGATGGACGACCGCGTCCATTTCCTCGGCTTCCAGCGCGACGTGGCCGCGTGCATGAAGGCGGTCGACGTGGTCGCGCATACGTCGATCACGCCGGAGCCGTTCGGGCGCGTGATCGTCGAGGGCATGCTCGCGCGGCGGCCGGTGGTCGCGGCCCGCGCGGGCGGGGTCGTCGAGATCATCGAGGACGGTGAAAACGGGCTGCTGTGCGAGCCGGGCAACGCGGCCGCGCTGGCCGACGCGCTGGGACGGCTGCAGCACGACGCCGCGCTGCGCGAGCGGCTGGTCGTGAGCGGGCGGGCGACCGCGGTGCGCCGGTTCGGCACCGAAACCTATGTGGAGCGGGTCGAGAAGATCCTCGCGGATACGGCGAAGGCCGCGAAGGCGAAGAAGCGGTAGGTGGCAGCCGGCGGCGGCGCGCGAAGCGTGTCGCCGTGAACCGGCGGAACCCGGCCCTCATGCGGCGTTGCGCTGCATGGGGGCTTTGCGTTTTGGGCGGAGCCGAGCCTGTCGCGCGCCGGGCGCGCCGCACGTTACGAATCCGTCGCCTGCGCACAGGCGAGCGATTGCGTGAGCGGCGGAATCCGGGCGGGACTCGGTCGCAGGATCGGGGCCGCAACGACGATGCGGTCGGGCGGCGGCGCGATGCGTCGCGGCGTGCGTGAATCCGGCCGCCGCCCGGACCGGAATCGCTTCGTGGGACGCCAGGAGCGGCGCTGTGTGGTCCTGCCGTGGATCGAATGAGGGGTTGGGCGATGCGACGGTCGTGCAGCCGCCCAGGCCGCGCATGACGCCGCGGCTTACGCACTTCGGTACGTCGTACCCGCCGCGCCCCGCCGCGCACATGCATCCTCGCGACCGTCCTGCCCATGAAAAGGCCCCCGCGCGGCCTGACGCCGGGCGGGGGCCGTGAGCGCGCGAACGGCGCCGTTCAGACGGCCCGTTCGGTTGCCGGTGCGACGACGCGGGCGGTGCGCGCCGGCTTCAGGCTGGCCGACCACGTCATCGCGGGGCGTTCGAACAGCCGGTAGAACACGTAGGCGACCGGAATCGCGGCGGCCATGAACGCGATCGACGGCCAGATCGACAGTTGCAGTTCGGAGTGGAACAGCACCGAGCCGAGACAGACGAACAGCGGCAGATGGATCAGGTACAGCGAGTAGCTGAAGTCGCCGAACCAGCCGAGCACGCGCAGCAGCGGCGTCGGGCGCGGCGGGCAGGCGAGCGCGCGGTACAGGAAGCACGCGAAGCCGGCCGCCCACAGCTGGAACGCGCCGTACTGGCCGAAATGGAACGCGCCGCAGCCCGCGGCCAGCAGCACGGCGGCCGCGAGATACCACGCGCGCGACGGCACGGCGGCCGCGCCGCGCGCCGGCTGCGCGCGCACGTCGGCGATCCACGCGCCGACCGTCCAGGACAGCCAGTACGACGTGAAGAACTGCAGGTCGTGCCGTTCGAGCAGCCACGCCGACGCGACGTTGACGAGCGCGACGCTCGCCACGATGGCCGGCATGCCGATGCGCCGGCGCAGCGCGAACAGCAGCGGGTAGATCACATAGAACTGCACTTCGAGCGACAGCGTCCACAACGCGCCGTTCGACCCGTACGTGTAGCCGGCGACGCCCTGCAGCGAGAACAGGTTCACGAGGAACGCGGTGATGCCGACATCGCGGATCTTGTGGCTGACCGGCGCGATCTGCAGGCTGACCGCGTCCATCGCGAACGTGAACAGCAGCGCGGCGAGCAGCACCGGGTAGATGCGCGCGAAGCGGCGCGCCCAGAAGTTCGGCGCGTCGAGCCGGTACGCGGGGTTGGCCGCGAGCTTGAGCGCCGCGTTGCGGTGGATGCAGTAGCCGCTGATCACGAAGAAGATCGGCACGCCGGCGGATCCCCACGCGAACGGGAAGGTCAGGTAGCCGGCGATCACGCTCGGGTTCAGGGCGTGACCGTAAGCGTGATGGAAGCTCTGCATGCCGACCCAGACGACCTGGCGGCAATGGAAATAGGCGACGAGCAGCGCCGCGAACCCGCGCATCGCGTCGATCACGTGTTCCTTGTGGTCGGCGACGGGCGGCGCGGTCAAAGACGATCCGCTGAAAGCTTGCATGCGATTCGATTCCTTGCGACGGATGAAGGGGATGGTCCAATCGTAATGCGCAAGAATTCGATCGAATGAATAAAAAAATCTCGCCGGGAAATAATGGTATTTCAGATGGCGGTTTTATTCCGGTCTGAAAGCGGTTTCGCCGCCGCCACAATTATTTGCCGATTTTTTTCTGATAGTTTGAAGCTCCAGTTGATTGATGCAAGGAGCGGCAAGATGGACATGCATTGGATCGCGAGCGCGGCAGTACTGCTGGTCATGGCCGTGCTGTCGGCGTACCGCGAGGCGCTGAAGAACGAGCCGATTCGCCCGGGTCTCGAGCGGGGCGGCGTCCCGTATATCGAAGAATTCGAATCGTAAGAATTTGTATCCGGAAAATCGGTAATTTGTTTCTGCCTCGGCGCCGGGTTCGGCAATATCGACCGGGTTCGCGGATTATCTCTTTTCCGGAAACATGGGCAATCTGTCCATATCGAAAATGAGCGGAGTGGAATTGGCCGTGCCGCCGGTTCTCGATATGCCGTTCGGAAAACAATCGCGCCGGGTCGCCCAGCGACGCGGCGCAGTCAACGCAATCAGGATGCGAACATGTTGAAAGTCACCAGGGCCGTGTTCCCCGTTGCCGGTCTCGGCACGCGATTCCTCCCGGCAACGAAGGCGAGCCCGAAGGAAATGCTGCCTGTCGTCGACAAGCCGCTGATCCAGTACGCGGTCGAGGAGGCGATCAACGCCGGTATCACCGAGATGATCTTCGTGACCGGGCGCAGCAAGCGCGCGATCGAGGATCATTTCGACAAGTCGTACGAGATCGAGGCCGAACTCGAGGCGCGCGGCAAGGAAAAGCTGCTCGAACTCGTGCGCGGCATCAAGCCGAGCCACGTGAACTGCTTCTACGTGCGCCAGCCGGAAGCGCTCGGTCTCGGCCATGCGGTGCTGTGCGCGGAAAAGCTCGTGCACGGCGAGCCGTTCGCGGTGATTCTCGCCGACGACCTGCTGCACGGCGAACAGCCGGTGCTCAAGCAGCTCGTCGACGTGTTCGACCACTATCACAGCTCGGTGATCGGGGTCGAGACGATTCCGCGCGAGGACAGCCGCTCGTACGGCGTCATCGAAGGCCGCGAGTGGGAAGAGGACATCATCAAGCTGTCGGGCATCATCGAGAAGCCGGCGCCGGAAGACGCGCCGTCGAACCTCGGCGTGGTCGGCCGCTACGTGTTCATGCCGACGATCTTCGATCACCTGCGCCGGCTCAAGCCGGGCGCGGGCGGTGAGCTGCAGCTCACCGACGCCGTCCAGTCGCTGCTCGCGAACGAACAGGTGCTCGCGTATCGCTACTACGGCACGCGTTTCGATTGCGGCAGCAAGATCGGCTACCTCAAGGCGACCGTCGAACTCGCGCTCCAGCATCCGGAAGTGAGCCGCGAATTCGAGGCGTACCTGCGTACCTGCCTGCCCGCGCTGGCTGCTGTCGCATAAGCAGCCGCGCTGCTCCGTTGTTTCAGGTGGTGGTTGTTCCGTTGGCCCCGGCTGCCTTGTGCGTCGGGGCTTTTTTGCGGGCGGACGGGCGATGCGCAAGCGTGGGGTGGCGGGTAATCCTTGGTGCTGAATCCGGACGGGTTCGACGGGTGCGGGCGCGACGATTCCGGTTTGTCGCCGGGCGGCGATGCCGGCTCGCGTGCGCGTCGGATCCCGGGCACCGTGGCCGTGAACCGGTGACGACGCGTCGGCCGCGTACGGCCTGATGAACGACGGTTGGGCGGTGCGATAGCTGTCGATGCCGGGTCGGCGCGTCGATTCGCAAGGGCGGTCGATGGCGCATCCCCGTGCCGCAGGGGAGCGTTTGTCCGCGTTTGTCCGCCGCTGTAACGCGCGTCTCGGACTGATGGCCGCACCATCTCGGCGCGTGGCATCGCCGGCGCCGACGCACATTTTCCGGTTGCGCCGTGTCCGTCCCGGTGTCCCGTTCAGCGCGGCGACGTAACCGTCCCGGTTTCCTTCTCAGCGTGGCGACGTGCCCGGCCGTGCGACGAAGTACCGGGCCAGCAGCGCGGCGATCGGCTTCTTGAAGTCGAGCAGGCGCCTTTCCAGATAGCGCCAGGACAGATGCGCGAGCAGCACGGCGAGCGTGAACTGCAGCAGTTCCGGCAGCACGTCCCTGACGATTCCGGGCATCGGCACGTGCGCGAGCAGCGTTGGCATCTCGCCGAAACGCGCCGGAATCAGGTTGTGGAACAGGTAGAAGCCGTAGCTGATCGTGCCGAGATAGACGAGCGGCGCCCAGTCGAGCAGCGCCACGGCCGGGTGGTCGGGTTCGGTGACGATCCACAGCAGCAGCGCGCCGAGCGACGCGGACAGGCCGAGATCCGCGAGCCCCGTGACGACGTCCGGCAGCGTCGTGAACGCGGGCAGCGCGAGGAAGAACGCGACGCCGGCGGCGCCGAGCCAGCCGGGCGGAATGCGGCGGACGACGGCCGCGCCGCGATCGCCGAGCGCCATCGCACCGACGCCGCCCAGCGCGATCAGCGCGAAATTCCACGGGGAGAATGCGTAGATCAGCACCGGCGATGCGTCGACGGCGTAGAGCGCGAGATGGGCGAGCGCGCACAGCGCGACGGCCGCGATGCCGAGCGCGACGTGGCGCGCGGCCGGCACCGCGAGCAGCGTGAGCGGTGCAATCAGATAGAACTGCTGCTCAACCGCGAGGCTCCAGAAGTGCGACGTGGAGCCCGGCCAGCCGTCCTTGACGACGCCGATCCAGTAATTCGACAGGAACGCGGCGTGCCACGCGATCCCGAGATTGACGCCGCGCTGGTAGAACAGCGCGTGCGCGATCGCGAGCGCGGCGAGCAGCAGGTAGTAGACGGGAAAGATCCGCAGCGCGCGCTTCGCGAGGAACAGCGCCAACGCATGGCGGCGCGTCATCGTGCCGCACTCGATCGCCTGACGGTTGCGATGCAGTTCGCCGACGATCAGGAATCCGCTGATGAAGAAGAACGTCCACACACCGAGCTTGCCCACGTCGACAGCGAGGACGTGGCCCTTGTGGGACAGGAAAACGAGGATGACGGCGATGGCTCGCAGGCCGTCGAGTCCTTTGACGTATCTGACTTCGCGCATGAAGGCATCCGGGGCACTGAGCGAGGTCAGTATAGGTGCGCAAATATCGAACGTAATTCGCGTTCGGACGCGTTTCGACGTATACGTGAAGGCGTTTTTCGATGCTCGAGCGTCGTTGAAGTCGGTCACGCGCAACAAAACCTGCGGGAAACCCCGCGAAAACGCATAAAAGTACTGCACGAAGCGTCACGGCGCTTGTAGAATCCGGCGTTGAAGCGCGCGCGTTGCACGCTTCGTGTATCCAACGACCACACCTGGTAGGAGAAACATGGCGACTTCCGCAAAAAAGGTGGCCAAGAAGGCTGCCGCACCGGCCACCAAGAAAGTGGCTGCCAAAAAGGCTGCGCCCGCGAAGAAAGTAGTGGCAAAGAAGGCTGTCGCGAAGGCAGCACCGGCCGCTCCGACGCCGCTGAAGGACAAGTTCACGAAGGCATCGCTCGCAACGCACATCGCTGAGCGCGCAGCTGTCGAAGTGAAGGCGGTCAAGGCAGTGCTCGTCGCACTCGAGAACGTCGTGCTGGGCTCGGTTCACAAGAAGGGCGCAGGCGAGTTCACGCTGCCGGGTCTGCTGAAGATCACGGCGCAAGTCGTGCCGGCGAAGAAGAAGCGCTTCGGCAAGGATCCGTTCACGGGCGAAGAGCGCTGGTTCCCGGCAAAGCCGGCCAGCGTGCGCGTGAAGGCACGTGCGCTGAAGAAGCTGAAGGACGCGGCTGCGTAATGCCGCGTAACGGCCGCCGAATGCATGTCGGCGGCCGTTGCGAAGTCCGACGATCCCCGCACGCGAAAGCGTGCGGGGATTTTTATTGGTGCGCAAATCACGCAGCGGCTTCGGCGTCGCGCCGCGCGGATGCGGTGTGACGGAATGCATATCCGGTACCGCGGGCCGCTTGCGCGGATGGCCGGATCGTCGCGTTCGCGCCGACGCGCCGCTTTGCATCGCCGCACGTTGCGCGCGGGTCTCGCGTCATGAATGCCGCGACCGTACCCGCCGGGATCGCCGACCAGGTGGCTGCCGCGTGCGCCGCGCTCGAACGGCATCTCGGCACCACGCTGCAGGCGATGCATCTGTTCGGCTCGGCGCTCGACGGCGGGGTGAAACCGCGCAGCGACATCGACCTGCTGGTGACGGTTGCCGCATCGCCGGGCGAAGCGGTGCGACGCGCGCTGATGCTCGACTTGCTCGACGTGTCCGCGCCGCCGGGGAGCGTGGCGCACATGCGCGCGCTGGAAGTGACCGTCGTCGTGCGCGGCGACGTCGTGCCGTGGCGTTATCCGGCCCGGCGCGAGCTGCCGTTCGGCGAATGGCTGCGCCGCGATCTGCGCGCGGGCATCGTCGAGCCGGCGTGCGTCGATCACGATCCGGCGATTCTGTTGACGAAGGTGCGGCAGCACGACGTTGCGCTGCGCGGGCCGCGCGCGGCCGCGTGGTTCGACGCGGTGCCCGCGCGCGACTTCGCCGCCGCGCTTCTCGCCACCGTTGCGCAGTGGCACGCCGAGCCGGACTGGCGCGGCGACGAATGCAACGTCGTGCTCGCGCTCGCACGCATCTGGTACAGCGCCGCGACCGGCAGGATCGCGCCGAAGGACGTCGCCGCGGCCTGGGTGCTGGAACGCCTGCCCGACGCGTACCGGCCCGTTCTGTCGGCCGCGCGTGCCGTCTATCTGCGCGGCGATGGTGACGGCGACGATGCGCTGCTGTCCGGCGAACCGGTCGCCGCATTCGTGCGCTACGCGCGCCGGATCGTCGAAGCGATGCTGTCGGCGTAGTGGCGCGCGAACGGTCGCGGCCTGCGATTGCGTCGCGGCGCGATGCAATCCCGTCGACGGCTGCGGTCATGCGCCGATCGCACGGGTTCCACCGACGTGCCGATGCCCCGCGAAGGACGCGCCCGCGCTCGTGGCTTCGTCAGCCCGCCGTGCCGGCGTATGCGGCCTGCAGCGCGGCGACGTCGAACTTCGTCATCTGCATCATGGCCGCGGCCACGCGCGCCGCCTTGACCGCGTCGCGGTCGGCCATCATCGGAATCAGTGCGTCCGGGACGATCTGCCACGAGACGCCGAAGCGGTCCCGCAGCCAGCCGCAGCCGTCGGCCGTGCCGCCGTTGTCGAGCAGCGCGCTCCAGTAGCGGTCGAGTTCCGCCTGGTCGCCGCAACTGATCATCAGCGAGATCGCGTGGTTGAACGTCTCGGTGCGCGGGTGGCTCATCGCGATGAACGGCTGCCCGAACAGCTCGAACTCGACCATCCGGGTGCCGCCGGTGCCGGCGACCGCCGTGACGCGCACGACGCGCGAGTTCGGGAAAATGCCCGCATAGAAGGCCGCGGCTTCTTCGGCTTCCGTCGCGTACCAGAGGAACGGCGTGATCTTCTGAATCGTCATGGAGCGTCTCCTGTCGGGTGTCGGTGAGGAGCGGCGCAATCCGCGTGCCGCCATCGATACGACGGACGAAGCCTGTCGAAATCGACACGTCGAAGCATAGTGCTTCGCGTCGCGGTATCGAAATCGGCAGGGCGGACGGACATGCGTCCGTTGCGACGCCGGAACCTCCTGTCACGCGTCAGGGGTGATATGGCGGGGCGCGGTGGCGGCCGGGGCGGCGTGCGCCTGACCGGCCGTATGCCGCCGTCGGACAGTGACGGGTATCCGGATGCCTCCGGACAGGCTTCCTGCGCTCGACAGGCGGCCCAGGCGCCGCTCGTGGCCGGTTGCCATACCCGAGTCCCGGCCACGGTCGCCGCTCGCCACGGCGGCGCCGGCAACGGACGAAAAAAAACCAGCCACGGCCGAAACCGATGACTGGTTTTGCAGTTCGGCGACATGGCGTCGGAGACGCCATGCACACCGGAAACGTACTTCTTAGAACTTGTGGCGAATGCCGAGTGCGACCAGTTCGGCCGAGCTCTTGCCGGCGAAGCCGTACGAAGCGATCGACGCTTGCGCGGTCTGCTGCACGCCGTCGACGAGCTGCGTGCCGCTCGCGTGCTGGTATGCGCCGACCAGGTAGATGTCCGTGCGCTTCGACAGCGAGTAGTCCGCACCGATACCGACTTGGTGGTACTTCGCGTTCGTGTCGCCGCTTGCCTTCGTGTACGAGTAGCCGAGGCCCAGCAGCAGCGGCGGCGTGACCTGGTACGTCACGAACGCGCGGCCCGTGTTGTACTTTTCGGTCGAACCGAAGCCCGAGAATGCGTCCGGCTTGTACTGTGCGTTGCTGTAGCCGAGGCCGAACGTCACCGGGCCGAGTGCGTACTGGCCTGCGACTTGCGCGATGGCGATCGACTTCGCCGTTGCGTAACCCGAGTTGATCGGGCCGTCGATGATGTTGTCGGACGTCGTCGAGCCCCAGCCGCCGCGCACGGGCGTGGTCGTCGGCGACGGGTTGGCTGCGTAGAAGTAGCCTGCTGCAACGCCGACCGGGCCGTTGTTGTACGCAGCAGCGACCGACCACGTCTGGCCCGAGCCCGTCTTGCCTGCAACGCCGCCGAGGGCGTACATGCCTTCGACCTGGAAGCCTGCCCAGACCGGCGACGTGTACTTGATTGCGTTGCTGACGCGCAGCGAGTTGTCGTTGTTGTCGACGTCGCCCGGCGTTGCCATCACGCTGCCGAAGTAGTTGTCAGCCGTGACTGCCTGGACCAGGTCGACCAGCGGGTCGTACTGGCGGCCGAGCGTGAGCGTACCGTACTGGTTGCTCTCGAGGCCGACGTATGCCTGACGACCGAACATGCGACCGCCCTGGTTCAGGTGGCCCGTGCCCGGATCAAAACCGTTTTCCAACTGGAAGATCGCCTTCAGGCCACCGCCGAGATCTTCAGCACCTTTCAGGCCCCAACGGCTGCCTTGCAGGTTGCCCGACAGCATTTGCCACGAGTTGTTGGCCTGGCCGTCGTTGCCGTGAACCCATGCGATCGACGTGTCGATCACACCGTACAGCGTCACGCTCGACTGAGCGTGAGCAGCGCCAGCGGCGCCCAGCAGGGCGAGCGAGAGGGTCGAGAGAGCGAGTTTCTTCATCGTTGAGTATCTCCACGCAAATGATTCGTCATTCGTTATTTGTTGCGGATTGGAGAATAGCTCAGTGCCATACATGCAAGAAAGCTTAAAAAATAAAGTGTCTCGAAAAGGTAACAGCGAGAAAAAGTCTATATATATCAAGCACATCAAGGACTGTTCCTCTTTTTGAAATAGTTGACATTTGCTGCGCTGCGATTGTTGCAACAGTTGGTGCGTTCGGCAGCGAAAGGGCAGGTTTCGCCGGTTGGCGCACGGAAATCGAGGCATGCAAACGTTTGCCGTTGCAGCATGCATCGCGCGCTGATGCAAGGAACGCATCAACGTGCATCAACGCGCGGCGGGCGGGTGGTTGCGGAAAGGAAGGCTGTAGCGTAGGGCGGTGATGCGGCGCGCGCGCCGCGCGGCCGCGTTCGAGGCGATCGGTGGGGATCAGTTGCCGCTTGCGCGATCGGCGGCGCGATCCGCCGGCGTGGACACGGCCGCGACGTTGCCGTTGCCGTTGTGGCGATGCGCATCGCCGCGCGCGGCCGCGAACTCCGCGCCGAGCAGCAGCACGGCCGCCGAGAAGTACAGCCACATCAGCAGGACCGCGAACGATCCGGCCGCGCCGAACGCACTGGCCGTGCCCGCATGCGCGAGATACAGCGCGAACAGCTTCTTGCCGCCGGAGAACAGGATCGCGGACACGATCCCGCCGATCATCGCGTCGCGCCATGCGACGCGCGCATCGGGCAGGAACTTCATCAGCGCGGCGAACGCGCCCGCGAGCACCGCGATGCCGACGAAGAACTGCAGCAGGTTGGTGATCGCGACGTACGGTGAATTGCCGAGCAGCCAGGTGCCGACGAACGTGATCGCGGTATCGAGCACGAGCGACACGATCAGCAGGAACGCGACGCCGAGCACGAGCCCGAACGAAACCAGCCGCACGCGCACGAGCCCGAGCATGCTCGACCAGCGGTTTTCCGTGCTCGGCCAGATCACGCTCAGCGCGGTGTTCAGCGACGCGAACGTCGCCGACGCGCCGAGCGCGAGCGCGGCGAACGAGATCAGCGTCGCGATGCCGCCGCGCTGGCCCGCGCGATGCGCGTTCTGCACGATCGTCTGGATGCTGGCCGCCGCATCGTCGCCGATCAACTGGTGTGCCTGCTCGAACACCTGGCCGCGCGCGGCGTCGTCGCCGTAGAACCAGCCGGCCACGGCGATCACCATCACGAGCGTCGGCGCGAGCGAGAACGCCGAGAAGAACGCGATGCTCGCGGCCATCGCCGAGCAGCGGTCGGAGGAGAAGCGCTTGAACGCGTTGAGTGCCCAGTTGGCCTGTTGTTGCGCGAGACGGGTGGCTTCGGACGTGATCTGTCGTTTCATGAGGGTTCGGTTGGGCGTTGAACGCAGGATCTTGCTGGATCAGACAAATCAGTATTGATCCGAGGATTCGATCATAGTTGCTTGAACTGTCTATAATTCCTTTCAGTTTCACCCCACCCCACAAAAACGCCGAGACCATCATGCTACAAATGTCCCGGCGCCAGTTCCTGAAGGTGACGGCCACGTCGCTTGCCGGCTCGAGTCTTGCCCTGATGGGCTTTTCTCCGACGGAAGCGCTCGCCGAGGTCCGACAGTACAAGCTGGCGCGCACCGTCGAAACGCGCAACACCTGTCCTTATTGCTCAGTGGGTTGCGGCATCCTGATGTACAGCCTCGGTGACGGCGCGAAGAACGCGCAGCCGAGCATCATCCATATCGAAGGCGATCCCGACCATCCGGTCAATCGCGGCACGCTGTGCCCGAAGGGTGCGAGCCTGATCGACTTCATCCACAGCCCGAACCGCCTGACGCACCCCGAGTATCGGGCGCCCGGCTCGGACAAGTGGGAACCGATCTCGTGGAACGATGCGCTCGACCGGATCGCGAAGCTGATGAAGGCCGACCGCGACGCGAACTTCGTCGAGACGGCGGAAGACGGCGCGAAGGTCAACCGCTGGCTGACCACCGGCATGCTGGCCGCGTCGGCGGGCAGCAACGAAGTCGGTTATCTCACGCACAAGACGGTCCGCAGTCTGGGAATGCTCGCATTCGACAATCAGGCGCGTGTCTGACATGGCCCGACGGTGGCAGGTCTTGCCCCGACGTTTGGCCGTGGAGCGATGACGAACCATTGGGTCGACATCAAGAACGCGGACGTGATTCTCGTGATGGGCGGCAATGCAGCCGAGGCCCATCCGTGCGGTTTCAAGTGGGTGACGGAGGCGAAGGCGCACCGCAAGGCGCGGCTGATCGTCGTCGACCCGCGCTTTACGCGTACGGCCTCGGTGGCCGACTACTACGCGCCGATCCGCACCGGCACCGACATCGTCTTCCTGGGCGGCGTCATCAACTATCTGCTGACGAACGACAAGGTCCAGCATGAGTACGTGAAGAACTACACGGACTTCTCGTTCATCGTGCGCGAGGATTTCGCGTTCAACGACGGCATCTATTCCGGCTACGACGCGGAGAAACACGCGTACCCGGACAAATCGAGCTGGGACTACGAGCGCGGCGACGACGGCTTCGTGAAGGTCGACCCGACGCTGCAGCATCCGCGCTGCGTGTACAACCTGTTGAAGCAGCACTACGCGCGCTATACGCCGGACATGGTCCAGCAGACGTGCGGCACGCCGAAGGAGAAATTCCTGAAAGTGTGCGAAATGCTCGCGACGACGGCCGTGCCCGGCCGCGCCGGCACGATCCTGTACGCGCTCGGCTGGACCCACCACTCGATCGGCGCGCAGATGATCCGCACCGGCGCGATGGTGCAGCTGCTGCTCGGCAACATCGGCATCGCCGGCGGCGGGATGAACGCGCTGCGCGGCCACTCGAACATCCAGGGCTTGACCGACCTCGGGCTGATGTCGAACCTGCTGCCGGGCTACATGACGCTGCCGATGCAGGCCGAGCAGGATTTCGACGGCTACCTCAAGAAGCGTGTGCAGCTGCCGCTGCGGCCGAACCAGCTGAGCTACTGGAAGAACTACAAGGCCTTCCACGTCAGCTTCATGAAGTCGTGGTGGGGCGATGCGGCGACCGCCGAGAACAACTGGGCCTACGACTACCTGCCGAAGCTGGACAAGCAGTACGACCTGCTGCAGGTGATCGAGCTGATGAATGCCGGCAAGATGAACGGCTACATCTGCCAGGGCTTCAACCCGCTCGCGGCGGCGCCGTCGAAGGTGAAGACGGCCGCGGGCCTCGCGAAGCTGAAGTGGCTCGTGATCATGGATCCGCTCGCGACCGAGACGTCCGAGTTCTGGAAGCATCACGGCGACTACAACGACGTCGATGCGTCGAAGATCCAGACCGAGGTGTTCCGTCTGCCGACCACGTGCTTCGCGGAGGAAAACGGCTCGCTCGTCAGTTCGAGCCGCGTGCTGCAATGGCACTGGAAGGGCGCGGAGCCGCCGGGCGAGGCGAGGAGCGACCTCGAGATCATGTCGGGGCTGTTCCTGCGCATGCGCAAGATGTACCAGACGGACGGCGGCAAGTATCCGGACCCGATCGTGAACCTGACCTGGCCGTATGCGAACCCGGAAAGCCCGACACCCGAAGAGCTCGCGATGGAGTTCAACGGCCGTGCGCTCGCCGATCTGCCCGACCCGAAGGATCCGGCCAAGACGCTCGTGAAGAAGGGCGAGCAGCTCGCCGCGTTCGCGCAACTGAAGGACGACGGCACGACCGCGAGCGGCTGCTGGATCTTCTGCGGCGCCTGGACGCAGGCCGGCAACCAGATGGGGCGGCGCGACAACTCCGACCCGACCGGCATCGGCCAGACGCTGAACTGGGCGTGGGCCTGGCCGGCCAACCGGCGGATCCTGTACAACCGCGCATCGTGCGACGTGAGCGGCAAGCCGTTCGACCCGACCCGCAAGCTGATCGGCTGGAACGGCAGCGCGTGGAAGGGCGTCGACATCCCGGACTTCAAGGCGGACGAACCGCCCGAGAACGGGATGGGGCCGTTCATCATGAACCCGGAAGGCGTCGCGCGCTTCTTCGCCCGCGCGGGGATGAACGAAGGTCCGTTCCCCGAGCACTACGAGCCGTTCGAGACGCCGCTCGCGGCGAACCCGCTGCACCCTGACAACCCGCAGGCGCTGAACAATCCGGCCGCCCGCGTGTTCCCGGACGACCGCGCGTCGTTCGGCAAGGTGTCGGAGTTCCCGCACGTCGCGACGACGTACCGGCTGACCGAGCATTTCCACTACTGGACCAAGCATGCGCGGCTGAACTCGATCATCCAGCCCGAGCAATTCGTCGAGATCGGCGAAGACCTCGCGAAGGAAGTCGGCGTCGCGCACGGCGATCGCGTGAAGGTGTCGTCCAAGCGCGGCTACATCGTCGCGGTCGCGCTCGTCACGAAGCGGATCAAGCCGCTGACGATCGAGGGCAAGAAGGTCCAGACGGTCGGCGTCCCGTTGCACTGGGGCTTCAAGGGGCTGACGAAGCCCGGCTATCTCGCCAATACCCTGACTCCGTCCGTGGGCGACGGCAACTCGTACACACCGGAATTCAAGTCGTTCCTGGTGAAGGTCGAAAAGGCGTAAGGGGGAAGAGATGGCATTGCAATCGCTGGATATCAAGCGCGTCTCGGCCACCACGACGCCACCGCCCACGGTGCGCGAACCGGTGACCGGGAGCGTCGCGAAGCTGATCGACGTATCGAAGTGCATCGGCTGCAAGGCATGCCAGACGGCATGCATGGAGTGGAACGACCTGCGCGACGAGGTCGGCACCAACGTCGGCGTGTACGACAACCCGTCCGATCTGTCCGAGCACTCGTGGACGGTGATGCGGTTCGCCGAATACGAGAACCCGGCAGGCGACCTCGAGTGGCTGATCCGCAAGGACGGCTGCATGCACTGCGAGGATCCGGGCTGCCTGAAGGCGTGTCCGTCGCCGGGCGCGATCGTGCAGTACAACAACGGGATCGTCGATTTCCACGAGGAGAACTGCATCGGTTGCGGCTATTGCGTGACCGGCTGCCCGTTCAACGTGCCGCGGATCTCGAAGAAGGATCATCGCGCGTACAAGTGCACGCTCTGTTCCGACCGCGTCGCGGTCGGCCAGGAACCGGCCTGCGTGAAGACCTGCCCGACCGGCGCGATCGTGTTCGGCACCAAGGAGGACATGAAGCAGCACGCGGCCGAGCGGATCGAGGACCTGAAGGAGCGGGGCTTCGAGCATGCGGGGCTGTACGACCCGCAGGGCGTCGGCGGCACGCATGTGATGTACGTGCTGCACCATGCCGATAAACCGTCGCTGTACCACGGGCTGCCCGACAATCCGTCGATCAGCCCGATGGTGAAGCTGTGGAAGGGGATCGCGAAGCCGCTCGCGGTCGCCGGCCTCGCGCTGACCGCGCTGGCCGGGTTCTTCCACTACACGCGGGTCGGTCCGAACGAGGTCAGCGAGGACGAGGAAGCCGCCGCCCGCGACGAGGCGCGACGCATCAAGGAGGACGCAAAATGAAGCACGACGACCCCAACCTGATCGTCCGCTACACGCCGAACGAGCGTACGAACCACTGGATCACCGCGATCACGTTCGTGCTGCTCGCCCTGTCCGGGCTCGCGCTGTTCCATCCGTCGATGTTCTGGCTCACCGCGCTGTTCGGCGGCGGCCAGTGGACGCGGATCCTGCATCCGTTCGTCGGTCTCGTGATGTTCGTGTCGTTCGCGATTCTCGTGGTGCGCTTCTGGCATCACAACGCGCTCGATGCGGACGACCGTCAATGGCTGAAGCAGATCGGCGACGTGCTGACCAACCAGGAAGACAAGCTGCCCCCCGTCGGTCGCTATAACGCCGGACAGAAGCTGCTATTCTTCACGTTGGTGGCGTGCCTGCTGCTGCTCCTGCTGTCGGGGATCGTGATCTGGCGGCGCTACTTCTCGTTCTACTTCCCGATCGGGTTGATCCGCGCGGCGGCCGTCGTGCATGCCGTGGCGGCCTTCGTGCTGATCGCGAGCATCATCGTGCACATTTACGCGGCGTTGTGGGTGAAGGGCTCGATCGGGGCGATGGTGCGCGGCACCGTCACGCTGGGCTGGGCCCGCAAGCATCACCCGAAGTGGTTCCGTGAAAGCGTGAAATAACGCACCGGAGCGGAGCGGTACGCCGGCCACGGCGGGCCGCTCCGTCAGCCGTCGGAACTGCCTGAAGCGCCGACCCGTCGGCGCTTGTTTATTTGGATGACATTTTCGTGACACAACGCATTCTCGAACCGACCGAGATCTCGGCGCTCGATCATTCGGCCATTCCGCGCTTTCGCCTGCCGGAGCGCGGCACCGTGTTCGCCGCGCGTGCCGCCCGGCTGCGCAAGCTTGCCGACCTGAACCCGATCAGCGGCTACCTGCGGCTGATGGCGACCGTTGCCGACGCGCAGCACGCGACGCTGCAGGCGCTGAACCTGCCGTTGCCGTCGCCCGAAGCGATCGCGCGCGCGCAGCAGCATTCGATGCCGCTCGTGCCGGCGCTCGACGGCGAGCGCAACCCGCAGTGGCGGGCCGTGCTGTACGAACTGCTCGACCGCGTCGAAAGCGCCGGGCTCGTCAATCCGTCGCTCGCGAAGCTGCTCGACCGGCTGCGCCTGATGGCGCCCGCCGAACTCGACGCGCAGGCCGACGCGATCCTCGCGCTGCGCTTCGCCGAGGTCGACCCGGCCACCGCGCCGTTCCTGATGGCCGCGCTGCAGGTCGTCTGGACCGATCTCGCGAGCCGCGTGGCACCGGCCGACATCCCGTATCTCGACCAGCCGGGGCTGTGCCCCGTGTGCGGCACGCATCCGGTCGCGAGCGTCGTGCGCGTCGGCGGCCAGTACCAGGGCTACCGTTTCCTGCAGTGCGGGCTGTGCACGACCGAGTGGCACATGGTGCGCACGAAATGTTCGCACTGCGACTCGACCAAGGGCATCGCTTACCACGGGATCGAGGGCGGCAGCGAAGCCGTCAAGGCCGAGTCGTGCGACGAATGCAAGACCTATCGCAAGATCGGCTACCAGGAGAAGGACTACGAGTTCGAGCCGCTGGCGGACGATCTCGCGAGCCTCACGCTCGACCTGCTGATGAACGAGGCCGGCTACCAGCGCAGTTCGCCGAACCCGCTGCTGTGGCCGGACATGTCGAGCGAAGCGGAGTGACGGCAGGCAGCCGGGGCGGGCGCGCGAGCGCCGGCAGCCGGCTGCCGGCCACGCATGGAAATGGAGCCACCATTACGTGACCGAACCGGGTTTGAATGAACTGAATGCCGTCCTGGCGCGCGTACCGTCGGTGGAGCGCGTGCTGACGTCGGCGCCGCTGCAGCCGCTGCTCGCCGACTATGGCCGAACGCGCGTGCTGAACGCGGTGCGCGCCGAACTCGAACGCTGGCGCGCCGTTGCTCAGCAGGATCCGTCGGCGGCCGAGCCGCTCGACGAGCCGCGCATCGCGGCTGCCGTCGCCCGCATCCTGGCCGCGCAGAGCGCGGGCACCATGCGCCCGGTGTTCAACCTGACGGGCACCGTGCTGCACACCAATCTCGGGCGCGCGCTGTTGCCCGACGACGCGGTGCGCGCGGTGGTCGACGCGCTCACGCAACCCGTCAACCTCGAATTCGATCTCGGCACCGGCCGCCGCGGCGACCGCGACGACCTGATCGACGATCTGCTGTGCGAACTGACCGGCGCGGAAGCCGCGACCGTCGTCAACAACAATGCGGCGGCCGTGTTGCTGGCGCTGTCCGCGCTCGCGCCGAAACGCGAAGTGGTCGTGTCGCGCGGCGAGCTGGTCGAGATCGGCGGCGCATTCCGCATTCCCGACATCATGAGCCGTGCCGGTGCGAAACTGCGCGAGGTCGGCACCACCAACCGCACTCATCTGCGCGACTACGCGGACGCGATCGGTCCGCGCACGGCGATGCTGATGAAGGTGCACTGCAGCAACTACGCGATCAGCGGCTTCACCAAGGAAGTGACGCTGGCCGAACTCGCACCGCTCGCGCGTGAGCACGGGCTGCCGGTGGCCGTCGATCTCGGCAGCGGCACGCTCGCCGATCTGTCGCAATGGGGCTTGCCGCGCGAGACGACCGTGCAGGAAACCGTCGCGGCCGGCGCGAACCTCGTCACGTTCAGCGGCGACAAGCTGCTCGGCGGGCCGCAGGCCGGCCTGATCGTCGGCGATCGCGCGCTCGTCGCGAAGATCAAGCAACATCCGCTCAAGCGCGCGCTGCGGGTCGGCAAGCTGACGCTCGCCGCGCTCGAACCCGTGCTGCGGCTCTACCAGGCGCCGGAATTCCTGCGCGAGCGGCTCACCACGCTGCGTCTGCTGACGCGGCCGCAGCGCGAGATCGCGGAGGCCGCCGAGCGCGTGCGTCCGGCGTTGCAGGCCGCGCTCGGCAGCGGCTTCGATGTGCAGGTCGAGCCGATGTTCAGCCAGATCGGCAGCGGCGCGCTGCCGGTCGACCAGTTGCCGAGCGCCGGGCTCGTCGTGCGCACGCCGGACGGCAAGCGCGGCGGCCGTGCACTCGCGCAGCTCGAGAAGCGGCTGCGCGACTGGCCGCGTCCGGCGATCGGCCGCATCGCCGACAATGCGCTGCGGCTCGACCTGCGCTGCCTCGAAGCGGCCGATGAAGCGGCATTCGTCGCGCAATGCGTGCGGATCGCGGGGCCGGCTGCATGATCGTCGGTACCGCGGGACATATCGATCACGGCAAGACGACGCTCGTGCGGGCGCTGACGGGCGTCGATACCGACCGGTTGAAGGAAGAGAAGGCGCGCGGCATCTCGATCGAACTCGGCTATGCGTATACGCCGCTCGAGAACGGCGACGTGCTCGGCCTGATCGACGTGCCGGGCCACGAGAAGCTGATTCATACGATGGCGGCCGGTGCGAGCGGCATCGACTTCGCGCTGCTCGTGATCGCCGCCGACGACGGCGTGATGCCGCAGACCCGCGAGCATCTCGCGATCCTGCAACTGCTTGGCGTCGCGCATGGCGCGGTCGCGCTGACGAAGTGCGATCGCGTCGACGCCGCACGGCTGTCGGCGGCGCGCGACGAGATTGCCGCGTGGCTGCACGGCTCGACGCTCGATGGCGCGCCGATCTTCGAAACCTGCGCGACCCGCGAGGACGATCCGGGCGTCGCCGCATTGAAGTGTCATCTCGCCGATGCGGCGCTCGCGTGGCGTGCGCGCCGCGACGACGGCTTGTTCCGGCTCGCGGTCGATCGCGTGTTTACGCTGGCCGGGCAGGGGACCATCGCGACGGGCACCGCGTTCGCGGGCCGCGTGGCGACCGGCGACACGCTTGCGATCGTGCGCACCGGCGGCGCGGCGCGCGTGCGCAGCATCCATGCGCAGAACCGGGCGGTCGAGATGGGCCGCGCGGGCGAGCGCTGCGCGCTGAACCTGGCCGGCGTCGACAAGGCGGACGTCGAGCGCGGCGATACCGTCGCGGATGCGCGGCTCGTCGCGACGTCGCCGCGTCTCGACGTCGAACTGACGCTGCTGGCCGATGCGGGGCTCACGTTGACGCACTGGGCGCCGCTGCACGTGCATCTCGGCACGCTGCATCGCGTCGCGCACGTCGCGCTGCTCGACGGCGATACGCTGGCGGCCGGCCAGACGATGCGCGTGCAACTGGTGTTCGACGAACCGGTGTTCGCGCTGCCGGGCGATCGCTTCATCGTCCGCAATCCGCAGGCGACGCGCACCGTCGGCGGCGGTCGCGTGCTCGACCCGTTCGGTCCCGCGCGCAAGCGTCGCACGCCCGCGCGCCGCGCATGGCTCGACGCGCTGGCGGCGTGGCTCGACGAAGGGCGGCTCGATGCACTGCTCGCGCAGGCGCGGCTCGGTATCGCACGCACGACGCTCACGCACCTGACGGGGTTCGCGCCGGACGCGTTGGCGTTGCCGGACGACGCACTGTCGATCGGCCAGCGCGAGCGCGCGTCGAACGACGGCACGGTGATCGCGCGGGCGCACTGGGACGCGCTGCAGGCGCGGGCGATCGACACGCTGCGCGCGTATCACGAGCGCGTGCCGGACGAGCAGGGGCTCGATGCGGCGCGCCTGCGGCGGATGGCGGCGCCGCTCGTCGGCGATGCGCTGTGGCGCGCGCGGGTCGACGCGCTGGTGGAGGGCGGCGCGGTGGCGCGAAGCGGGCCGTGGCTGCATCTGCCGTCGCATTCGGTGAGTTTCGATGCGCGCGAGGAAGCGCTGGCGCAGCAACTGCTGCCGCTGATTCACGCGGGGCGCTTCGAGCCGCCGTGGGTTCGCGATCTGGCGCGCGACACGGGCGCGGCGGAGGAGGCCGTGCGCACGCTGCTGCGCAAGCTCGCGCGGCGCGGCGACGTGCATCAGGTCGTGCGCGACCTGTTCTATCACGCGGACGTCGTGCGCGAGCTGGCCGGGCTGGTGGCGCATCTCGCGCCGACGCGCGGCGACGGGCTCGATGCGGCGACGTTTCGCGATGCGACCGGGCTCGGCCGCAAGCGTGCGATCCAGATTCTCGAGTTCTTCGATCGGGTTGGGTATACTCGCTTCCACCGCGATCTTCACTTCCTGCGGCCTGACAGCGGTTGGGTGGGTGTACAGGCGTAGGCGCTCGACGTTCTTCTCGCTCTTTGGGTTCTTCAGGTTCTTCGGGCTCTTTGGGCTCTTTTCCCCGCGGAAGGCATTCGTATCCGGTGGTACGGCTGGACTTCAAATCCAGTTGGGGGTGTCAGACACTCCCGGGTCGGTTCGACTCCGGCTGCCTTCCGCCAGTCAAGGCTTCCCGCGCATTCCGGCGACTTCCGTAAACGCGCCGTAGGTCGCTGATTTCAAAGCGATTTGTGGGTAACGGCATGCTTGCGACTTCCGCCACGGCTCTGCACAATCTCCCCATGAAACATGGGTAGCGGGTTGGGTTTTGTGGGTAGGAAAGGAGGACGACATGGCGGGACGACACTTGCATCGGCTTAGCGCACTGCGCGTCGCGAAGGT